>JAGQWZ010000342.1 GCA_020436835.1 Saprospiraceae bacterium | reverse complement strand
CAAAATATATTGTCAAAAACAAGATCACCAATCCGGAAAAAATTAAGGGATTTAACCTGGAAGGATATATGTATAATCCTGATTTATCGAAGGACCGTGAATGGGTGTTTACCCGGTGACAAGCCCTTCGGCTACATCCTTCTTTAGATTTTGTTAATAAAATATAAGAATTAATTAAGTGGGTCTGCGGTAACACCTGTGGATGAATTGCCGTTTTCTAACAAACGATGGCTATGGCAAGATTGCTACCCTTTTTCATCTTCGTACTTTTCGTTTCCTGCCAAAAAGACCAGGAAGAACCTCTCATTACTGAAGACACCCTTCACTATGACGGGCCTAATCAAAATGCTCCCGTTTTAGCACGAGGTATCTCCTACCCTTCCGTCAAGTTCAACGCAACCTATTTGAATGATCACGGCCAGGTGGGAAAAAAGATCCGGGAAATTGACTACCACTTATCCCAGAAACCGCAGAATCTCAAGCTGTTGATCTTTACCTGGAATCCGGCAGATGACAGCATTCCGGGAGACTTGTTGTATGAAAAAGAATTAAACAATTCGAAAAGGAATTCGTGGAACAAGCATTCCATAGAGATCAACTTAGAGGTGCCCGTCCAGGGTCTTTGGATCACCTTCGAAGTGGATTCGGGCGACAACGATCTTAGGGTGATCGGCTGCGACCCGGGTCCAAGAGAAATAAATGGAGACATTTATGGCCTTTTTGGTGACAATAATCCCGGTTGGACTGATTTCTATCAATTCAGTGGGGAGGAAACAAATATTAATTGGAATATCCGGGCGATGCTTGAATAATCTGTAATTAGGGACCTTTATGTTTAATAAGTACAGATAATACTGGAGTGAATAGTAACTTTACTCCGGTGAGTAAGTCAATAAGTGCTTTCATCTTTGACCTGGATGGAATTATCGTCGAAACAACCCATTATCATTACCTTTCCTGGAAAGAACTGGCTAAAAGCTTTGGATATGATTTTCAAGAAGAAGACAATGAAAATCTCAAAGGAGCCAACCGGACCACTTCTCTAAATATCCTATTGGATCTGGCCGGAATAAGTGTTTCTGATCAGGAGAAGAAGAGACTCAGGCATCAGAAAAATGAGATATACCAGGATCTGATCAAGCATATGACTCCGGCAGATACTTTGCCGGGAGTAATCAGATTTATCCGCGATAGCAAAGAGTTGGGATTAAGAACGGCATTAGCCTCATCAAGTGAAAATGCGATACGTACCATCGAACGCCTCAAACTGACCCACCTCTTCGACCGGATGCTGGATGCCAATACGGTGGCGAAAGGAAAGCCTGACCCACAGATCTATCTTCAGATTGCAGCAGACCTTGGTGTTGGACCCTTTTCCGCTATTGTCTTTGAAGATGCCGCCAATGGTATTGAAGCGGCAAAAAAGGCAGGAATGCACGTAGTAGGCATGGGTTCTGCCGATCAGGTTAAAGATGCTGACCTGATCATAAAATCGTTTGAAGATTTAGACCCAAAGGATATTATTGATCATTTCCAGCGATCTGCTTTATAGACGCCAGATTATAGAAAGATGGATGCTTAAATCGAACAACAAATGGAAATAAGGCTCAGAATTCTATTTTTGTGGTATAAGTATAAACAATGAGACAATTAAAGATTATCCGGGGAATCCTTGTATTGCTATGCTTTTGCAGCATAGTCAGTTGCAAGCAGGGACCGGAGAGCGAAGCCACGGAGGATGCTCCAAAGATGTTTCAGGTGAGGCAGATGAAGTACCCACTGTGGGTTCGGAGCTCAATGATCTATGAAGTTAATATAAGGCAATACACTCCTGAAGGAACTTTCGAAGCATTCCGAAAGCACCTGCCCCGACTTCAGGAGATGGGGGTTAACATTCTCTGGATGATGCCGGTGTATCCCATTAGCATCACCAAACGCAAAGGTGAACTGGGCAGCTATTACGCCGTAGCAGATTATACAAAGATAAATCCTGAATTTGGCACGTTTGAGGAATTCCGGGATCTGGTCGGAGAGATCCACCGGATGAATATGCACGTAATTCTGGACTGGGTACCCAATCATACGGGCTGGGATCATACCTGGATCACTACGCATCCCGAATGGTATACCCATAGCGGCGATACGATCACTCATCCGTTGGACAATGAGGGGAATCCCACCGATTGGTATGACGTTGCCGATCTGAACTATGAGGTAGGCCCGATGCGAAATACCATGATCGAATCGATGAAGTTTTGGCTCCGGGCGGCCGATGTTGACGGTTTCCGTTGTGATATGGCCGGTTTTGTACCTAACGACTTCTGGGACCAGGTAAGACCGGCTCTGGAGCAGGTAAAACCCGTTTTCATGTTGGCGGAATGGGAAGACGAACCCAATCATTTTGAGACCTGTTTTCAGGCAAATTACGGATGGACTTTCCATCATCTGCTCAATGATGTTGCTGCCGGTAAGAAAAATGCCAGTGACATTGAGGCATACCTGAAAGAAGACCGTTCTAAAAATCCCGCCGGATATTATCATATGAATTTTACTTCCAACCACGATGAAAATAGTTGGGCGGGGAGTGCCCCGGAAAGACTGGGTGATGCCCTTGAAGCGATGTCTGTGCTAGCTTTTACTTTTGAAGGAATCCCCCTGTTGTATAGTGGACAAGAAGCACGGAATGAAAAAAGACTGCCCTTCTTCGCTAAAGACCAGATCGATTGGAAAGATTATCCCTTGCAAGATTTTTATACCCGGTTGATTCAGTTGAAACATTACAATAAAGCACTCTGGAATGGCAATGATGGAGGCAAGTTAATCCGGATAAATGAAGGAGATGAAATATTTGCCTTCATCCGGGAAAAAGAGGGCCACCGGGTAATCGTCATGGTCAATTGCACCGATCACGATGCTACCACCACCTTAACCCATGACATTTATGGCATGAGCCAGGTATTTCCCAAAAGAGAATACAATATTTCTGCCGGCACTCCTATAAAACTTAAAGCCTGGGAGTATTGGGTAATGGCTAATCCATCGATTGTGACCGATCCGAATACCCTGTAGATAAAAAGCGAAATTGACAGCAGGAGATTAGCATACTTTCTTTACTTTTAACTGAAAGTCAAATTCGGATGAACAGAATTCTTTCAGTATTTATTCCGGCAATAATTTTATTTGGTTATATCTATCAGCTGGGATCTCCTATTGAAACTTCCGGAGGTACTTTGCCGCCCCTCGGTAAATTTTTCAATCCCTTTACAGGATTTTGGAAGAATGCCGAAAATACCAATCCCCGGAAAGAGCAGACCATAAATCTCGATGGATTAAGTGAACCGGCCACCGTAATGCTCGACGAGCGGCTTGTTCCGCATATTTTTGCTGGCAATGAGCAAGATCTGGTCATGATCCAGGGGTATCTGCATGCAAAATACCGGCTCTGGCAAATGGACATTACCAGCAGACAGGCAGCCGGCAGACTGGCGGAAATTTTTGGAGAAAATCTCCTCGCAAATGATCAACGAATGCGCCGGATGGGTTTGGCCCGGACCGCTGAAAAATTTGCGGACCGTTGGCAACAATGCGATGAATATACACTACTGAAGAAGTATGTCGATGGTATCAACCAATATATAACACAACTTCAGCCGGCCGAATATCCATTCGAGTTTAAATTGTTTGGTTATAAACCGGAAAAATGGTCGATAGAAAAAACCGCGCAGGTGGTGCTCAGCATGAATTTAATGCTCTGTGGCCGGAATGAAGACCTGATGGCTTCAAATACACTTGCATTGATCGGAGAAGAACGATTTAAAGAATTATTTCCCCGTTGGAATCCAAAGCAATCACCAATTATTCCGAAAGAAATTAAATGGGAATTCCAGACGAAAAAGCCAGCCGGGGAAATAAAAAGTCTGGGTTTTTTTCCGGGTGAATTTATTAATGATTATCCCCCGTCGATAGGGAGCAACAATTGGGCGGTATCGGGTGAAAAAACCCTTAAGGGGCATCCGATCTTATGCAATGATCCCCATTTATCCCTCACGCTTCCCTCTATATGGTATGAACTGCAAATGTGCACAGAAGGATATAATGCCTATGGAGTCAGTTTACCCGGTATTCCCTATATCGCTATTGGATTTAATGATCACGTGGCATGGGGTGAAACCAATGTCGGAATGGATGTATCGGACCTGTATGAAATTGAATGGACAGATTCCGCCCAGCAAAAATATATACTCGATGGACAAACGAAGTCGATCCAGACAGACATTGAGGAATTCAGGATCAAGGGCACGGACCCGGTATATGATACGATCAAATTGACCGATTGGGGCCCTGTTTTTATTGAAGAAGGGCGGAGTCTCTCCCTAAAGTGGTTGCCAAATTTAGCCACGGATAATTGCATCGTCGGTTCTTTCCGGCAATTAAATCAGGCGAACAACTTTGACGAATATTATAATGCCCTAAGGCTATTTAAAAGTCCGGCACAAAACTTTGCCTTTGCTTCCCAGTCGGGAGACATTGCACTAAAAGTACAGGGAGACCTGCCAATAAAACCGGAAAATGAAGGTCAATTCATTATGCCGGGAAATACCTCAACTAACGACTGGTCCGGATATATCCCTTTTGATGAAACGCCTTTTGTAAAAAATCCTTCCCGTGGGTTCGTATCCAGTGCCAATCAGAATTCAACCGATACCACCTATCCTTATAAATACCATGGTTATTTTGATGATTACCGCGGACGCACACTGAATGAAGCCCTGTCCGCGATGAACGAAATCACGGTGGAAAAAATGCAGGATTTACAAAACAGTACTTACAGTAAACTTGCTGCCGAATTAACTCCCCTGTTAATCAATTCGATTGCACAAAAAGAAGGCGATAATAAATGGATTGGAATGCTGGGATCCTGGAATTATTATTATGATAAAGATGCTCAATCCCCAATCATTTTTGAGATTTGGAAAGATGAGTTTTATCGACTCTTATGGGATGAGTTCTACACCTACCAGGACGAAAGCCAGTTAGAAATTCTCTTTCCCGAGACATGGAAGACCATTGATCTGATCGAGTCAGATCCGGAACATCCTTATTTTGACATCGTAGGTACAGAGGAAAAAGAAAATGCGGATGACGTAATTCGTAAGAGCTTCGAAAATGCAACGGAAGAAATTGACAGTCTTTTTTCTGCTGATTCCGAGCTGACCTGGAAAAAATACCGTACAGTAAAAATAAATCACCTTAGCCGGATCCCGGCCTTTTCGGAAATCGGTATAGATGTGGGTGGAATTGCATCTGCACTCAATTCCGTCAAAGAAACACACGGACCGTCCTGGCGCATGGTCGTACAGTTAAGTGATCCTGTTCAAGCCTGGGGAATATATCCGGGAGGCCAATCCGGAAATCCGGGCAGTCCCTATTATAAAAATATGATCAAGGACTGGGCAGAGGGCAATTATTATAAATTGGATCATCCACATGGAGCGGCAGAGATGGATGACAAGGCTTTAATTAAATTGAATATCCTGCCATGAAGTCTTTTTTAGTATTGATCATTTGGATTCTGGTTACGCTGGCACTCTCTTATCTCGGTAATTGGGCCCTGGGATTTTTATCTGCCTTTCTTATTCTGCCATTTTACAGAATGTCTGGTGGCAAGGCAATGCTTTTTGGATTGCTTGTGGGAGGTGTCAGCTGGGGACTTCCGGCCCTGATGATCAATCTCCGTAATGAGGATCAGCTTGCCGGTATGATCGGGACCCTTTTGAGCCTTGATTCCGGACCTCTGGTTGTGCTGATCACGGCAACCCTGGGGGCAATCGGAGTCTCTCTTGGAGCCTGGCTTACTTCAGTCCTCTTTCGTCCGTATAAATTGATACATTAGTCTATAAATATCTATGGGATTTGAACAATTCAAGGCCGATAAGTCGTTTTACAAATGAATATTTGAAGCGTTAGAGTAAACAAGGAAGTATATGATGAACGAAGAGGAAAAATACCTTCGTGCCAAAAGGAAAGTGCAAAAAATGAAAAGGTTTTACAAACATCTATCCTCCTGGATGTTCACCAGCATTTTTCTTATGGTATTATTCTTTGTTTTGCGCATGCCGCCCTGGATAACGTTTGTCGTTGTAGCCGGTTGGGGCATAGGAATCGCTGCCGAGGCAGTGGAGGTTTTTGGATTTCCGGGCATAGACCGGGATTGGGAAGATCGTAAGATCAGAGAAGAAATGGAAAAGATGGGACAAGACCGGTCAGCTGACAATAACAGGGATGATCAGGATCCCCCGGAAGAGGAAGATGATCCCGATGACACACTGGAACTTCCGGAATACAAGGAGGTAAAGCGTACCTGGAAAGACTCTGATTTCGTCTGATGGAAAGGAATCCTCCTTTCAGCTGCAGCCCCCATAGATGTTTCTACCGGTTGTAAAAGCCAATGATACAAACAAAATTACCTGAAGACCCACGTTCGGTGATTCGTGGTCAGATAGTCAGGAAAAATGGTACTATGCATGGTAATTATTTTCATATTTGAATATGATGTTTGTTTAATTTAACTATATTTAGTTCCGGACATTTAACAGGAAGGGAAGTGCCTTGACTAATCATTTAGGCGAAAGAGGCCATCCCGACAAAGAATCAAACAGGTACTTTCCTTCTTCTTCCTCCCTATGATTATATCTTGTCAGTTGATTCGGCAGATTATGCATGCCGGATTGCGGGGAAAAGAAGATGAATCATGAAGAATAACGACATTTCTCCTCCACCCCGGTCACTACGCACACATATCTACGAAATCATTTTTGAATCCGACACCGCAGCCGGCAGGAACTTTGATGTCGCTCTCTTTCTTTTTATCATTATTAGTATTGTGGTAGTGCTTTTCGAGAGTGTGGAGACATACCGGATCGAATACCAGGTCTTTTTCCGGACGGTTGAATGGATACTGACCATCATCTTTCTCATAGAATATATTCTCAGGCTCTATTCGGTACGCAAGCCGTTACATTATGCATTGAGTTTCTATGGCATTATCGACTTACTTGCAATTCTTCCCTCCTTTCTGGCTTTTTTCGTAGCCGCCGGACAGTCACTCATCGTGATCCGCGCCCTGAGATTGTTGAGGGTTTTCCGGATCTTCAAACTGGGATCTTTCATGGCACAGGGTAATGTGATCATGGAGTCTATCAATCAAAGTAAGGGAAAGATTGCTGTTTTCCTGTATTTCATTGTCATATTGGTCCTGATCATCGGCTCGATGATGTATGTAATTGAAGGAGGCCGCAACGAATCTTTCGACAGCATTCCTACCAGTATTTACTGGGCTATTGTAACGCTCACAACCGTTGGATACGGAGACATTACTCCCTCGACGAATATCGGCAAGTTTATGTCAGCCGTAGTGATGATACTGGGTTATGCGGTTATTGCTGTTCCGACCGGTATTGTCTCAGCCAGTATGATTAATCAAAGCAGGAAAGTCAATGGCCAGGCTTGCCCTCATTGTGGGAAAGAAGGACATGACAATGATGCCAGCTTCTGCAAGCACTGTGGAGGTGGACTCTAACGAAATCTCTTCGGAACCCGGGTGTTGGCTAACAGCGTTTTGATACTGTATTTTCCACTGGTATTTACCGCCATAAACATCAGCCCGCCAAGGATCGCGATATTTTTCATAAATAAAATCGACTCCAGACGGCGTTCCGGTAATGGATCATTCCAGAAAGAATGAACAATAAAGGTGACTGGTATCCAGTAAAGCATTAACAACAAGGCCCCCAGACCGATCCGGTATCCGATTAACAACAAGGTACCTCCGGTAAGGAGTAAAATGATGGCCCCGATAAGTAGAATATCCTGTTGAAATGTAAGCCCATAAGCAGTCATCAATGCTTTAGTTTTATTAAAGTAAAGCATTGAATCAATGGCCTCGTAGATAAAAATGAATGACAAAAGTATTCTCCCCAACAAATCTACTACATCCTTCATCTAGTTTTGATTTTTATAACGGGCAATGGCCTCGACCACCTGCTGGCCATCCATGGCGGCAGAAACAATGCCGCCGGCATATCCGGCTCCTTCACCGCATGGGAACAAACCTTCGATTTGAGGATGCTGAAGGGTGTCCGGATGTCTTGGTATTCGAACAGGTGCACTTGTTCGGCTTTCCACTCCAACCGCAATTGCATCATTCGTAATAAATGCAGGCATTCTTTCTCCAAAATAGGTAAAAGCCCGTTTTAAGTGTTCGTAAATGTCTTTTGGCAGCAGTTGATCCAACCTGTGTGACAATAGCCCCGGAATATACGAAGTTGATGGCAACTCGGAAGATTTTATTGCCTTGATAAAATCCCCTAATCTCTGGGCTGGAGCCTTTTGACTACCGTCACCACTCTCAAACATGGATCGCTCGACGCTGCTTTGGAAATCCATACATCCCAGGGGTCCCTTATAGCCATGTCTGATCGCATCATCAACCGCCACCGAGACGACCATCCCGCTATTGGCGTAAGCGGAGTCCCTGCGGGAAAGAGACATTCCGTTGACTACAATTTCACCCGGAGCGGTTGCTGCCGGTACAATCAAGCCACCAGGACACATGCAGAAAGAAAACACACCTCTTTCTTTCAGCGTACAGCTTAGACGATAGGCCGCGGCGGGCAAGTTGACATCCCGTGGGCTGGCTCCGTACTGGATCTTGTCAATCAGCGGCTGCGGATGTTCGATACGTACTCCGAGGGCAAAGGGTTTTGCCTCAATACGAATATTCATTTTTAATAGAAGCCTGTACACATCCCGGGCAGAATGACCCGTTGCCAGAATGACCCTCTCAGCCGGGAAACTTCCCTTATTGGTGACCACCTTTCTGATCTTGCTGTTATGGATCTCGAGACTCTCCAGACGGTGTTCAAATAAAACCTGACCACCAAACTCCAGGATCGTATCCCGGATGTTGGCGATGATCCGTGGCAGCTTATTGGAGCCAATATGAGGGTGCGCATCCACTAGAATATCGGGATGTGCTCCATGTTCAACCAAGAGCTGCAAGACATTTTGGATGCTTCCCCGTTTTTTAGACCGGGTGTATAATTTCCCATCCGAGTAAGTCCCCGCCCCACCTTCTCCAAAACAATAATTGGAATCCGGGTTGACAATGCTAAACTGTTGAATGGCCCGCAGATCTTTCCTTCGGCTTTGAGCATCTTTACCTCGGTCGATGACAACCGGTTTAAAGCCAGATTCCAGACACTTTAAGGCGGCAAAATAACCGGCTGGACCGGCACCTACAATCAAGACCTCCGGCGCACTGTGCACCGGTTTAAATGATTCGCGCACCGGTTTGGGAGGAACCGGGTAATCATGGCCGGTATAAACGGATATCTGCAGTAGGAACTTTGGTTTCTTGCGGGCATCAATCGAGCGCCGGTCGATGGTGAAGGTCTCCAATTCTTCCGGCCGTATACCGGCAGCCCGGCAGATTTTGTCCCGCAACATTTCTTCATTGCCCAGGTCAGCGGGATCGAGTGTGATCTGCAGTTGACGGACCATCAGGATAACCTGTTCAGACTTTCCTGAATTGACAATGCTTCCATCAGCAGACGCTCCATTTGATCCAATGGCAACATGTTGGCTCCATCTGACAAAGCCTCCTGAGGGGTCGGATGCGTTTCTATGAATAAGCCATCCACACCTACTGCCACCCCGGCGCGTACTATTGTTTTAATTAGCTGAGGTTGCCCTCCGGTGACTCCGGCACGCTGATTCGGTCGTTGCAGGCTATGAGTACAGTCTAAAATAACCGGGGCGAACGATCGCATAATTGGTAATCCGCGAAAATCCACAACCAGGTCTTCATACCCGAATGTAGTGCCTCTTTCAGTCACCAAAATCTGCTCGTTGCCCATCTTCGCCACTTTTTCAACGGCAAATTGCATAGCGGATGCACTGAGGAACTGTCCTTTTTTGATGTTCACCCATTTACCTGTTTCAGCTGCCGCTTCCAACAAACTGGTCTGACGACAAAGAAAGGCCGGGATTTGTAAAACATCAACCACATTTGCTGCCATAGCAGCTTCCGGTTCACTATGTATGTCGGTAATTACCGGCACCTTTAATTGTTGGCGAATATCAGCTAAAACTGCCAATGCTTGCTCATCACCAATTCCCGTAAAGGAGTCCTGACGGCTCCGGTTCGCTTTTCGGTAAGATGCCTTGAAGATCAGTGGCACCTTCCATTTTTCGGTCAGCATGAGCAGCTCCTCGGCGATCCGGAAGGAAATGCTTTTATTTTCAACGACACATGGTCCGGCAATCAGGATAAATTTGCCGGGTTGGTAGTGCCTCAATAGAGGAATTGATCCCGGTGATATCATAGGGCAAAGCTACAGAGGTTTCCGATATAGCCAGGCACTTTGATCAAATTCTCTTCTTGCCCAATCCAGCGTGGACTGGGGATTTTCATCACAGTTGACCTTGAGACCCACCTTGGTGAGACGATCCCCGGGAATGACGACCGGTTCGTAAGAAGTACCGTCAATGCGTTCTCGCATCTTATCAACATTGCCTGCCTGCGTAAATGCACCAACGATAACCACACATTCTTTTGCATCTTCCTCTGTAAAATCCATGATCTCATCCAGTCCTTCAAAGACCGGTATAAAATTTGGTCCCACCTCTCTAAATTCCGGCATCTCAAAATCGTCTTCGTTCGTTTGCGATGGTATTTCAGCACTCGATTGGTCTTTACTGGGCTCGACATGCTCTACCATAGTATCCTTGCCAGTGATTGGATCCTGTCTTCCCAGTCCAAACCACAAGAATGAGATCGCAGCCACCAGCACCAGCAGCGTTGTGATAATAAAACCCCATCTCCTCTTGCCCTGACCTTCACCTACAAAAGATCTTTCGGTCTTTCCTTCATGCACGGTCTCTTTAAGATCAGCCAACACTTCCTGCTCGGCTTTGGTCAAAGCTTCGGGAAGTTTGACCTGGTTTAAACCAAAATAACGATTTATGGAAATGTACTCGGAAGCAGGTTCGAAGAAAAGACTACCCCAACGATCCTGCTTTATCCAGCCAACACTGGGAAAAGAAAGTATCCCTTTGATCCTGAGCTCATTCTGAAGATCCTTCATGAAGGAATAAACCAGATCCGTAGCTTCTTCCCGGTCTACCTGGGTAATCAATTCCACGATCTTGACCAGCACCGGGTCTATCTTGGGTTCGTCTCCGGGCACAAAGTAGATCTCTTCTTTTGGAGGACTAATCACAGAAAGATCATGATTTATTACAGCCGACCGGTAGTTTATTCTCAAGGTTCCTATACCTTTTAATAAGACTACCTTATTTTCGCTCAGTACTTTGGGGATATACAACTTTAGGGTCTGGCTCATGCAACAATCAATCGGATCTGTGTGATGTATTACGGCGAATATAGCCAAATCTCAGTCCTTTCTCGGACTAAAAGCAGAAAAATGACATTTGAAAAAAAATATCAGTAAAGATGGATTTTCCAGAAAGAAAGATGTCTGCGACATTATTTGAAGAGGCAAAAAAATATTTTCCAGGAGGCGTGAACTCACCGGTACGGGCTTTCAAGTCGGTAGAGGGCCCTCCATTATTTATCAAGCATGGTTCCGGCTGCTATATCACCTGTGAGGATGACCATCGATACATAGACTTTTGTGCATCCTGGGGACCACTTATTTTGGGACACAATGATCCGGAGGTCAGAGAAGCCATCCATCACACTGTGGATCAGGGTACTTCATTTGGTGCTCCGACACGTTTGGGCAACGAACTCGGAGCACTCATCCTGAAGCATCATCGATATCTGGATCAGATCCGGTTTGTGAGTTCAGGAACAGAAGCAGTAATGTCGGCTATACGGTTAGCCCGGGGGGTGACCGGGAAAACAAAAATAATCAAGTTTGAGGGCTGCTACCATGGCCATGTCGATTCATTACTGGTCAAGGCGGGGTCCGGACTGGTAACATTTGGAGTGAGTAGCTCCGCTGGAGTTCCTCCTTCCTTTGTAGCTGAAACCATTGTTCTTCCCCTGGACAATGAAGAAATTCTGGAAAAAACCCTGAAAGCGCATCAGGATGTAGCCGCTATTATTATCGAACCTGTCCCTGCCAATAATGGCTTGTTAGTACAAAGACCGGAATACCTGAAAACCATGCGGGACCTGTGCACGAAACACGGTGTTCTTCTCATTTTTGATGAGGTGATTTCCGGATTTCGCATTGGGTTTGAAGGTGCTGCCGGTCACTACGATATTCAACCGGACATTCTCACTTTCGGAAAGATCATTGGAGGGGGATTACCGGTAGGGGCTTTCGGAGCAAGCAGGCAAATTATGCAGCACATTAGTCCGGAGGGGAATGTCTATCAGGCAGGTACTTTATCAGCCAATCCGGTTGCCATGGCCGCCGGGCATGCTACCCTGCGTAAGGTCCTGACCACGGGCTTCTATAGCGACCTGAATATCAAGACGGAGCAGTTTGTCAATTATCTGAATGGGTATATTGAATCCAGGGCATATCCGATGCATATCGTACAATTGGGATCCATTTTTTGGATGAAATTCAGCAAAGAGGTGATCAGAAGAGCGGATCAGATAGATTCGGAGGGCATGCAGTATTTTAAGAAAATCCATTTGTCTCTGCTCCGCAATGAAGTGTATCTCGGTCCGTCAGGATACGAAGTCGGATTCATTTCCCATGCACATGACGAAAAAACGCTGGAAATCGCAGCCGGCAAAATCAAAAAAGCAATCGATCTTTGTTTCTGAATCAGACTAAAATAAATTGGATAGTTACCGTACAAAGAATCTGAGGATCCTGTCTCACATCATTGCAGGCTATATGCTTCTTGCGCTCATATGGTGGGGAGTTCTGTTAAAAGAACAAAACGATGCCAATTATGAAACTCAAATAGCCCTGTTGGAAGAGCGGGCTTTGCACCGGAATATCAATTTGGACGAGGATATAGCGCTGGTCACCCGGCATTATCGAAGGCAGGAAAAAATGATACTGGGTGAAGGATTATTTTTCGTAATTGCCCTGATCATCGGTATATGGTTTATCAACAGGGGATATACCCGAGAAATTGATATAATCCGGCAAAAGAGAAATTTCCTGCTGGCAATTACCCATGAACTTAAATCACCGCTGGCATCCATTGGTCTTATTCTGGAAACTTTCCAAAAAAGGCATTTGCAACGGCAACAACAAACCAAGCTAATTGATCATGGACTGAAAGAGACCAGTCGTCTCTCCGATCTGATCGACAATTTATTGCTGTCAGCCCGGCTTGAGAAATCCTACCAGGTAAATCTGGTGCCCGTGAATATCCATGATCTTTTAGATGGGGTCATTACCGATATATCGCATAGATTTGAAGGCCTCAAATTCATTAGAAAATTTACTGATAAAGATTTAGTTGGAAATTTTGACAGGATCGGCCTCCATTCTACCTTTTATAATTTGATAGAGAATGCGGCCAAATACAGTGTTGCCGGAGGAAGGGTTATCGTAGAAACAAGTCAGATAAAAGACGACCTCATTATTGACATAATAGATGAAGGTCCGGGCGTACCGGACGATGAGAAGAAGAAGATCTTTGATCAATTCTACCGGTCGGGGCAGGAGGATACCCGCGACACGCATGGCACCGGAATCGGACTGTTTATTGTCAAAAAGATGATGGAATTTCACCAGGGAAAGGTTGAATTATTTGACAACGATCCGAAAGGCTGTATTTTTAGGATAACTTTACCGAAAGCTATCACATGAGAATCTTACTTGTCGAAGATGAAAAAAGCCTCCAGGAGACGATACAACTTAATCTCGAATTGGAAGGATATGAAACGGTCGTGGCTGACGACGGACGGCAAGCGCTTGATATTTATTCCAACCAGCATTTTGATTTAATTCTGTTGGACGTGATGTTGCCCGGTATTGACGGATTTAGGGTGTGTGAACAAATCAGGTTGACCGACACCAGGACCCCGATCATTTTTCTTACCGCCAAAGACACCACCCCTGACCGGTTGCAGGGCCTTCGTCTGGGCGCTGATGATTATTTGCCAAAACCCTTTCACCTGGAGGAGTTGTTATTGCGTATCAGAAATGTCTTTAAACGTACCATTCCCGAAATCGAAGAATCATTAAATTCATTTCAGTTTGACAAATATTCAATCGATTTTAAAAATTATACGGCCACCACTAATCTGGGGGAGATAAATTTAACCAAAAAAGAGGCCATGCTTCTGAAGCTACTGATCGAAAGAAAAAATGATGTGGTGTCCAGACAGGAGATCCTCCAATCCGTATGGGGCTATGATGTTTATCCTTCCACCCGCACGATCGACAATTTTATTTTATCCTTTCGAAAATATTTCGAAGAAAATCCCAAAGAACCCAAATACTTTAAATCAATCCGTGGGGTTGGATATCGTTTTGAATTCGAGGACTGAACATAGGTGAAGAAAAATAATTGCCTCGGCAAATTAACCTAAGCAGATTTTTTCTTTCGACGGGTTTTAAATAATTCCATCACTTCTTTCTCCTTCATAAAACCTAGATCCTGAAAAGTGGGAATTACAAACTTTTTTATGTCCTGATAATCACGACCTCTCTTGTCCGTATATTTCTTCAGCAATTTTTTCACATAGATAATTGACTCCTCTTTAAGTGACTGGTTGAATTGCTGAAAATCGAAAATATCCATATAAGCAATGAAGGTCTTATTGAGTTCGAAATAATCTGCATATTCTTCCGGAGACAAATTGCGTAATACATGGACAAACTGACTCAGCATAGCGTGTCTTAAACAACCATTGATCGTCGATAACCCATCGTACAGGGTATACAGTTGTTTAACCGCTTCCCTGGCGTCTTCATGAATGAATCCTTTTGCTGCCAGTACGGAAACTGCGGAATAATACGTCTCCATATCATCCTTATTTGCATGATCAAGCAGATTGTAAACCCGGGTATCACATTCAGGGCTATAAGGCAGATCAGAGGTCAGGTGCTTATGTAAAAGCTCAAAATATCTTTCATTAAAATGGTCATCCTCCTTTCGCAACTTATTTAAAACTTTGGATAACCGGTCATGGTTCTTTCCCTCAAATGGGATGAAATTAATAACGAGCGAAAGAATGTGATCATGATTTTTCCCATGGAGGCTTTCATTCTCCAAAAGCTTCAACAGCTCTTCATGATAGCTGCTGTGATCGGAATTTGATTTAATCCGGTATTCCAGGAATTTCCTTAACAGACCAAATCCACTGGTCATCTCCCCAATATTGCCGGGAAAATCAGTCGACTGAAAGTTCGTAGTCTGAAATTGTTTCTGGAACCGCAGGTATCCTGATCTCCGGTTATTCAGCACATGATAACGATCAATTTTCTGCGCGTTGAGGAATTGCTTGACATTTTTATTTTCAATTTCCTCCAGCAAATTGGTGATCCAGATATCACTACTCAGGGCAAATCCAATTTGAATGGCCTGTCCAACCCTCATTTTGATCATATCAAAATAAGGTGAATTGATCATAGCCATCAGGATCTGCTTAAAATGTTCCTGAGGTCTTACATATTTGTAATTGTCGTTTAAGTCACCTCTTAAAACGGCATAGCCCAGCAACCGGGGAAAGAAAAGTCCTTCGAAAGCAGGATCGATCAATCGCTCTTCGAGATCAAAAAGTTCCAGCGGATCGGCAGCAGCGACATCTTCATAAAGTTCATTGATATACCTTTCAAATTTGTCCTGCATTTTCAGATAATCCTCCTCTTCTTCCGCATCCAGATAAGCCACCAGCTCATCGGATTCCTGAATAGCATCCTTTATCGTTTCAAGGCGTTCAATATACTGATCTTGTAAGGTTTTCATATTTCTCTGGTTGTAATGGTCCTATAAAGACGAACCTAGTAGCACATCAAAGGGCTACTAGGTCCAAATATTTTCCCGAATTAATTGGTCGAGCTAATATACTTAAAAGCTCTACAATCTCCTAATTGACTTAGGATTCGTCTGTGTTCTTTTTGTCCTCAGCAGGGGTTTCCTCAGTAGAAGCCTCTTCGTTTGTTTCTGCAGCATCGCCGGAAGCCTCCGGAGCTTGTTCCTCCGCAGCCGGGGCTGCCTCTTCTTTCACTTCCTCGGAAGTTTCTTCTGCTTCGACCGGTGCGGCATCCGCTGGCGTTTCTGCCGGAGCATCTTCCGTCGTGGCCGGGGCTGTCTCTGCTTTATCTTCCACTTCTTCCTGAGTTTCTTCGACCGGAGCCTCTGCCGCTGTTGGTTCAGCCGGAGATTCCTCCGCTGCCGTTTCTGTAGTTTCCTCCTCTACCGGGGCTTCACTTTCTGTCGCATCGGCCTCCGCTGCCGGAGTTTCTTCCTCTTTCACTACGATCTTTGGAACTGTACCGCTTACCGCTTTTCTAAAGGCCTCTTTTTCTGCTGCCGTTTCTTCTCTGCGCTTTCTGATTCGTGACTCCTTGTCTTCAATCCAGGCATTCCATTTAGCCAATGCCTGCTCCTCGGTCAAAGCCCCTTTGGCAACACCATCCATCAGGTGTTTCTTGTAAAGTACACCCTTAAAACGTAAAATTGCCCGCACTGTTTCGGTAGGCTGTGCTCCTTTTTGCATCCAATCAAAAGCCTTATCCCGGTCCAACTCGATGGTAGCCGGTTTAGTCATAGGATCATAGATACCGATGTTCTCGATAAATTTACCATCCCTGGGGGCTCTTGAATCTGCAATTACGATGTGATAGAAGGGGAATTTTTTGCGGCCTTTCCGCTGCAATCTGATTTTTACTGCCATTGGTTAAAATTTAATTGGTTTTACCATACCTGAATAATCCGACTCGCGAACACCAGGATTTCAACGAAGGGCGCAAAGGTACACATTTCTTTTAATCAAGCACCGGTTATGCCAATTTTTAATTTTCGACGAAACCAGGAGAGCAAAGATCCCGGATCCGCAATCTAAAAATCGACCTTCAAACGCACGTTTATACGACGTGATGTCAGGAAGTTCTTGACGGCATACTGGACATTATAAATCGACTTGATCCAGGTATTGGAAGCTACGTTAGCTACCTGAAGTAAGTTAAACACCTCGACACTGACCCACGTATTCCTGGTAAAACCAAGGAAATGATGAGGGTGTTTCGCGGCCCAGCTCTCATTGTATAACAAAGCTGAAAAACCGATATCAACGCGATGATACTCTTTGAACCGGAATGGATTCCTAATGATCAGATTGTTGTCGGGAACTCCAAAGGGCAATCCACTTCCAAAAGTGAAATTAAAATGCATTTTGAGATTTTCATTTCTCCTGAGATGATCCTGAAAAAATACCGAAAGCGTCATTAGCTGGTCCGTCGGTCTGGGTACGTATTTCACATCCTTGCGATTCTTGCCACCCTCGGAGATCTTTTCATGCTGTACTCCATCCAGGGCCTCACGTGCCTGAAGAAAGGAAAGGTTTATCCAGGACTCCGCTCCCTTGACGAACTCGCCATTGAGTCGCATGTCAATGCCCATCACATAACCTTGTGCATCATTTTC
This sequence comes from Saprospiraceae bacterium, assembly GCA_020436835.1. GTDB lineage: Bacteria > Bacteroidota > Bacteroidia > Chitinophagales > Saprospiraceae > JABDMH01. The sequence continues at coordinate 4,790 of JAGQWZ010000342.1, read as the reverse complement.
CCCGGAATAGCGTATGCGCACATTGTCAATATCGTAGGAGACCAGATCCCAAAGTCTCTTATAATAGGCCTCCATGATCATACGAAACTTCGTCGACCGGCGGTTTTTGGATTCAAAATCGAGCGTCATCCCTCCTACTACATGGATTGACTTTTGAGATTTGAGATCCCGGTTTACTGTTCCGTCCGGGCGTCGCAGTTCACGATAGAAGGGAGATTGGGCATAGTAACCGGTCGCCAGTTTAAAGGAAATATCCCGTTTCCACAGAAGGGGCTTATAAAGCAGCTGCGCCCGGGGAGAAATCAGATACTCATGATTGAGGTCCCAATAGGCAGCGCGCACCCCTGTCGTGAGTCGGATTTCCTTTTCTCCCGGTTTCTGAAAGGTATAGGTGTTCTGGAAAAATCCGGAAATACGGCTGGATACCAGTTCGTTTCTGGTCTTCAATACATTTTTGACCTCTACTTTTTCTTCATTGAAATTCAATGAATATCCGGCTGAATCCAACCTCTCCCACTCATTGATACGATCAAAAATATTTTCTTGCTGGTATTTTACACTCCATTCAAAAAAATGGCTCTTGCTAAGATTGAGATCATTGGCGAGTTGCAACTCATAGCCGCCCCGGTGTTCGATATTAGCTACCGTCGACTGGAGAAAATTGCGGGTATAGAGATGCTGTACACCTGTCCCCAATACAAAGACTTCTTCACCGGCATTTTCACTGCCCAGAGAGGTTTCAATCTGACTCAACCGGTAATAGCCCAGAATATCAAATTTTTCACTCTCTTCTGCCCGGTATACCGAAGCCAGAAGTTTAAGAAAATAAGGATTCTTTTTACGGTCGGGTAAATAGGTCAGGGAGACGCCTCCCAGACCGGTCGTAAAGTCATCGAGCTCTGCTCCTTCAAATTCAGAATTGAGCTGAAGGGCAAAATCAATCAGCCCCAATGCCGTTGAGCGGTTAGTGGGCCGGAATTTATAAACACTCTCATTAAAATTCCCCAGCAGTCCCAACTGGAGGTCCCGGCTAATGTCAAAAGTGAAATAACCCTGTACATCCAGAAAATTGGGAATATATTCTCCTTTGGTATCAAGCGAACCCAGCAGGTAGGCATTGGTTTTGTACCGCGCCCCTAACAGGTATCGAAATCTCCGGTATTCTTCCTTGCCCAATCGTTTACTACCTTCCAGATGTGCTGAGCCTCCCAATAAACTCAGGCCCACCGATGCAGCGGTAGAATCCGGACGCTTATACTTAATGTCCAATACCGACGATAACTTGTCTCCGTATTTGGATTGGAACCCTCCGGAAGAAAAGGAAAGGCTACGGATCAAATCAATATTAGGAAAAGAAAGTCCCTCCTGTTGTCCTGCCCGGATCAATTGCGGCCGGTAGATTTCAAAATCATTGACATAGACCAGATTTTCGTCATAGTTTCCACCCCGCACGTTATACTGAGAACTTAGTTCACCTCCGGTACCTCCGCTGGTACCGAGGGCGATGTGAGGTAGAACGGATTCAAGGTTTCCCGTGGTAGTAGGAAGTAATTTTAGTTCCTCTACCTCTTCTTTGACCATGCCCAGGTTTTCAACCCGGCTTTCCGTGACGACAACCTCCAGCCCGGAATTCATGGGCACGAGTTGTACGTTCAGCCTGACCGTCTCTCCTTCCTGCAGTGCCTCGACCTCAAACCGGGTGAGTTTGTAACCGATCCGGCTGAAGACCAATTCATTCGATTCTCCTACCGTCACGGATATCTGAAAGTAACCATCCTCATCGGATTCAACCGCCCGGCTGGTGCCTTCCACGTAGATAGTCACCAGTTCAATAGGAGCCTCAGTGACCATATCCGTCACATTACCGATCACTGTAGCCGTCTGGCCATAAAGATCCAGGGTAATGAATACAAAAAAGACAAGTAAGGTAAAGGTATAGCGCATGCAGCCGGTTTAGATCTTTTTGTAACGTGGTTTAGACGATCATGGTATCCAGACCTATGGTTTTCAATTTGGTAATCACCGAAGCGGGATCATCAGCTTTGAAGACTGAACTTCCCGCTACCAGCACATCTGCCCCGGCTTTCAGCACTGCCTCGGCATTCTGCAAGCCGATTCCTCCATCGACCTCAATGAGCGTAGGGAGATTACGGCTGACGATCTCTGCTTTCAGTTGCCTTATCTTATGCAGCGAACGGTAAATGAACTTCTGCCCCCCAAATCCAGGATTAACCGACATGACCAGCACCTGATCCAGATCTTCCAGGATATCCTCAAGAAAAGATACCGGCGTATGTGGGTTGAGCGCCACTCCTGCCCTGGCTCCGGTCTCTTTGATTTGATGGACGGTACTGTGTAAATGGGTGCATGCTTCGACATGCACTGTGATGTTTTCCGCTCCGGCATCCCGAAACCTTTCAATGTATTTTTCCGGGTTGACGATCATCAGATGAACATCCAACGGCTTTTTACTCACTTTACCCACAGGAGCTACGACTGAAAATCCATAGGAAATATTCGGCACGAATACGCCATCCATAATATCGATATGCATCCAGTCTGCATCACTGCTATCTACCAGCTCCACCGCTGCCCTTAAATCCATAAAGTCAGCAGCCAGAAGAGAAGGTGCAACTAAGTGTTTCATGGCAGCAAAGATAAAAAGCCCTCAAACATTAAAAGTAGGATAATATGAGAGATGATCAGCCCCGTCGATCTATACGGTGACCACCTTTTCTGCCTGAATGGGATCCACTCCTTTCATTTTCAACAGTACCTGGGCAACTGTCAGCACATCTTTCTCACAGTATTTAGCAATTCGCTCCAGATCGCGGTCCTCCCAATAGACCCTGCCTACCATACTACCGTCAATATCGTCTTTCGGTGTATCTATGTCCAGGACTGCTGCCAGTAAATCCAGGGAGGTAAAATTCTTGAAGTCTCCAAATTTCCAGAGTTGCATCGTATCCACCAGATGCATGGTCTCCCAGGGTTTCTTTCCCGCTAGACTCAAGATGGGGGGTAGCATCAGACCATGCACAACGAGACGGCGACAGAGGTAGGGAATATCAAATTCACGAATGTTATGGCCACAGATCATATGTTCGTCCGCATCATAAAAGTACCGGGACACCAATTCGATAAACTCTTCTAACAGTGCCTTCTCATCGTGACTGGCAAAAGATTTCATGCGAAATTCACGGGTCGTGCGATGGATATAACCTATTGAGATGCAGACTATTTTACCAAATTCAGCATAGATGGCAGCGCGTTCCTGGTATAATTTGGCGATCATCTCATCATCCAAATCGGTTCCAGCCAGGCTGCGGTCCACGAATTGAGCCTTCTTTGACCAATGCTCCTGCAGCCTTGGAGGCAACTCACTGTAAGATGATTTACCACTAACTGTTTCGAGGTCAATAAATAATACATTATAGATCTGTACGTTCTCTAGCATTTCGGCGCGATTTTACCGGGGATGTAATAAAAATTCAGCACCAATTTACAATCAAATACAGACGTTGACGTTTATTACCAAAGCCTTATTTATAACTAAATTTCAAAATTCATTGAAAATGAGTCAAAAAAATTCGCAAACCCAATTGATTGCGGTAGCCTCCATTACGATTTTGGCACTACTGGGAATCATTGGTTGGTTGTACTACAACAACACGCAGCAGGACAAGTTGATCGAAAAGCATAAGATGGAGATTGACGAAGCTGCCCAGGTAAAAGCGGAACTCGAAAAAGAGTACTACGAAGCCTTGGCCGACCTGGAAGAACTACGGGGTGACAACACCGAATTGAACGCTATGATTGAGACTCAGAAGGAAGAGTTAAAGAAGCAGAAAGACCAGATCAGCGGTTTATTGTCTTCAAGGAAAAACCTGGCAGCTGCCCGGGAAGAGATCAAAATGCTGAAGGAACAAGCTGAATCTGCTTTAGCCGAACTATCCAAATTACGCGAAGAAAACGAAATGCTGGCCGCCAACAATCAAAAATTGACCGAAGAGAAGGATATCCTTACGGATGAAGTGAACAGCCAGCGGGAAATGAACGACGAACTGCTAACTGTGAAAGCCGCTCTGATTGAAGAGAAAGAAGGTCTAACCGAGGAGAAAGACATGCTGAGCAAGAAAGTGACCCGGGCGTCTGTGATAAATGTCACAGATATTGATGTGCAAGGATACAAATTGAAATCAAGTGGAAAAGAAGTAAAAAGGGGAGCAGCCAAGAATGTTGATCTTCTGAAGATCTGTTTTAAAGCCAATGAGAATGTTGTTTCCGATCCCGGAAATGAGGAGTTTTATGTACGCATAATTAACCCAACGGGCGAAACGATCCAGGTAGAAAGTCTGGGTAGCGGAGTGATCACCAATATCGAATCCGGTGATGAAGTTGCATTCACCAAAGCTAAAGAACTAATGTACACAGGAACGGATGCCATGAGTTGTCTCAGCTGGCAGTCCGAAAACGAACTGGAAAAAGGTCTCTATGCCGTAGAGGTTTACAACAAAGGCTATCTGGCCGGTAAATCTACTTTCAAACTCAACTAAACTGGCAGGTAATACCTCTTGAGATATAACCTAAAAAATTTTAGTAAGAGCCCACGTAGTTAATTCGTGGGCTTTTTTTATTTCAAAGAATGGATGGGTTGATAGAAGCTTTTAAACTCCTGGTCGATATTCCAATACTCTATAGTACTTATTAACAAGACGCTAACAGAGCTACTGTACCAAATTCGGTTATATTTGCAGCGTTCTAAAATCAATGTAACAAAGTGAGCTTTT
>JAGQWZ010000341.1 GCA_020436835.1 Saprospiraceae bacterium | reverse complement strand
TAAACCAATTGTAAAGGGTTGCCTGATTGATCAAATTAAAAGTTTCCTGATTCGCTGCATTCAGGGTTACAATATCCACCTGTGGTGTATATTTCAATCCATAAGCAACCTCAATATAAACACTGGATTCATAAGACACGGCACCCTGGGTCGTTGCCCCACTCCTATCCATGTCTATTCCATTAAGTAGTGGGAATGCTACATAGAAAAGGAGAATCAGATTCATTGTTTGTTCGATTTTTTGGCTATCATTTTGTGTCAATTCAAGTTAGGAATTTTACGCCATCCCTTTAAATCGTAGAACTATTAAATTTTTGGTTTAGGTCCGCTCTCAAATGGTAATTGCTTTGGGCTGGCATTCCGTATAAGCTTCGGTTCCAGATATTTAAAAAGGAAGTGAGTTTTAACCATCCGGACAATCGCTTCGTTTGAGCTATCGAACCCATCCAAAAGTTAAAATTCAATATAACTTCTTATAGTTTTGGGGTATTAGCACATTACGGCACTGAATTTGTACCTTGAATACCTGCCAAAGAGAACCTGAACCCCTTCCAGGTTAATTTCACTTTATTAAAACGCCTAAAAGATGAAAGAAACCTTCACCGTGGTGACGGGTGAAAAGATTGAAATCGCCGTCGACCAAATTCAAGCCTACTGGCAGACCTTCAGTTCCATCCCACCTACCTCCGTAATTGCTATTATTGATCTTGATTGTCCTTCGGGACCTCTGCAGTCTATTCAAATCAAGGACCCCTACCCTGAGGTCAAATTCAGAATTGAAAGACATAAGTCATACCTGGGAAGATAACCTTCCAGGTCCGATTTAAACAATTAAGCCGGAAAAGGTTAACCTGTGGATTCTGGACATGGATGCGTTTCGAAATGAATCGTGATTACGACCCTTATAAGGTTATGAGGTAATAGACGATCATTCCGTCTTATGAAACAGGAAATAGTTATAAACGGCGCGGGCTATGTGAGCAATCGATTTCTCACGGTCGGCAACATCCATTGCCGAATCCTTAACGAAGATCGTAACAATTACATGGCCTGCGTCATCCGGAAGGTCAATTATGCCTACATCATTGGCTGTCTTACCTATGGTTCCTGTCTTGTGAGCCACTCTGATGTCTGGTGGTAAAATGCCTTTAATGCGTAACTCGCCGGTCTCGCAACGGTACATGATATCCAGCAGCAAATCGGTATATTCTTTATTCAATAACTGACCGTTCCATAGCAATTGCAACAATAAAGCCATTGCCCCCGGTGAAGACTGGTCACGGGGGTCATTTGAGAAATTTTCCATCGATTCTTTTTGTTGCACCTCGTTAACCGCTTTTACCACTTCCCGAAATTCATCCATGGTCATTTTCTGTTCAGCGGCTACAGGAGCTCCCAGCCAATTGGCAATTAAAGCCAATGTGGGCCGGTCCACCGATAATCCTTCAATATGGTTGCTGTGCAACATTTCATTTACACTTACCGGTACACCCGACAATTCAAGGCATAAATCGGCAGCTGAGTTATCACTGATGAGCATCATTAATTCGAGAAGGTTTAATACCGACAATGACACCCCGGGATCATCAAGCAGGCGTGAAATGGTTCCGCTACCCGGATGGATATCCCGGGCGGTCACATTGATCATACTGTCCAGGGTAAGTGAACCCTCCTCAACACGTTGTAATAATCTGATGGCAACAGGCACTTTGAAGCAACTGGCCATGGGAAAAGTTTGATCATTATTGAACATCAGTTGGGTATGATTTTCCAGATGTATGATTCCCACCCCTACCGTTCCGCCTGAAATCTGTTCCAGCCTTTTAATTTCATTCTGAAGCAATTCCAGATCACCTTTCTGAGCGTTCAGAATGCAAGTAAAAGAAATCAGAAAGACCAGGAAGGAGATCATTTTATTTGTGTTGTGCATTTCCATCATCATGTCTTGATTTTGCTTACTATTTGTCTCTTGAATTTAATTATAAATTTCTGGGATGCTAAATTTTCAAATTCAGGCATAGGTATCAAACTACAATTGGCATACACCTACCTGGTTGCACCGGTCTGCCGATTGATAATTTTTTGGTTGTAATTCCCATCACCTCCAATTATAGGGTTGTCCCGTTTGGGAAATATGTTAGCAAGACATTTTGCTGATGAAAATGTCTGCCAATAAAATCGAAAATATCAGCAAGCCCGGCAGGTAGCCAGCTCATCTACCAGACCTGGAATATTTCCCTTGTACCGGTCAGATACATCTCCTGATAGCCAGCCATTGCTTCAGTCATCTTCTTGATCTCGTCGGACTGGTGCCGGTATCTCTCGAAGCTTTTTTCATAAGCGGCAAGGCTTTCATATTCGCTGATCATTATCACCCGGTTAAACTGGCCGGTTGCATCCGTCAGTATTTGTACGAATTCCGGAATCCCAGCGGTTCCTTCTTTCAGTTTCTTGGCCAGCTTTGATGCCATACCTGGCTTGCAAACGAAGGTGTCATGTACAGTTATCATATTGTTGAAGATTTGTTTTAAGGGATTATCTGTAGTAATAAATCATTTCAGTGGAAATACTTTTTATTAAGACCTTCAACAGTCCATGTGCATCAAATTATCATCATACTTACTACAGATAGATATGTACTCCCCTTTGCTTTCCGCTATCGTATTATGTGGCTCATGTATTTGGAAGCGTGAGTGATCCCTTTCCATTTTACCACCATCCTTGATGACACAGCATGGAATTACTTGTCCTTAATTACGCTATGCTAGGGGGAATACCAATTTACTGATCCTTATTGAATTTTTTAATCCGAAAATCATTAAGAATCATCATTTCGGGTGATACCGGGACCTGTCTTTATTCAGGAATTTTGGAAGAAAGCTCCAACATGAAACCAAAGGATAGTTTTTATTTAATTATGATCCTGATTCCGGTAACCTTTCAATTAATTAAAGCCCAAACCTGTCCTGTACCGATGATCATTGGGACAGAAACGATTTCAGATCGTGTCGAAAAGGTGATTTATCCAACCACTGAAAGGGTTAAGGTTGAATGGGAAATATATTCAGGAAATGCTTTTACGAATTTTGGAATAACTAAAAATGATGAGTCAGTTGTCTCCTACGGCTATTCCGTGGCAGACGGGATCAAAAGATCTCAAATGGTCAATGACGCTCAAGGTAAAAAAATAGAGATGGTTATTTTCAAACCTGCAAATTACGGCCAGCCACGCGATCCGGACAAACAGGATATGCGATTCAGTTACAAAATATACGAAGTTGGGGTAAGTCTGATGAAAGAGCGACATCTGGTCGAAGGCAATCTATTTGGCCAGGGTAAAAGCACCGTTTACACCTTCCCATCCTGTAAATCAAAAACCAAGATTATTGTGCGTAGAAAATCCGGGAGGGCCAAAGGCACTATTTCGGTGTACGAGCGGACCGGAAG
>JAGQWZ010000340.1 GCA_020436835.1 Saprospiraceae bacterium | reverse complement strand
TCCCTGTACTGTTTATTTGTTCACTATCCTTCCAGGTGCACCATCCCGGTATGGCAGTTTCTTTTCATTCGTACAATAGCGAAGCCGGAAGGATCTAAAGATACAAATTTAGCACTTGGCAAGCATCCCCACATGGTTCATGTGAATCAAAATAAAACACACGATAGAACGGATCTATTCATCCCAGTTTATTTATTTTCTAAATAATGCTTTTTACAATTTCCTGAGATTATTTATTTGAAAGACATTTAGTCCTTTGTAACTTGGTATAAATATCTACTGCCTTATGAAGAAATCCATATATCTGATCTTATTCACCCTTGTTCACCTATCCCTGAATGCGCAGGAGATGCTTGATGAATTGTTGCCAGTAAGAGGAATCTGCATGTCTGCCCCGTCTCCGGAAGGGGTTGATGACTTAGTAGATTTTATCGAAAATGATCTGATACCCCGTAAAATCAATACCATTGTGCTTCGCATTGACTACCGCTACGAATATAAATCACATCCCGAACTGGTGGCAGAAGGTGCACTTTCCCGTCGTGATATTAAAAAGATCGTGCGCACCTGTGAGCAAGGAAATATTAATCTGATCCCACAAGTAAACCTTTTGGGACATCAGTCCTGGTCCACCAATATCAACCCATTGATGGAGAAATATCCGCAGTTTAACGAAACTCCTTATGTGCCTTTGGATAAAGATTTAAGCTGGCCCAATGAGTGGGGACTATATTGTTTGAGTTACTGTCCTTTGCATCCGGATGTGCATGATGTTGTTTTTGAAGTCATTGATGAAATAACCGATGTTTTTGAAGCGAAGGCCTTCCATGCCGGGATGGATGAAGTCTTTTATTTGGGTGATGATAAATGTCCCCGGTGTCAGGGACGGGATAAAGCGGAATTATTTGCAGGAGAGGTCACCGCGATCCGGAACCATCTCGCCCTAAATAATAAAGAACTTTGGATTTGGGGAGACAGATTAATTGATGGAAAAACCACCGGAATCGGTCTTTGGGAGGCAAGCTACAATAACACGCACCGTGCCATTGACATGATACCGAAAGATGTCGTGATCAATGACTGGCATTATGAAAGACCAGATCCGACCGCAGTCTACTTTGCCCTGAAGGGCTTCAAAGTGATCACCTGTCCATGGCGATTTCCCGATGTTACCAAAAAGCAATTGCACATGATGGTACAACTTCGGAAAGATGCCACTGAAGCGGTTAAGGATAACTATCAGGGCATGATGCATACTGTCTGGACCTCAGCGGAAAATACTCTGGACCAATTTTATGGTCGCAAAGATGCGAATAATGAACGCAGAGGGGGTAACTGGGTAGAAGCATTCAAAGCCATGTGTGAGGAGTTTGATAAAGTGGAGTAAGAATTAGATCATAGCATCTAAATCCATTTTTTCAGGCTCAAGAAATCGTCCTGATGAGGACCAGGATAAGACCGGCTATAAAAATGGTAGTGAAAATTACCTTGTTGTGTCTTGCTAACCAATTTGGGAGATAAATATCAAAATTGTCTCTGGTCGAGTCGGAATATTGACGTGCCATGATCGTCAGTGGACAGTACATACTAAAAATGAGTAGGATGACTCCTTCTCCCAGGATAAGTCCAATGCAAATCCAGGTCAAAGAGGAAATCTGATTAGTGAGGCCACTATAGACTACATAAAATATTGCCCAGACAAAAAAGATCCAGATTAGTGTGTGGGCTAATTTGATCAGTCTTAATTTCTCTTCAGGTTTCATTCAAATGTAGACCACTAAAATGGTAAGTTCGCAATTGGTGCCCAGTCCGAAAGTCCTGATGCTTAATTGAAAAAATCTCCCCGTAGATATTCAAGCCCCGGGGGCACCTTCAACGAGACAGTTTATCGAAATTAAAAAAATCATTGCTGCACAATAAGAATTCCTTGCGGTTTTGTCTCAAGTTGACCATCAACCTGAAGGGTATGTTTGACTTCCAGCGTATCCCCGTTCATGATCGTCAACAACTTACCAGGCATTATCATGCAACCACATGTTGAAATCTTACTGGCACTTCCAGTGGTGTAATTCGACATAATGGTCGCAAATTTGTCCTGGTTGGGAAGACCATTACTCCAACTTCCATTTAAATAGTTGGTGCTGTCCGCACAGATACTACTGTAATATTCAAAAGCTCCAATATCCGGATCGGCTGATATTTCCTTACTTTTTTTATTCTGGTGTTTTACGTACTCATGAGTAAGGGCATGATTTGGCAATAAACCTGCAGGGATAGGATCTCCACTGTTGATCAACGGGGAATTTGCCTGCGGCGTAAATTCCTGGGCCATCTGGTTCGTAAAAAGTGGATCCGTCCCCGTGATATTGTCTCCCAGGTCCTGGACACTGCCGCTTGGGGTACAATGACATGCCACCCATCCGGTTTTTAACCAGTTATTCTGCATCAGGAACGTACCGGTCCCGTCAATCATTGCAAACTTGTTGCCTGCAGCGGTGGTGTATATCACATTGTTGAATACCTGGGCTGTTTCGCCTTGACTGGAAAGCCGGACCAGTGTCGTATTTCCCGTGCGGGTTGATACCACCGTATTATTAAAGAAGTACAAATTTCCCTTACGATAAATAGAGGTGTTTCCGCTGTCCCCACCGTAATGTACGATCTGGGAATTTCCCGCTCCGTCCGGTTCGATTAAAATATTTCCATAGACATGCGTGCTATGGTAGGCCGGGTCATTCACAATCACGTCTGTGTCTTCCGCATCGACCAGGTCGAGTTGGCGGTTTCCACTTTCGATCCAGTTGTATCTAACCACCAGACCCGCCGAACGATCTTTCAGATTGTTGCCACCGGCACCGGACCGCAGCGGCCCAAACCGGTTAAATTGATAGGTTATATCAATAGCAGCAGTGTAGGTGTTGTGTTCATAAATACTACCATTATTTCCATTGTCATAAATATAATTTTGCTCAAGAAGGATATGTTGGGTTTGACCCTCGTATGCTCCTATAAAAATACCATTGCCCGAATCGTGGATCGTACAATTCCGGATGGTGAGATAACTTGCCTTTTCGACATATATAGAGGCGGCATTATTGATGTAGGATTCTGCTTGTCCATTATCGTTTGTAAATGAATAGGGGGGACGACCAGAACGGATTTCAAGGTTGTCAATGATAATATGAGAAGGGAGTCCATCCTGGGGAGTATTTGATCCCCCTACCTTTATCACACCACGGTTTTCGTTCCAATAATTTAATCCGGCGGCGGTGACTGCTCCGTTGCCATCAATCACCGGTTGCTGCCCATTCGGTCCGTTTACTCCAATGACCTGTATTGGATTGCCCGAAGTGCCTTGACGGTTAATAACCCATTTCTCCTTATAGGGAGCCGATCGCCAATGAATAAATACGCGATCCCCCGGCTGCAGTGTTGCCCAGGGTGCTGCTCCGATACTAGTGTAAGTTTGAGTTGGTCCGACATGATAGTCGGTAGCATAGATCACAAACTGAAAAAAGGTAGTCATGAATGTGAAGAGAAGTACTATTCTGGTTCCCATCTGAAAAATTATCATGCGTGAAATCAACAAGACGGGTCGTCTTATCATTTTATAGCTTGCAGACTTGATCGGAAAAATGGTGGGTGTGCCGGGAAATTGGTGCGACTGTAAAAATAACGAAAATATTCGGGCCTAATTGTTCCAACCCATTTTTGTGAAAAACGTGTTATCGATTTAACTTATCGATTGGGGTCAATCACTTGCTGGCAGTGCTATGTGAAACCAGGATTTGAAGACCTCTATCGGTCCTCGTCCAGGATGTCCTTGAAATGACTTTGTTGGTCTTTAGACCATTGTTCGTCTTCGAAAAATTTGAAGGGATGATTTCTAATCGCATTTTTAGCCAGCTGCCATCGTTGAGGATCCTGGATCGATAGTTCATTTTCCAGACCTAAACATACAGCCAGATAAAAGCCCCGGGCCAGCGCCGTTGAATCGGAACTACTAATATCTTTTTCTATCTGAGGTAGGAGGTTCTTCTTTAATTGATCCGGTTCTGTCATACCATTTTTCAAGGGAATTACATTTCGGGGATCTTCACCTGTAAACCGGTAGCCTGGTTTACCCTTAAGTTCGATCTCTTTACCTCCACGACTCATGATAAGTCGTTCCGCCAAGTTGTAGTGCAGTGCAGCGAATTCGGTAATGGTCATAACCGGTGGCAGAGCGGTCCGCCGGTTATTCAGGTATTGATCTTTGATCTCCCAGTTATGACTTCTGATCCATTGTTCTCCTTTTACCAATCCGACAATGGTACCAACCATAGCGGAGATATTGTCAGCATCCCAGCCGAAGTTAAAAGCAATTCGAAGCGATTCCACAAAATCGCCGTTGCCATGTAACAAAGCACCTATCGTGGCTGCGGTGATCGTTCGATACCCATTACTTCCACCCGGTCCACCCCAGGTCCCGCTCCAGTACTTTTCTTTGATCTGAGAACGGGTTTTCTTCCAGTCTTCGGGATGGTCTGAATACCAGGTTCGTACATCATTGGCTATGGTCGATATTTCGCTATCAGCATCCACGGCCTGCAATCCCGCATCAATCAACTTTACAATGTTTTGCTCGAAGAATGCCATAGCGATGATGGCGTCAAAGAACTGCGTGGTCTGGACCGGCTCACCATCGACGGCTACCTGGGTATAGTGACTTCCAATTCTGGCTGCTGTCTCAGGCATGCCGGGTGAGATCAAGCCAAATTGTTCGCAGAGAAATTGACCGGAGATGTTAAAATCTGCCCATGGATTTAGGAGGTGATTACCCGTATACGGGGGGTAAATGTCCAGAGACATCAGATTGCGGGCATAAAGATTAGAACACCAGATGTATTCATTGATGTTCTGCTCCCAAAGTGTTTTGATTCTTTCGTAGGGTAATATGAGTTCATCTTCCTGCAGCATGTGATACACATAGACGAACTCAATGTCCGTATCATCATCGGTAAATGCACCTTCTGAAAGATCGGGTGTATACTCCCTAATATTTCCGGGCTCTTCGAAATATTTGTTTTCGTGGGGCAGACCATTGAGATTACCGAAAAATTGTCCAAGCAGGCCACCATTAATCTTGTCCCGAAGATCATCCCTGGTTATTTCCCGTACCTGACTTGTCGCAGGATAGTTAAAGAAGCACAGCAGGAAAACCAAAACGAAATATCTGGGAAGAAGCATCAGCATGGAATTTGTGGTCCTTTCTTAATTTATTTTCCAGCAATCTATTGACTTCATTTCCGGCCCTCCGCCCCGGTCACTGCTCCCACCAGCCAGATAAACGATTCCGTTGTAGTAGATTGCCTGCGTCCCATGTCTTCCCTGAAGCATCGGGGGCAGGGTGGTCCAGGTATTTGTCCTGGTGTCTAAGGCCTCCACTTCACTGTGAGCCGGCACCTGACTACCACTTTCACCTCCCATGACAATCAGGCGCTCTCCATCGACTATGACCGTCGTCCCGGCACGTTCAGTGGGTATATTTGCGGAAGATGGAAGTGAACTCCAGGAATTAGAGGCGAAATCAAAAACATCCACTTCACCAAAAGTAGCATCGATTACACTGTTGGTCTTCGCACTGGAATTACGTCCTCCGGCTGCATAGAGTTTGCCGTTGATGATGGCAGCATGAAAATGGTCTCTGGTATGCGGCGCATCCGGCATTGACCTCCATGCACCGGTAGCAGGATCAAATTCATCAAACCAGGTATTATGCCCCGTGTAATGTCCCAGCTGATTGCCACAGAGGAGATAAAACTTATCCTTAAAGACAACGAGTCCCGCGGAACCCCGGTGACGGCCATCCGGCAGCCTTCCCGCGGTGCGCCAACGGTCTTCCCCGGGATTGTAGACCCATAAGAAAGCAATCGGTTCTTCTTTGGGATAAGGTCCGGTAAACGCTCCGATAACCCAAATCTCATCCTTATAAGTCACAGCTTGAAAATGATGCATTTCCAGTGGACTGTCTGCCCCCTTTGACCAGGATCGGGTCAGGGGATCGTAGATGTCGACGGAATGGGTGTTACGGCCACCAAATGCGTAGAACTTGCCTTTTACCTGCGCAAACGCAGACTCATGCCGGTGATCTGCACAATTTGTGGTGATGATCCGCTCCCAGTCTCCAGACTTCCACTTCTGCTGGAATTTTTGCACTCTCCAATTTAGTACTTCTGTCACCAGTAGCTCTTCCTGAGGACCCGCAGCGATGCCATGTGCTGCCCTTAAGTGTCCCGGACTCCGGCCCGGACCAGCTTCGTATTTACCCTGGATGTGTCCTTCCATATCCAGTTTATAGATCACCTCTGCATCACCATCCACCATATAGAGATTGCGCTCCGGGCTTTTAGCCAGACCCCAGGGGGTACCAAGGTGGGTCCAGGAAGCTACAAATTCACCCTCGGTGTCAAAGACCTGTACCCTCTTGTTATTCCGGTCTGCCACATACACGCGGTTCCGGTCAACTACGATGTTATGTGGATTATCGAAATTACCTTCTTCCGGACCTTGCTTACCCCAGCTGCGGATGAATTTACCGTCTTTATCCAGTTGCACCACCCGGTGATTCCCATACCCATCCGCAATGAAAATGTCGCCATTGTTTCCAAAGCCAAGATCGGCAGGTTTGAAAAATAATACCGACTGCCGTGCTTCATCAAACAAGCCGCTCCGATTTCTTTCACCGATAACCAGCAGGACCTTACCCTGGGGATTTAATTTGAGCACCAGATGGGTCTCCAGGTCCGTTGTCCAGATATTATCCTCGTCGTCAATTCGCAGGCCATGAGGATCTGCAAATAATCCATCTCCGAATGTTCGTAGATAATTTCCATCGGCATCAAATTCCATCAGTTTCCGATTGCCTTTGTTAAAGACAAAAATATGGCTTTGTGAATTTATAGCTACCCCCGTGGGTTGGATGAGGTTGCCATCGACCGGTGGTTTGATGAACCCATCAACTACCTGCAACTGGAAGGGGGCTACCGTCTGCGAAAGCGTTAATGAAATAGTAAATAATAGGAAAAATAGAGATAAAATTGACTTCATCCTGACTGGTTTATTTAATCGCAAAAAGATAGGCATTTAAATTGGTTTCGAAATAGTCCTTATCTCGGGTTCGGTCCTTCAATCGTTTATCCAGCGGTTACGAATCTTTTTTACGCTATCTTGGATCTGATGCCACAAGTCAGGACAACGGGGAAGTATCACCCCCGGTGCTTTGGTAGCGTATCTTTCTGGGCATTTTGTTTTTTTGATTTGTAGAATACGCTCATTGATGATTTCTTACAGACGAGTCTCAATGCAGGCCACCGAATTGCTTAAAGGAACCTGCTTTTCAATACAATGGCCTTTATTTGTGTCCTCAAGAGCATATACAAAAACAAATATGGTGATGGAAAAAAAAGTGGCGATCTGTCTGATCACCACTTTCCCTTTTCACTCATAGCCTTCGTACCAGCAATTCTACTATAACTAAAAATGTTATATGTTCATTCTACTGTCAATGTCAATGAAACCTGATTTACCAATCCATCCCGGTTGGTTACGGTAAATGTGTATTTCTCCATTTGACTACTGACCGTATCAATGGTAGTGTTAAAATCGTAGGAATAATTATCACCCTCACTTCCGGAAAGATCCTGGTCGTAGATGGTGACGGGAGTTGCTCCGTCGATTGATTTTGAAATATTAAATTTTTTCAAAACATCTTTATCCTCTGTTTTTGCGGCTTCGATTCCGATGAGTACAGAGGATCCTCCAGGCAGGGTCATGTCGGAGCTGATATAATTCCCACCTGTTTTAAAGTGGATATCCGGTAAAATTCCTTCGTCTTTTTCACAAGAGACAAGAAGGCATAGCGATACCATTGATATCGATAAAAATATCTTATTCATAGCGTTAATTTCTAATTAATAATATTGATTAGCTCAGTTTGCCTGCCTGAGGAGGTGGGGTAGGGATCTCGCCAAAAATAGTCTGCAATCGATTTGGGAAATCAGGATATCTATGTTTAAATGATTCGTAGACTTTCCTTCTGTTTGCAGATTCCGAAGACAGGATTTTTTTCTTTTTTATGCTTTTATCCCTGCTTTTTCGAAATGGTCTCCGCCGGTGAAGAAGTGACGGGGAAATATCGCTGTCTTCTTTGTCGAAGAGACAATATACGATTACAGTCGAGTCTGTAACTTCAAGGGAAAGTACATCAAAGATTTTATTTTCATATCGTAATTCGCTTCCTTTGTCTATCCAGATGATGTCTTTCGGATCTGAGAATTTCAACCGATATGCCTGTGCATGATTTGCCCGAACATCCATTACACTCCGGCGATGATAGTGGTGCCGGATTTGATGAAAGGCAAAAGTACCCAATACCAAAATCAACCAAAGACTTAGTAAGGATAATAGATGTTGCCTTTTCAAAGTTTCAATTGGTGTTTTTGATCTTTAAATTTACGGTAAAATTCCTTCCCATATTCAATAGCCCAAAGTTTTTGAGCCTGGATAAGTGATCGAAGTAGTCTTCATCCAACAAGTTGTTTCCCACCAGACTCAATTCATATTCCGTATGATTAGCCAGCCATGATGTCGAGACGGAGACATCAAAAAGATCGTAAGATGGTGTCTCCATCTCCAAAGGTGCAACTAAATCTTGTTTAAACGCATGTTTCAACTCGAGATGCAAATCAATGATTGTTTTACCATTTAATGGGCACTCCAGATCGATGCTGGGTGTCATTTTAGGGGCCGGTATATAAGGTGTATAGTGGTCATAATGCGTCTTACTCACCATTTCGGAGTAACTGATAGCGGCATGCAGGAATTTAAACGGGTGGCATTCAGCCTCTGATTCTAATCCATACTGGATAGCATCCTGTTGCAGGAAACGAAATACAGGAAATCCGAACCATTCTTCCTCTGTGGGGCTCAGGAAAACGTAATTGCGAATATAATTGTAGAAAGGGGTGATGGAGAATTTCCAGTCGTCTTTATCAAAACTTAATAGCAAATTACCGGTAAAATTCTGTTCGTTTTTTAAAGCCGGATCTCCAATCTCATAGGTGAAAATGCCTTCATGCAATCCGTTGGATGACAACTCCGCCAGGTTTGGGATCCGCACTCCGGATGCAGCATTTAATTTAATATTTATACAATCATTTGGAAAAAAGCTCAGACCGGTGAAGAAGTTGTAATAGGGCGCGAATTTGTTGAACGGATGGAGATCTTTTTCAGCGCTATTTACTGCGGTCGTGAGTTTTGTTTTTATGTATTTTT
>JAGQWZ010000339.1 GCA_020436835.1 Saprospiraceae bacterium | reverse complement strand
GTCCCGGCGGGACGAGACCTATATAGAAAAGCAATATCAGATAGAATTAGCCCCGTAGGGGCGGTACCTATGTAGAAATTAATCAAAGGATGAGAGAAATTTTGTTCGGCAGGATAGGAGTCCCGGCGGGACGAGACCTATGTAGATAGAATTAGCCCCGTAGGGGCGGTACCTTATTAACGAAAGGGGATCGCAATAGTAAAAAGCTTGGGTTAATCAAATTACACACAAGGGACATTAGAACCGCAAAAGGTTATATCCGCTATTCATCCCTCAATGATTCGATTGGATTAACCCTGGCAGCACGAACACCCTGATAGCCGACCGTAAATAATGCAATGGTTAATGCCAGTACACCCGCAAGCCCGAAAACCCACCACGGCATTGGAATGCGGAAAACGAAATTATCCAACCAATTACGCATAAAATAAGCTGCGACCGGACTGGCTAGTAATAATGCTATTCCCACTAATTTAAGGAAGTCTTTGGCGAGCAAGATCACTATTTGACCGATGGTAGCTCCCAGTACCTTGCGCACACCAATCTCTTTAATTCGCTGGGCGGCGGCGTGCGAGGCCAGACCGAAAAGGCCCAGGCAAGAAATAATGATAGCTAAAAACCCAAAGAATTTCGTAGTCGATGAAAGCCGTTCATCATTCTGGTAAAATTCGGCAATGGACTCATCTAAAAATTGTCCCGCAAAAATCTGTTCGGGCAGGACCTCGTCATAAACCTGATTTATTTTACTCACGGTAGCTCCTATATGATCCGGTCGAATTTTCAAACCGGTTTCCCAGTAAAATTCATTTCTGGTGCTGAAAGCTAATGGCTGAAAATTACTTCGTAAGGAATGCTGGTGGAAATCCTTGACTATTCCAACAATTTTCAAATCTCGACCATTAAGTCGTAAAGTCTGATTAATGGCTGCCTCCGGATTTTCGACATTAAGTCTTTGTAGGGTCGTTTCGTTGAGCACGACTTCCCGCATTGTATCCGATTCATTAAGCCAACGGCCGGTGGTCAAATGCAAACCATAGGTATCCAAATAATCTTTGTCGGCAAATTTTATATTGATCGCAAATCTTTCGTCTTCCGGACGGGAAGCGTAGCGAAAATTAGAAGACCAGGTATTGCCGGAAAGAGGCTGGTCACTACTCAAACTCACCGTTTTTACTTCCGGAATTGCCAGTAATTTATTCTTGAGTACACCTTGCTTGCTAAGCGTAAGACTATCATTATTCATGCTAAAGGTGTACACCAGATCTTGAGCAAATCCCAGATCCTTTGACCGTACATAATCTAACTGTAAAATATTGATCAGTGCAGCAATGATCAGGGCCTGGGCGATGGTAAATTGCAGTACTACTAAAATCCTGCGTACCATGGATCCCCCTTTATTTCCTTTTTTCAGATTACTCCTTATAGCTTCGATTGGTTTGAAGCTGGAAAGAGCCAATGCAGGATATAACCCCGAAATTAAAGTGACAACGACCGTGGTTATTATAATAAATCCGATGAGGGAGGGTTGGGAGAGAAAAGGTAGATTACCGGGTACCTCCGATATTTTTTCAAGCAATGGTCTGGCCAAGAAAGCTAATATAGCACCCAGGAACATAGAGAAAATTACAATTAGAAATGTCTCCGTCAAGAACTGTGTCGTCAATTCAATGCGGCTGCTTCCCAGTGTTTTTCGCACGCCCACCTCTTTACTTCGCAGAGTAGATTGTGCGGTGGTTAAATTGATGAAATTGAAACACGCCATTAGCAGGATTAATATTCCTATTCCGGACAGGATCTTTAATCGGGTCTTACTTATGCGATGTGAACCTGAATTCTGAAAGTTTTCGTCATAATGCAGCTGACTAAGTGGTTGAAAAATATGCGTTTTTGCCTGTATGCCACTTGCATTTTTATATTCCTCTTCCCCGACGGTGGCCAACAAACTGTTGACCTTGGAAATTTCATTTTCGTCCGTGAGTAGCGCATAAAGTTGATTATTGGAACTGCAACTTCCCCAACTGTCTGAGTAGAAGAACATTTCCTGGTTGTTTTTAAGGGTAGGGTAGGAGATTAAGAAGGGGAAGTTGAAATCACAGTTCAACGGAAGATCCTCAATTATTCCGGTCACTTTGGCCGGTATGAGATTGTCAATTAAAATGGTCTGTCCGAGAGCTTCACCGGGCTTGTCGAAACACTTTTCTGCCCAGGACCTGGTCAGCACAATCGAATTTGGTGCTTCCAGGGCTGTCTTAGGGTCTCCCTCAATCCACGGGAAGTTAAATATCTCGAAGAAATTGGTCTCGGTAAAGAAAGCGGTCGTATTATCCTCCAGGGCAAATTTCTTGATGGGAGCACCTCCATCAGGATCAGGCACGGTGAGATTACTCCAGATTTCCTTTACCCTGGCTACCTTCTCCAGCTCGGGAATATTCTGTTCCACGACATCCATTGCGGGAATCGGCATGCAGACGGAATGTCCTTCACCGTCTTCATTAACGGTATTACTGACGATGCGACCTATCCGGTTATAGTGATCAAACCCCTTATTAAAGCCGGACTCAAACTGCACGATCTGAAAGATCAGAAGAGTAGCTGCAATGCCGATCGCTAGACCGGCGATGCTGATAAAAGTATAGGTGCGGTTCTTCTGCAGAGCCCTCCAGGCGATTTTAAAATTATTCTTTAGCATTTTCGGTATTTTCTTTTTCCTATTCTGCGTGAATTGATTTTACCGGATTGACCAGAGCCGCTCTGATGCTTTGAAAACTGATCGTTAATCCGGCTAATAAAAAAGCAATGAATGCCGCCAGGACAAAAAGCCACCATGGCGGATTGATCCGGTAGGCAAAATCTTCCAGCCACTTATTCATGACAAACAAAGACAGAGGTATGGCAATCAAACAAGCGATGGCAATCAGCAATGTAAATTTTTGATTGAAATAAACCACAATGTTGAATACATCCGCTCCCAGGACTTTTCGAATGGCGATTTCCCTGGATTTCCTGGCCACCATTAAGGTGATCATGCCAAATAAACCAAGGCAGGCAATGAGAATAGCGAGAATAGTGGCCATGGTGATCACGACACCCAATTTATGCTCGGCCTGATATTGGCGATCCACCCGTTCATCGACAAAATAAAAGTCGAAGGGAAGTTCTGTGATTGACTTCCAGACCGTTTCAATCCCGAGCAGGCTTCCAGCGACATCTTCAGTAATTCTCATCGATAGTTTTGGTGTCGGTGAGTCAGCAAACATGACATCGGAAGCAGCCTGGATCAAAGGGATGGGATCTGCTGATAAAACCAATGGTTCCACCTCCTGATGCAGGCTCTGGTATTTGAAATCATCGGTTATTCCGATGACGCGGAATTCCTGGAAAGGTTCGGGAAGGTTTTCATTTAGTTTAATCTTAAATTGCTTCGAAAAAGCTTCGTTGACTATTACCGATTTCTTATCAGCAAGGTTATCTTTTTCAAAATTACGTCCTTCCAGAATATTGATTTCATAGATGGGAATAAACTTTTCATCAATACCATTAGCATTGAAAGATTGGAATGATTGTGTGTTTTTATCCGTGAATCCCAGGGTAGTCCAACCAGGGCTTCCAAACGAGTGATTGGAAATTGTGACCTCCGAAATATCTCCCCCGGGCATTAATTGATTTTCCATCAGCCTTGCTTTTTGGTTCGCCTCTTCCATGACCTGAGAAAGCCGGGTGCCAGGTTTACTATATGGAATAGAGACGATTTGATCTTTAGCAAAGCCTAGATTCGCATTTTGCAAATAATTGATTTGCTTTTTCATGATCAGAGTACAACAGATCAAAATAACCGACAAGGAAAATTGAAATCCGATTAGACTTCGTAAGATCAGATTTTTGGGTATTTGTGATCCATCTACAATTCCTCTCAGTGATTGGACAGGGTTTACTTTTGCCAATACAAGTGAGGGATAGATTCCTGCAAAAAAGCCAATCAGCAGAGTCAATACGATTAGGAACAGCAGGTTGTAGAAAGTCAACGGTAATGTCAGTGATTTTTCCGCCAGACGGTTAAAAGTTGGCAACAATAGGTAGGCGATACCCAGACCCAAAAGCACCGAAACCAGGGTAGTTAAAATCGCTTCTGACCAAAATTGAAGCATCAGTTGCCATTTCGTTGCCCCCGAAGTTTTTCTCACCCCCACTTCTCTCGCTCTTTTTAATGATCTGCCAATAGCAATCGTAGTAAAGTTGATCCCTGCCAGGATCAGGATCAGAACAGCAACTGCTGCCAAAATAAAGGGATATCTTCCGTCACTCACGGGCAGAATACCTACTGGAAAATCATTGTTTAAATGAATATCAGATAGCGGCTGAAAGCCAACCTCGTATTCTCCCGGTTCGTAAATATCTTCAACCTGATTGTCTATGAAAGGCACTACTTTTTGCTCTAATCCAGCCAAATTATTTTGTTGGTCCAGTTTGATAAAGGTTTCTACGTAGACATTGGTCCAGGAATTTTGTGCTTGACTACTGAATAGGCGGTCTGCGTTTTCCATTGGCATCAAAATGTCAAACTGAAAGCCTGAATTAGAAGGCGGATCTTCGGTCACTCCCTTGACCTGAAATCCAATCCATTGACCATCCATTTGGATTTCCAGTGTTTGTCCGATAGGGTCTTTCGGGCCAAAGTATTTTCTCGCCGTGCGATTGGAAATAAGGATCGAAAAAGGATCCGAATGAAAGCTCCCCGCTTCACCCCTGATAACTGGAAAATGAAAAATATCGATGAAACTGGAATCTGCAAGGAACACCACGCCGGATGAAGTATTTTCATTCAAGCGAATGGGCGAGGTGTTGGTTGCATAACGGCTCATCGCTTCGATTTCGGGGAGATGGGCTTCTAATTGCGGGCCAATAATAAAAGGGGTAACCGTATTAAAAAATATGTCACCATCCACATACTCTTTGACCCATACCCGGTAGATCCGGTCGGTATCCGGGTGGAAATTATCAAATGTCCATTCATCCTTAATGAAGCTGGACAATAAAATAACCACCGCCGTTCCCAGCGAAAGTCCGATCAGATTAATTGCCGAATATAGTCCTCCCCGGGAAAAAGATCTCCAGCCGGTCTTAATATAATTGTAGAACATAATTTAATTTTCTATTCATTTCTTAAAGAATCAACCGGATGTGCCAGCCCGGCTTTCAGGCATTGAATACCAATGGTGACAAAGGAAATTGTGATACCGACCACAGCAGCTAGACATAGAAAAAACCAGGGAAACTGAATATGATAGGCAAAATTTTCCAACCAGTCCTGCATGAAATACCACCCCAGGGGTATGGCAATACATACGGAGATCAATACCAAAAACATAAATTCCTTCGACAAAATGAAGACAATCCTGGCAAGGTCCGCACCCAATACTTTCCGGATTCCAATTTCCTTTTTCCGGTTGCTCGAAGCCAGAGCGGATAATCCTAATAATCCCAGGCAGGCAAGAAAAATGGAAATACCTCCCGCCCAGGTTATAATTCCACTGAACCGGCTTTCCTGAACATAAAACCGGTCAATATCTTCTTCCAGAAATGAAAATTTAAAAGGATACTGGGGATTTAATTTTTGCCACACCTGTTCAATTTCTGCCAGGACCAATGAAGGATCTCCTGCCTTAATTTTTACAAAGTATTGCAATGGTTGGTAGTCGGCAAACCGATGAAACATCTGAGGTTTTACTTCTTCGCTTAGAGGGCGGAAATTGAAATCCTCTACTACGCCAATTACGACCGGATTTGGTTGATCCGATTCATGATAACCGAGCAGTTCCTGACCTACCGCTTCGTCAATCGTCCAACCAAAATCCTGAGCCATGGCCTCATTGATAATCACCGAATTGTCGACATCTGTTTTGATGTCTTCGGAAAAACTTCTTCCGGCTATCAGATTAATGTTCATTAGATCAATGTAGTGCTCATCGACAAAGTATTCAAATACCTGTTTCATGTCACCTTTATACTCCCACCCAGAGCGGCTCCATCCTGCCTGTGGTCCGATACTTAATTCTGATCCGGCAATATTGCTCACATTTGCATGATTAATTAATTCTGAACGGAATAACGAATAATTTTTATCAGTGTCGGTGCCTGTGGCATCAACGACAACGATGTTTTCTTTTTGAAAACCGGGATAGGCGGAGTGTAAAAAATTTAATTGTTTAAGGATTACGAAGGTGGAGATGATCAGTGTTGTCGAGAGTATGAATTGAAATACGATGAGCGATTTCATAAAGTAATTGGAGCCACCCAGTTTTATTTTACTTTTTAAGATCTCAATAGGTCTGAATCCGGATAGGACTATAGCCGGATAACTACCTGCCAATAATCCACAAATTAGAGTGACCAGTAATAATACTATATATATTTGAGGAAAGTGACCGATGGAAGTGGTCATCTCTGTACCAGCTAGTTGTTTGAATGAGGGATATAAGAGTTTTGCACTCAGGAAACCAAGGAGCAAGGCCATAGTTGCCATGATCACCGATTCAAATAAAAATTGACCGACCAGCTGGTGTCGAAAACTTCCAATTACTTTCCGAATCCCCACTTCCTTTGCCCTTTTGGCTGACCGTCCAATAGCGAGCGTGGTGAAATTGATACAGGCAATTAATAACACGGCAAAAGACAAAGCCAGCAATAGCCAAATCTTTTTCGGATTAATTGAATTCCATCCGATATCAAAGTCTGTGTGCATGCTGGCGATCGGCTGCATGGCGTAGGTGACCGGTGATCCAGGTTTGTCCCAGTTTTCTTCCTCCCGGTAGCGCCTTTCTTCATCGGGATAATACAAATTTCTCATTGCCTGTAGTCTCTCCGTGTTGTTCGAAAGATTGCTACCCGGCTTAATTTTGGCAAACACCCAGTACGAGGACCGGTTCCAGTTTTCCCGGGAGCTTTGTCCGTTTTGGGTGTGATTTTCCAGAAAATCAAAACTTCCGAGCATATTAAATTGTATGCTTGAGTAGGAAGGGACATCATCTGCAATGGCGGAAATCGTGAAAGGCGTAAAATTCCCATCAACTTGAATTTCAATTTTCTTACCGGTAGGATTTTCTTCACCAAACAGATCCACTGCCGTCTGTTTGGTCAGGACAATATTTTCAATATTGGACAGGGGATTAGATTTATTCCCATAGATAATGGGGAAATTAAAAACTTTAAAAAAATCAGGATCCGCATATGCTAGTCCTCTTCGAGTCGTCTGGTCATTGATCCGCACAAATTCATCTCCCCAGGATTCCCGGTAACGGATCGTTTTTTCGATCTCAGGAAAGTCAGCCTGGATGGCTTTGCCCATAGGCATCGGCAAATATACATCCTTGGACTCTTCTCTCTGACCATGACCTTTGGACCAGCGGTACATCCGGTATATGCGTTCATGATCTTCATGAAATTGATCATATTTAAACTCATGCAGGGCATAGGTGAGAAATAGAATAAAACATGCCATACCTATGGTTAAACCACTGATATTGATCATGCTTAATCCCGGTTGGTTTTTTATATTTCGAAGAGCGACCTTAAAATAATTTCTAAACATCGATATTATTTGAGGTTAATAATTATTCGTTTCTCAGATTTCTGATGGGATTGGCAAGCGATGACCGGAGTGCATGATAGCTGACGGTTAAGAGCCCAATGCCGAGAATTATCAGGGCAGAAAGAACAAAAACTTGCCAATTTAAATCAACCCGGTAAGCGAAATCCTGTAACCACTTTTGCATCAAATAGACAGAAATTGGGATGGCTATTACCAGAGAGAAAAGAACGAGTACTACAAAATTCCGGGTGAGGATTCCAAAAATATCTTCTGTTGTCGCTCCCAATACCTTGCGAATACTCATTTCCTTGCTGCGCTGCTCTACTACAAAGGCAGATAAAGCAAAAAGACCGAGACATGCGATAAAGATTGCCAGAACGGCGAAACTGGTGAAAATCGTTCTTATCCGCGATACATTGTCATACATTGCTGCAAAGGATTGATCCATGAAGTCATAACGAAAGTCAAGATCTGGATTAAATTTTGTCCAAACTGCTTCCAATTGCTGCAGAACGGATGCAATATTTTCCGTATTTACTTTTACAGAGACAATTGAAGGACTAATGCCAGCGAAAAAAGATAGAGGTTCTACCACTTGCCGGAAGGACTGAAAATTGAAATCCTTTACAATGCCAATAATCTCATACGTTTGATTTCCTCCCCGGGTTATTTTTTTTCCGACTGGATTTTCCAGGTTTAATTGTTGGGCCATCGTTTGATTAATAATTACGGATTGACCATCGCTGGCGCGGTCTTTCATGAAATTTCGGCCTTCGATCAGTTCCATGCCCAAAGTATTTAAGTAATCTTCATCTATTACCCAGGCCTGTCCTGCTACCCGCTCATCAACCTGAGCTTTACCTTCGTTCCAGAAAGAATTTCCGTTACGCTTTGTACCTTCAATGGGCAGGTAATCGCTAATGGAAGCATCGGCCACAGCAGATATGCTCTTAATTTCATTCTTAAATGTCTCTACCTGCTGCCCCATTAAATTGGTCCCGTAAATTTGCAGCACCTGATCTTTTTCAAAACCTACTTCTTTATTCAGAATAAAATTCAGCTGATTGTTGATGATAAGCGTCCCAATAATTAAAGTTGCTGAAATAGTAAACTGGAAAACCACCAGACTACTTCTCAGTCCGCCCGATTTACTGCCCAATCGCAATTTGCCTTTTAAGACCTTGATAGGATTAAAGGCCGATAAGTAAAAGGATGGATATATTCCGGCAATAAAGCCTATTACCAGAGCACTGCCCAGAAAGATCAGAATAAAGTTTGTCGATGTATAAGGCAGAGCCAGGCTTTTTCCTGCCAGCGTGTTGAAAAAAGAGAGAGAGCCCTGCACCAAAAGCAAGGCAAGAACGAAGGCTATGAAAGAAACCAGAATAGATTCAGTCAGAAATTGACCAATCAGATTTCCTTTCCCAGATCCCAGGACTTTTCTCAAACCCACTTCCTTGGCGCGGTTTGCCGACTGAGCAGTACTGAGATTGATGAAATTGATTGCGGCAATCAAAAGGATGAAAATCGCTACAATGCCGAACATCCAGATATATTTAATATCTCCTCTTGCCTGCCGGTCAGAGATATCTCCCGAATAGAGATGGATGTCACTGATCGGTTGCATGACGAGATAGGCCTGATCTTTTATCGTATTTGCCATCACACTGCCGACTGCTTCAAAGGCGGGAACCATATATTCAATAATAATGTCATCACTTACCTTTTTTTGTAATTGAGCAATGTCGGTTCCCGGGGCCACTTCCAGGTACGTGTCATAGTTGGATTGCAGCCACCGCGTCTGCTCACCGGCTCCAAATTCCACCTCCGTCAAAGTGATCAGAAAGTCATATTCCAGGTGTGAATTACTGGGAAAATTCTCCATCACCCCTCCAATGGAATAAGGAATGGTATCACGACCGTTTAAATAGATTGATTTTCCCACCGGATTTTCACTGCCAAAATATTTCTCGGCTATTTTTTGCGAAATGACGATCGAAAAAGGGCGACTTAGCGCGGAGGATCGATCACCATAGACCATAGGGATTTCAAACATATCCAGGAAAGATTGGTCAGCATAAGTGAAACCATCTTCATGAAATTGCTTCGTAGTCCCCTCAACCCGTATTTCATTGCCACCTGCCCCATAAAAAAGAGGACTGTCCATTAATCTGGCGGCATTGGTGATTTCCTGAAAATCCTTGTCGATGGTGGAAGCTGTATTGGCAGAAAATGAAGTTCCTTTTCTTATTTTTCCATCTTCATTAAGTACGCCATACAATCGAAAGAGATTATCCCGGTTCTGAACATTTTGATCATAATTGACCTCATGGTGAATATATAATCCGATGATTAAGCAAGCCGCGATTCCGATACTCAGTCCGATCAAATTAATGACGGCTGTACCTTTGTTTTTCAGCAGATTTCTCCAGGCAATTTTTAGATTGTTTATTAACATTTGTGGGTTTTAAATTTTAAGTGATAGATGCAGTTTTTTGGTTATTCATTTCTCAGACTGTCTACGGGATTATTAAGGGCAGCTTGCAAGCTTTTGAATCCTACTGTCAGGATTGCGATCAGTATCGCAGTAGAGCCGGCCAAGGCAAAAATCCACCAACTGAGCGAAGATTTATAGGCGAAATTATCCAGCCATTTTGTTCCGAAATAAAAAGAAAGAGGAATCGATATTAGAACCGATATCAGGACAATACGAAGGAAGTCTTTGGTGAGTAAGACTACAATGCCCCGTATACTCGAACCCAGCACTTTCCTTATTCCGATTTCCTTTGTTCTTAGTGAAATCATATAGGTAGTTAGGCCAAAGAGGCCCATGCAAGCTATGAAAATCGCAAAAAGCGAGAATGTACCAATGATCTCACCCAGTCGATTATCCGCTTCGTATTGGGCATTATACTGATCATCAAAAAAGAAATATTGAAAGGGATTTTCCGTGAACACCGAAGACCAAACATCGCTGGTCTTTGAAACCAAATCACTTATTTTCTCATCTGATCCATTATTGTATTTAATCGTGTAGTAAAGAGGATCCGGTATGAAATTCCAGAGTATGGTGGGTTCGTACCTATGTTTCATGGATTTATGATGGTAATTTTCAAAGACATTGACAATTGGCAATAACAGGTCGTCACTTTGAAACCGGACACGTTTTCCTATGGCCTCCGCAGGATCAGAGAACCCAAATAATTCAAGGGCTTTTTCATTAATAGCAACTCCCCGGTCGTCGCCAGCTGATTCAGTGGTGAAGTTTTTTCCTTCAATTATTCGGATTCCATAAGTGTCGAAGTAGTTTTCATCGATACGATAGGAGGTGAAGCTCGCACCGGTATTTTCATCGGCACCAGCCAACCGAATTCCTCCCCGGCTATCCAGGTCAAGGTAATATTTACCCGGAATGGCTGAAGATGCGCATACGTTTGAAATTTGCGGATCCCTTAATAGTTTATTTCGGAAAACCTGAAATAGATGCATCTGCACCGAATCGCTATAGACTGCCGGTGCGTTGACCACGATCTTTCTTTCTTTCGAAAAACCGAGGTCAGCATTTTTCATGAAATTCAACTGCCGGAAGATGATGATCGTAGTGATTATCAACACAATTGAACAAGTATATTGCAGGGTAACCAGGACAGTCTGGAACCAATTTTGACCACCCCTTGATTTTGAGGATGCCAGTTTTTTAGCCGGTTTATGTGCAGATAAAATAAAGGCCGGGTAGAGACCCGAAACTAGTGTTCCCGTCACCAGGACCAGGAGCAAGGTAGATATAAGGCGGGAAGGGGTAACAAAGATAGTGACCACCTGTTTGCCAACCAAAGCATCCATGACAGGCTGAAATAATATGATCAATACCAGTGCCAGCATCAGGGCAAATGCGTTGACCAAAAAGGACTCGGTGAGGAACTGTCCGATTAGTGACTTTCGGTCAGCGCCTATCACTTTGCGAATTCCTACTTCCTGGGAGCGCTCCTCTGCCCGGGCGGTGGAAAGATTTATATAATTAGCCCAGGCAATGATCAAAATCAATATGGCAATCAGGAGTAAAAATGAAACAGTCCGTCCGTCGCCATTAGCTTCCATCTCATAGGGTAGGTCTGAATTAAGGTGAATAGAATTTAATGGCTGCAGACCATAGTACACCTGGTACTCCTCACTTCCCACTGCATTTAGGTGTCGATCGGCAAAGTCATCCAGCTTCTTTTGAAACTTAGAGATTTCGGTTCCTTTCCTCAGGCGGATATAGGTATAAAAGTCATTCCATTCCCATTGCTGGGAAGGATCACCATTGGTAGTGAGAAAGGTGACGAAAGAAATCAGGCCGTTAAATTTAAAGTGGGTGTTTTCCGGTGCGTCTTCGACGATGCCCGTAATTCTGAGATCTACGAGGTTATTGGCTCTTATCGTTTTACCTACCGGACTATCATTCCAGTGATCTTCCGGGCCAAAATAGTGCTCCGCGGTTGAACGGGTCAGAACGATTGAAAAAGGATCTTGGAGGGCTGAATGGCGATCGCCGTATAATAACCGATAATTAAAAATTTCGAAGAAATTAGAATCCGTATAGTATAACTTACGCTCTTCAAACTGTTTGTCCTGCAATTTTAATATCATCCTGCCATACTCCGGTGTGATCCGTACATATTCCTCTACTTCCGGATACTCACTTTTCAATGCTGGGCCTACGGGGGCTGCATTCATGGCATCCGCATCGTCCTGATTGGCAGGTGTCAGAAACCGGGAGTATACTCGATAGATCTGATCGCTGTCTTCGTGGAAGATGTCGTAGCTCCTTTCAAATTGAACGTACTGCCAGATAAATACTGCCGCAGTTATTCCGAGGGCAAGTCCAGTAATATTTAAGAGCGAAAAGAATTTTTTCTTAACAATTGTTCTTAAGGCAATTCTGATGTAATTTTTAAACATCCGTCAATTCATTTTATTCACTGATCATTATTCAGTACGAAGCGCCTTCATGGGGCTGCCGAGAGCCGCTCTGATACTCTGAAAACTAACAGTCAAAAAAGCAATTAGCAGGGCGATGAATGATGCCAGCAGAAAAATTCCAATTCCGATATCGATGCGATATGCAAAATTTTCCAACCAATTATTCATGGTGTACCAGGCCAAAGGAGAGGCAATAATAATGGCAACCAGCACCAATTTCAGGAAATCGGAAGATAGCAATGCCACTAAATTGCTGGTGGATGCGCCTAATATTTTTCGGATTCCAATTTCCTTGGTGCGTCTTTCAGCGGTGAATGCGGCCAGTGCCAGAAGGCCCAGGCAGGCAATGAAAATGGCCAGGGTTGTAAATATCTGGAATATCCGTCTTGTTGTAATTTCCTTTTCATAGAGTACTGCCCAGTCTTTATCCAGAAATGAATAGCGAAATGGGACTTCCGGCTGCATTTCCTGCCACAGTGTTCCTATGCTTTCCAAAGTGGAATTCATGTTTTGTCCGGTCAAGCGGACCGTTATCAGTCCGTCGACACCCGGTACATTACTTTTTTGGTTGTGGACAAAGAATAATGGTGAAATCACATGGTGCAAAGACTGGAAATGAAAATCTTCCACTACTCCCACAATCGTATAAATATCATTTTGTCCCTCCGTACTATTGAGGAAATTATCATTTGTAATCAGTTTTTTCCCAATCGGATCCTGTATTTCCATTTCGCGTACAGCGGCTTCATTGATAACGATGCTGAGTGAATCATTAAATTCCTTGGAAAATGACCGGCCCTCCTTGATCTGCATTTCCATGCACTCGATGTAACCTTCATCGACAATCAAACCACTTCCGGTGGTCATATCAGTGGCACCCTGGGGTTTAAACGACATACCGAAATATTGCTGTCCCGGTTGACTATTGCATCCACTCACTGCCTTAACGCCGGGCATCCGAGCCACTTCCTTTTTAAAAGTTTCCTCTTGCTGGTAATTCATACCTCCGGCCCCCTGGAGCGTGATCAAACTTTCTTTCTCAAATCCGAGATCCTTATTCTGAGTGAATATCCATTGTTTGTATACCAGTAGACTGCAGATGATAAGAAATACGGATATTCCAAATTGAAAAACAACCAGTACATTTCTAAGTCCACCTCCTTTGGTCCGCTGCATTAATTTACTTTGTAAGACTTCTACTGGTCTAAATGCTGATAGTGAAAATGCAGGGTAACTTCCGGCCAATATACCAGCGAAGATGCCAAGGCCTATTAACAGTCCGAGAAATTGAAAGGTCAATAAATCGGCCATGGCAAAACTCTTACCGGTTAAGGAATTAAATGACGGTAAGACCAGGACATCAGCGATCCATGCGAGTCCTGCTGCTGCCAGACTTATGATCACGGCTTCCAGAAGAAATTGACCTGCAATTTGTATCCGCTCTGAACCGAGCGTCTTCCTGATACCTACCTCACGAGCCCTTCCGGCAGATTTTGCGGTGGCAAGGTTCATGAAATTGATACAAGCAATAATCAGGATCAAAAAGGCAATGGCCGTAAAGAAATAAATTCTTTGCCGGGAACCGGGTGGTTTTATCTCTGCTTCGACATTGGAATCCAGGTAAATACTGGGTAAAGGTTGAAGAAAATACCGGTAGCCATTTCCCTGTTGCTGATATTCCTGATAATTTACGCCAAATTGATTCAAGACTGGTCCGGAAACATATTTTGTGACCAGGTCCGGAAATTGTTTTTCTAGTGCATCCGGATCGGACCCTTCGGTTAATTTAAGATAAGTGTACGCAGAGAAATTGAGATAATTGGGAATAGTAAGGAACTGACCAAGTGAACTTGCAGAGGTCAGCATATTAAACTTTAAATGTGAATTTTCAGGTAGATCTTCACAGACTCCGGTTACGTTTAAATTATTTTGTGCTTGGGGAAATTCGAGGGTTTTTCCAATTGGGTCACTCTCACCAAACAACTTTTGGGCAATGGATTTAGTCAGGACCACAGATTGCGGTTTCGTCAATGCCTTTTCGACATCGCCATTGAGCAACCTGACCCCAAACATGGAGAAGAAATTTGAATCCGCCCACATGTTATACTGCTCTTCATAGTTCTGGTCATTGACTTTATATAGCATATTGAATCCCTGAAAATAAAATAGGCGACAGGCATCCTCAACACTGGCAAATTCATCTTTGACTGCTTCTGCGTAGGATGGGGGAATTATTGCATACTTCCGGGAACGGCCAGGGTATTTACGTTCCAGAGCCATTCTGTAAATGCGATCGCCATCGGGGTGAAATTTGTCGTAGCTCAATTCATCCCGCAAATAGATGGCTATCAACATCACACAAGCCAGTCCCACGGCCAATCCAATAATATTGATAAGGCTGTAATTGCGATTTCTCAGTAGATTTCTCCAGGCAATTTTTAGGTAATTACTAAACATAAATCTGTGGATCATTTTGTGATTGAAGTAATTCCAGCTCGAATGCACTGACCATGTCCTCAGCGAAGAAATTCACAGATCAATCCACTCCTTTGACGTATTTCTCTGCGGAATAGTTGTAATGGGTTTTTTTACTTTTATGCAGAAAGTGAAAAAACTGATTCTATAAATAGTATTCTGCTATTCCGGTTTTTTTATAAATCCATCCCAGAGTTCAATGACCCGGGTGCTGTATTTTATATTGTTTTCGTCATGAGTCACCTGGATGATGGTCATACCTTCATCATGTAATTCAGCAAGCGTATCCATTATTACTTTACCCTGGGTCGAGTGCAGATTTCCGGTTGGTTCATCGGCAAGAAGTAGTTTTGGTTTCCCCACGACCGCTCTGGCGACACCCACTAATTGCTGTTGTCCGCCGGAGAGCTGATGCGGAAACAAATCCTTTTTAGCCACGATATTAAATCGATCGAGAATATCAGCCACAATAGCTTTTCTCTGCGAGCGATTAATTTTTTTGTAGAGAAGCGGAGTTTCTATATTCTCATAGACAGTGAGGTCGTCAATGAGGTGATAAGCCTGAAATATAAAGCCGATATAGTGCTTATGAAGATCGGTGCGTTTACGTTCGTTGAACTTGTGTACAGGTTCATCAAAAAAATAATATTCACCGTTATTGGCTTCATCCAGCATTCCCATAATATTCAATAAAGTGGTCTTACCGGAACCACTGGGACCCATGATGGAGATAAATTCTCCCTCTTTTATTTCCAGCGATATATCTCTTAAAACCCAGGCTTTTTGAAGTCCCTGGTTGTAGTAGCGTTCTATATTTAAAAGGTTAATCATAAGCAGAGTGTCATGAGCAGAGGGCATAGAGCCCATTCTCAATAACTTTTATTTTATAATAACATTTAATATTCTCAAAATTATCTCCTATTTGAAGGATCTCGAGTAGGCACTGATTCTTCGACTCAGGATGTCCAGTCTTTCAACGAGATCCTCCTTGGATGCGAAACTTATTAAATCCAGTTTATGAAGTATAATAAGGATATTCGCGCCTTCGAAACATTCACGATGAGCAAATCTCAATAATTGAATCTGTTCTCCTCTCATTTGAGTCCCGGTGCTCTCCGCAATATTATTTGGCACACTCATTCCAACACCTCGCAGTTGATCAGCATATCTGAATCTTTTCTTTTCTTCCAATGCACTTGCAATTTGATCAAAAATAATGCAAATATCAATTGCCTCTTTCCAGATTTCCAGGTCTTCAAAACGGAATTTTGTCATTGGAAATCTTCAGTACATTTTTGGATTGCTCTCTGCACTATGCTAAAAACTCTCTGCTATAAAAATTGCCTGACTACATTCTCAGTTACGACCTGTCCGTCCAGCATTCGTACGATCCGGTTGGCAAATTCTGCACAATATTGGGAGTGTGTAACCATTGCGATCGTAGTACCGGCGGCATTTAATTCTGCCAGCAGTCGCATCACATCATCACCATTGGCGCTGTCCAGGTTTCCGGTAGGCTCATCCGCCAGGATAAGTTTGGGCTTATTGACAATGGCCCGGGCGACCGCTACCCTCTGTTGCTGTCCACCGGATAGCTGTTGGGGAAAGTGATTGCGACGGTGCATCATTTTCATGTCTTCTAATAACTCTTCCACCCTTTTCTTTCTTTCGGAAGAAGGGGTATTGGTGTAGAGCATTGGTAATTCGACATTTTCAAACACAGTTAATTCGTCTATCAGATTAAAGCTCTGAAAGACAAATCCCAAATTATGTTTCCGGATATTCGATCGTTTACGCTCCGGAAGATGACCAACTTCCTGATCTCCGAAAAAATAATTTCCCGAAGAAGGACTGTCAATCATACCCAATACATTTAATAAGGTTGATTTTCCGCAACCCGAGGGTCCCATGATGGCGACAAATTCACCTTCATTTATTTGTATATCGACTTCGTTGAGTGCCGTCGTTTCGACATCTTCCGTTTGATATACTTTTACTAGTTTTTCCGTTTTGATCATCATTTCTATTCCCAGATTTCTATTTTAAAATTAATTCATCTTTATTGCCAAAATTTTCATAGCTGGAAGTGATCACTACGTCACCAACTTCCAGACCACTGGTAACCTCATAGAAGTTAGGATTCTGTCTGCGAATCTGGATGTCTCTTTTTCTGGCTACTCCTGATTCGTCCAGTATGTAGACCCAATTGCCTCCAGTGGTCTGATAAAACCCTCCCCGGGCCAGCATCATTGCATTTTCCTGCGCACTTAATTCGAGTTTTACCGAAACCGTTTGTCCTCTTTTTATTCCATCTGGTGTTTTATCGGTAAAAATCATGTCTGCTGCAAATGCGCCATTGATCACCTGAGGATAGATCTTCTGAATACTCAGGTTGTACCATTCACCGGCAAATTGAAATGAACCGGTTTGTCCGACAAAGACCCTGGAGATATAAAATTCATCTACCTGTACCCGGATCTTAAAATTGGAGAGGTCATCAATTTGAGCAATCTGACTTCCTTCGATGATCAGTTCTCCCAGTTCGGATGTGAGACCAGATAATTGTCCTTCGATGGGAGCTTTGACAGTCAGGTTGTCGAGGCTTCTTCTTGCAATCTCTAAATTACGTTTCATCAGATCGAGTGAGTTCTCCATCTGTTGCTGCTGTAAAACGGCGGAAGCACTATCTCGCTCGATCGTTTGTATCAGGAGCTTCCTGCGTCGCTCGAGATGTTCCAGCTGATCTTCTGTTTCCTGGAATTCCACTTCGGCGATAACACCGTCACCATAAAGGGATTGATTTCTGTCCACACGTTTGGAAAATAAGTCAATCTGATAATCTACATCAAGTGCAGTTTCTCTAAGATTGAGACTTTGTTGTTCCATCATGAGGCTGTTACTTCGTATCTGATTGATCTGGGCGACAATATCTGCTTCCTGGTTAAGATAATTTAATTGCAGATCGGGATTGCTCAGTTCCAGAATTTTCTGTCCTGCAGTCAGAATGGTACCATCTTCCACAAATTTTTGTTCAACCCTTCCACCTTCGATCGCACCGATGATCACCGTTTTAATCGGCAGTACCGCTCCTGTGACCGGAATAAACTCCTGAAAGGCACCCTCGTGCACGGTGTCGAGAAGCAAGCGTTCAGTCTGTACATTCAAACGGCTGGTTCCGCTATTCTTGTAAACGTTAAGCCCAAAGTAGATAAGCAAGCCTGCGATGAGGACGATAGGCAAGACTCTCTGCCATCGCCATTTCTTCTTTTCGATTTTTCTATCCATACCTGCATATCACACTAGAAAATATATGCCAAAAATCTATGTGTCAGATAATCAACTATTTACGATGATACACATAAAAAAAACTGTACGACTTCGGGCAGTGATCGTACGATTTCGTACACCTATTCGTTATCTTAGCTAAATGGCAAAGAAAGGTACTATTCTGATCATTGATGATGAAGAGGATATTTTGTTCTCACTAAAGTTCCTCCTCAAGCAGCATTTTGCATCTGTTTTTACTGATACCAACCCATATCAGCTACCGCGTCTATTACGTCAGCATGAGCCGGACGTGGTTATTTTGGATATGAATTTTGGCAAAGGCAGGGACAGTGGGGCAGAAGGGCTGGAATGGCTAAAGAAAATTAAAGAATTGTCACCGGAAACCCCTGTGGTCACTATGACTGCTTATAGTGATGTCAGTATAGCAGTGGATGCGTTGAAGTCAGGGGCACAGGACTTTGTGGAGAAACCGTGGCGCAATGAGAAAATCCTGGCAACGATCAAGGGAGTTTTTGCCAGAAGTGTTTCGGAGAAGAAGGTAGAGCAATTGGAGCGGGCTCAGAAAGTGCTTACCCAGGCCATCGACCAGCCCTTTGTGGAGATCGTAGGCGATTCTCCGGAGATGAACGAAGTGTTTGCCACGATAGAAAAGGTAGCTGCCACCGATGCACACGTGTTGGTGCTGGGTGAAAACGGGACGGGTAAGGAACTTATTGCCAGGGCCTTACACCGCCAGTCGAATCGGGCTAATCAGGTATTTATTCCGGTCGACATGGGTGCCATACCCGAATCACTCTTCGAAAGTGAATTATTTGGCCATAAAAAGGGTGCATTCACCGGTGCGCATCAGGACCGGATCGGTAGATTGGAAGCGGCGTCAGGAGGAACACTCTTCCTAGATGAAATCGGAAATCTGAATATGTCTTCTCAATCCAAACTTCTGAATGTGCTGCAGACACATGAAATTATTCCGGTTGGAAGTAATAAGCCGGTCAAGATCGATATCCGGCTAATCTGTGCTACCAATATGCCGCTCTACCAAATGGTGGATGAACAGGAGTTCAGGCAGGATCTCCTGTACCGGATCAATACGGTTGAGATACATTTACCTCCTTTGCGGGGGCGCCGTGCCGATATTGAGCCTCTGGCCCGGCATTATCTGAATACGTACCGAAAGAAATACCAAAAAAGTAATCTCGATTTTTCCAGTGATGCTATTAATAAATTGATTAATTACCACTGGCCCGGCAATGTCAGGGAGCTAAAACATATCATAGAGCGAACAGTCATCATGGGAGACGGACAAAAAATTCAGGCCGAAGATATTATTCTAACCTCTTCGAAACCTAGTTCGCGGAAAACAACAGAAAAAGTGCTCACGATCGATGAAATGGAGGAAACCCTGATCAGGGAGGTCATGCGTAAGCATAACGGTAACATTACCAAAGCGGCTACAGAATTGGGTTTGACCCGGACTTCACTTTATCGGCGACTGGAAAAATATGGCATTTAATATGTCCTTCTTATCTTTCGAATTAATTTTATTCTGATAGCAAATGGTTTTGTCGAAATTTAAAACCCAAGCCCTGGTCAATGTGACGCTGTTGGTCATTTTAATTGCACTGGGTCTGTATCTTTTACTTCGACAACAATCATATTTCATGGGTGGAATTCTCATTTTTTCTGCTGCCGTTGTGGTGTATCGGATTTTCGCTTTAGTCAACCGGACTAACCATTATCTGGCCAATTTTCTAATGAGTATCAAGTATGATGATTTTGAAACGAATTTTAATAAATCAGCATCCGAACTTTCCGAGAAAGAATTATTTGGTGTCTTTAATATGATCAGTGGCAAATTCAGAGATATCCGGTTGGAAAAAGAAATTCAATTTCAATATTTCCAAACGCTGGTGGAAAATGTGGAGACCGGTCTGGTTGGTTTTGATGAAACGGGTAAGACGATCTTTATGAATAAAGCTTTACAACAGATTCTGAGAAAATCCTATTTCCCTACTTTTGATACCATCGAAAAATATGACCAGGAGCTTTATGACCTTATGATCAATATGAAAGCAGGGGAGAGGAAGCTCATTCAAAAAGTGATTTTTGACGAAACTAAACAGTTGGCCATTCAAAAAACTCAATTAAAAGTCAAAAATAATACCTATGACATTTTTTCGATACACAATATTTATGAAGAATTACAGGCCCAGGAGATTACCTCCTGGCAAAAACTGATACGTATCCTTACTCATGAGATAATGAATTCAGTCTCTCCGGTTATTTCTCTGGCTCATTCTACCAATGATCTGATCAGTAGCAATAAAGAATTTGATGGAGAGACCCGCGATGAGATCCATCAGGCCATTAAAGCGATTCAAAAACGAAGTGAAGGATTATTGCATTTTACAGAAACCTACCGACGGTTGACCAGGGTGCCGCCTCCTGACTTGAAGGAGATGGAGGCAAAGGCCATGTTTAATGACATCATAATATTGATGGGGGCGATTATGAAAAATAAGGGAATCGATCTTGAATTCACCACCCCGGAGAAATCAATCGAGTTTTGTGGAGATCAGGACCAGCTGGAACAGGTATTTATAAATTTGATAAAGAATGCTATTGAAGCGCTGGATGGTCAGGAGGTGAAGAGAATCATTGTGCAGCTGGAGAGCCGTGATTCAAACGTGATTTTCCGAATCCGCGACTCTGGTCCCGGAGTACCTCCGGAATTACGAGATCAGATTTTTATTCCATTCTATACCACTAAGGAAGAGGGTACTGGAATCGGTCTTAGTTTATGCAGACAGATTATCTATCAGCATGGTGGAAATTTACGTGCCAACTTTCCGGAGGAAGGAGGGGCTGAATTTATTGTGACTCTTCCCCTCCATGTCTAATCAATTTTAGCTATACACGGTGCAGCCGTTCTTAATTAAGCTACTCAGGTCGGCTGAGTCCTTATTAATCTTCAACCAGCGAAGATCCAGCTTATCGAGTTTTTTAAGACCGGTTATTCCTTCAGGTAGACTTAGTATCAAATTGGCCCGTAGATCGAGATAGGTTAAATTCTTTAGCTTTCCGATGCTCTCCGGTACGGATTCTATTTTATTCGCGCGTATCGTTAATTCGACTAAATTGCTTAAGGTGGAAATTGATTCCGGAATTTGGCGAAGACGATTTCCAGAAAGATGTAAGTATTTCAAATTATCTAATTTGAGAATGTCATCACTGAAAATGCTAAACTTATTTCCTTCGGCTCTCAATTCCACCAGGTTTTTCATTTTGCCGATACAGGCTGGTACTTCACTAAGATTATTATACCCCAGGTTGAAGTATTGGAGGTTTGTTAATTTACCCAACGAGTCGGGTACTTCCTCCATAAAGTTGTGACCGATGTATAAATGGGTGAGTGCTTTAATTTTGCCGATATCTTCCGGAATGAAATCCAGTTGATTTCTTCCCACGTTCAGCATATTCAATTTAGTCAACTTACCCACTGTGGGTGAAATGCTCGTCAATTGATTTCGACTGAGATTCAATGATTTGAGACTGGTAAGTGAATACAGTCCATCTGGAAGAAATCGCAGCTGGTTATTCGCTACATTGAAGTATTCCAGTTTTTTTAATTGACTAAATTGACTGGGTAAAGTGAGGATTTTATTACCATATACGGTAATTGTTTTCAGCCCCTTGAGCTCACAAACGTCCGGACCGATGTGAACCATTTTATTGTCGTCCAGGTCGAGATTAACAAGGGAGGTAAGGGCACTGATATTTGGTAAATCACCTAATTTATTTCCAGCTAAAATCAATGAGCGTAATTCGGTGAGCTCAGAAATTGTATTTGGAATGGAAATGAGGTCATTCCCGGATAAATCCAGGTGCCTTAAATTTTTCAGTTGAAAAATCTCCTCCGGTACCTGATCCAGCGCCAGATTACGTAGGCATAATCCAACTATCGATTTTCCCGCAATATAACAACCTACGTCGGTCAGAGACCGAACCTCATCAAGTGCGGTTTTGGTGGATCGGACTAAAGGAATTTCTAAAGATGGTTCTAACTTGTGGGTGAGTAACTCTAGAATCTGCTGCTCTTCAGCAGAAACGTTTAACGTTGTACTCATTAGAAAGTTTTTTTACTTGTAACACTATCAATACAAAGATAAGCAAATGCACTTAATATTAGAGATTTTTTTTACATAATTCGTGCCAACCCGAATGTACCGTAATTGTTTAGTACTTATCCCGCCACTTAACAATTAGATTGTTTCTTTGGTTTTATTTTTTTTATGTAAAGATGTTGTTTATCGTAGTGGAGTATCCAATGGTATCCAATCAAGTAGAAAGGCCGCCAACAAAGTTTGCTGACGACCTTCTTTCCCGCCAATTCCTCGATATCCGATATAAGTAAGTAGATCAGAGTGCCCATCGATCTACATGCTCTTATCTTTCATCACAACATCATCGATAGCCTGTGGCAGAATTTTGAATTTTAGTCAAGCCTTTGCGTTCGGGAGTGCCGACCCGGCTTTATTTCTTTCCATATCTATGTGAGCCTGGTTTCAAAAGGCTAAGTCTTTAGAAAGGGAGTATTTCATTGATAGTGCCCTCGACCTGGACCTGGTTTCCCGGCTCAACATGTATATTATCCAATGCTGATCCGGAAATGCCGGTTGCATCCAGAATGCCAATCAATTCGTTTTCCCCCCCTTTTGAGATTGCGCAGAAAACCAGTTGATAACTTCCTTTAGAAAGGAATGGCAAATTAAATTCTCCATCTGAATCTATTAACGATGAATTGACAGCTCCATAGAAGTTCGGCAGATCGGTTTCCGAGGCCCGGATTTCTCGGCTCCGGCTGAAAGTTCCACTTTGGTAAGCATGTACCAACATTTTAAAATCCTGGTTGGTCTCGTCAAGAAATTTGCCTTTAATTCCGCCGGTTTGGCTGAGATCGAGTACACGGATGGCCTCTTCCATCGACCGGTCGTCAATGAATTGATATTTGATTTCCGTGGCAGATGCCCCGTATCGAATTAACTTACGAAGATCGAAGTCCAGCAAGAGCTGAATATTTTCATCCGGGGCAACCTCCAGATTTTCCAATGGCAGAGTCAGGACTTTGTGAAGGAGTGTACTCGGATAGAGATTATGTTTTTTTCCTTCCTGGGTCGCCACAAAACATCCGGGGATATTGCCAAAAGCATCCTCCTGTAAGTCCAATTCAAGGGAGATATGATCGTATGTCCGGGCTGGAACTTCAAATATCCCCAGTGATTTTGTATTTCCATTTTGATAAGCCAGCAGATCTATTGATGTCTTCTCCTTCATCATGTTTGTGTCACTGAGCACAATGCCTGATATTGAAATGTAGGCGTTTCGT
>JAGQWZ010000338.1 GCA_020436835.1 Saprospiraceae bacterium | reverse complement strand
GGATATCGATGATGAGCACAGTGAAACCCACTACTATTTAGCTTCATGTTTTTCTCTTTTGCAGGACGAAGAAAATGCCTTTATCCATCTGGGTCTGGCTGTCAAATATGGATTTAAGGATTTCAGCCGTCTGGAAAAAGACATCAACCTGTATTACCTGAAGACCCGGCCGGGGTACCCTGGCTTCGTCAATAATGGATACAGGTTAGTTGAAGCATTGCCTGAACCCAAACCTGACCTGCTGGAATCCGACCGTTTCGATCCATCTATTTTCGAAAAAATTGAAATTCTGGGTGATCAGCTGGAAAAGGGTGAATTAACCCAGGAAGAATTTCAATTGAAGAAAGAGCGAATATTAAGAGGTGACTAAAATGCTTTTAGAAGCCCGTACAGTAATTCCTTCTCTAGACAGTTAATTCGATGCGATTGCCTTCCGGATCCAGGATCACACTTTCATAATATCCATCTCCGGTTGTACGTGGCTCACCTGCAATTGTATAACCATCCATCCGAAATTTTTCAGTCATTCGATTTACTCTCTTTTCTGAACCAAGCGAGATAGCAATATGAGTAAGTCCCAATTGTTCATTTGCTGATTGTTGAAGAATTTCCGGTTTAGACATCAATTCTAGCCGGCAACCATGCTCAAACGTTAAAAAATAGGAGGTGAAATTATTTTTAGGATTATAATAAATACTTCCGGAAACCGCATCGAAATACCGTTCATAAAATGTCCTCATTAATTCCAGATCTCCAACCCAGATAGCGATATGTGCTATATGCATAGAGGATTATTGTTCAATTTGGAAGCTAAGGTATATACTACCGACCGATTAGTTTGAATTTGTCTCGTGATCTTCCAACTTTTCCGCTAAAAATTCATCGGAATGGTCGATTTGCATTTCGATCCAGATGGGATAATGATCTGACATCTGATTACGCTTCCAATAACTATTATAGTACTTTTTAAATGCATCATCATCCTTAAGAGTTGAAGGATCTTCCTTATGCAATTTCATGAAGGACTTATAAGGTTTAAATTCATCCTCCTTGAATACCGTTTGAAAAAAACGAAATACGCCACCATTATCGCCCGCTGTGTTCGCAATATCGAAGTAATCGTTCTTCCGGTAGAAAATCTTGTCGTATCCCTGTGATCCGGAAATATTTGTCTTCGCCTCTTTTAATGCCGGTAGTTGTATGAAACCCTCCTGACTGAGCACATCAACTATATCCTGATTATCGCTGTAGATATTGAAATCACCCATAACCATCAGATTTTCAGTCCATAGCTGCTTTTTCTCAATTCGCTCTTTCACCACTTCTACCAGAGCCTGAACTTCCTTTTTACGAAGGTCCCGGCTATCGGTGTCATTGCCCGGATTGAGATGGACATTGATTATCGCGAAAGACTTCCATCCGGCCCTGAATCCGGTGATGTAAGGAGTTCGTTTCAACTGCCTGATCAAATG
This sequence comes from Saprospiraceae bacterium, assembly GCA_020436835.1. Classification (GTDB taxonomy): domain Bacteria; phylum Bacteroidota; class Bacteroidia; order Chitinophagales; family Saprospiraceae; genus JABDMH01. The sequence continues at coordinate 2,627 of JAGQWZ010000338.1, read as the reverse complement.
AATTTTTTCAATTTCATCCCAAAGTACTATTTCCCCTGCCAGCCCGGAAAAGTTAACCCGTCGACTGTCATAGATATAGGCAAACCGTTCCATATTGCCATCTTTTCCACCGGTCATATCATTAATCAAATAGTTCCAATGAGAACCTAATAATCGCATGATAATGGATAGATCATCCAATCGATTCTTAATTTCCTGAATTGCCACCAAATCGAACTTACTGAGTATTTCAGCGATATAGAAATAGGATTCCGGCAATCGATTCGTCATCTGCCCGAATTCTTTAATATTCCAACTTCCTATAATGATATTTTGGTCATTTAATTTCGCAGGGATCTCGGTCAAATCGGACCGTAAAGTCAGTAGATTTTTAATGGTCCTCTTTTTCTCGGCTTTAGTCATTTTGGGAAAAATAAGCGCATAATTCTGCTGATTATTGTCACTTGCAGGACGGAGATCATTATACCAGGGCATCTGATGTACATTAATTATTAATAAAAATATATCACTATTAAGTGTCCCATTTTGGTCCCATCGTTACCACTGAACAAATAAAATAAATGGAGTAATCAAGTAGTTGTCTGATTGATTTCTTTATAGAGACGCAGCCCCCTGGCCAGGTAGTTGTGCAGAGCATTGGGATGATCCTCACTACAGGTATGCACCCAGACCCGTGTGGTATCTGCATAGCTCCATGCACGCTGAAGAGCATGCGACAGGAAAAAGCCTCCAATTCCTTTGCCAATGAACAGCGGAGCCAACCCAAAGGACACGATCTCGACGTCACCCTCTTCCTGCTGCTGCAGTTCATAATATCCTGCCGGGGCTCCCCTAAAATATGCCACCCAGGTTTCAAGTGATGGATCATGCACAAAAAGATCCCATTCCTGATTTGACCAACTTAGTCTATCCCGCCATTTCCAGTGTTTGCCAACCAGCTCGTAGAGAAATCGGTTGTATTCCGGGATTTTGATTTCGCAGTGCAAGATATCCAGCCCGGTCACCGGAGCTTTGCTTCTGATAGCTGAAGGTGACAGCATTTCCAGAAAATAGGTAGTAATGTCGGCCATTCTTGATTCTATTATCGAGGCTTATTTTATCAAATCCATGGAGTTCGAAAATACTGCTATCTTTTCAAAGGACCTTCTTCCGGAGAATGAATGGAAATATTTTTTCATATCTTGATAATCCTATATAGCAAGATCATGAATTTGCCAACCAATCTTTTTCTGATCTGAGCTGGTTATGGAAAAGTAGTCGATGAAGAAGATTCTCCATAAACTTCGCTCCTATTGGAAAAATGTGGAAGATGTTTTCCACAAGTTCTTTCACCCGTATTCCACCAGATGGCATACATTTAGTGCCCGCAAACCTCGATTTGCCCGCTATCTTAAATGGGCGATGTTTACCTTCCTCTTTGGCCTTTTAGCATTTAATATTTTTTTGCTGGCAATTTCCCTTTCTGTTCCCTCCGGAAAAGAACTGCGACGCCTGCAGGCTCAAGCAGCTTCGGAGATCTACTCAGCTGATAGTGTACTGATCGGCCGGTTCTATAACCAATATCGCATCTTAGTGCCCTATGACAGCCTTCCCGGATATCTGATTAATGCCCTGGTCGCTACCGAAGATGAACGATTTTTTGAGCACAACGGAATCGATTACCGGGCCTGGGCCAGGGTATTTTATCGCTCGATACTCAAAGGTGATCCTTCGGGAGGTGGAGGAAGCACAATAACGCAACAATTGGCCAAGAACATGCTTAGCCGGCGTCAATACCCTGTATTGTCACTCTTGATTAACAAAGCCAGGGAGATCGTCGCTGCCCGCAGACTGGAGAACGTTTACGAAAAACAGAAAATATTGGAGCTGTATCTCAATACGGTCACCTTTCCTGACAACATGTACGGCATAGATGTAGCCTCCCGCCGTTTCTTCAATAAACGGTCGACGCAGCTTTCTATCGAAGAATCGGCATTGATGATTGGTACGTTAAAAGCTACTTCATTATATCATCCCGTACGCAATGGAGACCGGGCCATCCAACGTCGAAATATTGTCTTTCAGCAAATGTTGAAAAATGAGTATCTGACTTCAACCGAAAAAGATTCATTGGCAAATCTGCCTTTGGAGTTAAGCTATACTGTGGAGGTCAGAAATGAAGGGCTCGCTCCCCATTTTCGGGAATTTGTCAAAGGGGAAGTACAACAACTGCTCAAGGAAATACCAGCTCCGGATGGACACATTTATGATTTGTATACGGACGGATTAAAAATCTATACAACATTGGATTCCAGACTGCAACATGAAGCAGAGGATGCCATCAGAAAACACCTCACAGAGGTACAACGGGAGTTTGATCAACATTGGAGTGGATTCACTTTCCCCTGGTATGATGTAAACACTGTTGATATGGCAGTAAAGAATTCACTGTACTATCAATACCTGAAAGGTCAGAATTTTTCTGAAACGGAAATTGAGGAGAAGTTAAATGAAAAAGATACGATGACCGTTTTCACCTGGAACGGAACGGAGGAATTATATATGAGTCCGCTCGATAACATTAAATATCACCTGGGTCTTTTACAAGTCGGACTTATGTCGGTGGAACCCGGTACCGGATTTATCCG
>JAGQWZ010000337.1 GCA_020436835.1 Saprospiraceae bacterium | reverse complement strand
ACAGAGCTAAGGTATTTGCCGACTGTAAGGTTGTTGTCCTTAACAAAAGGCTGCTCCAACAAAGTGTTGTCTTTGAAGAATTTGTTCATTTTACCCATTGCGATCTTCTCAGCCATCTCTTCCGTCTCCCCATTACATGTTTCGGCGGTATTTGCCTCCTACTTCGAAAAGGGCGTGCGTAATCTGGCCGAGAGAACAATATTTTACCGCTTCCATTAGATTTTGGAAAAGATTTTTATCTTCTAATGCCGCTTTTTTTAATTCTGAAATATGCTTTGGTGAGCGATCCATATTTCGAGCCAGGAATTTTTGAAGATTATCAATCTGTTGTTCTTTTTCTTTTTTCGTGGCCCTGATTACTCCACCGGGTATTAACGTCGGTGAATTTTCGCTTGATAGAAAAGTATTGACTCCGATGATGGGATATTCACCCGAGTGTTTCAACGTTTCATAATATAGACTTTCCTCTTGTATTTTACTGCGTTGATACATGGTTTCCATGGCACCAAGTACACCCCCTCTGGCTGAAATATTTTCGAACTCCATCAGAACCGCTTCTTCTACCAGGTCGGTCAATTCTTCAATAATAAAGGCGCCCTGCAAAGGATTTTCATTTTTGGCGAGCCCCAATTCTTTGTTGATAATCAATTGTATTGCCACAGCACGCCGTACACTGTCTTCTGTGGGGGTAGTTATGGCTTCGTCATAGGCATTGGTGTGCAGGGAATTACAGTTGTCATAAATGGCGTAGAGCGCCTGCAGGGTAGTTCGAATATCATTAAAATCGATTTCCTGGGCATGCAAACTTCGACCGGAAGTCTGAATATGATATTTTAGTTTCTGCGACCGTTCATTTCCACCGTATTTAATCTTGATCGCTTTGGACCATATGCGACGGGCTACTCTTCCGATTACCGCATATTCCGGATCAATGCCATTGGAAAAGAAAAAAGAAAGATTAGGGGCAAAATCATCGATATGCATTCCCCGGGCAAGATAATATTCGACATAGGTGAAGCCATTGGAAAGGGTGAATGCCAACTGAGAAATTGGATTTGCGCCTGCCTCGGCGATGTGATACCCTGAGATGGAGACAGAATAAAAATTCCGCACCTGATGATCGACAAAATACTGCTGCGTATCGCCCATTAATTTGAGAGAAAATTCAGTGGAAAAAATGCAGGTATTTTGGGCCTGATCCTCTTTTAAGATGTCTGCCTGAACGGTCCCCCTAACCGTCTTCAACGTTTTTTCCCGGATGATGTGATAGGTCTCCTGATCCAGAACCTGATCTCCGGATAGACCTAGCAGAAGCAGTCCCAAACCATCATTGCCATCGGGTAAAGGGGGGGCATAATGGGGCCGTGGTAGACCACGATCATCGTAGATCTGATGTAACCGTTCTTCAACCTTGGATTCCAACTGATGTTCCCGGATATATTTCTCGCATTGCTGATCAATCGCAGCGTTCATAAAAAATGCACACACGGTTGCTGAGGGGCCATTAATCGTCATGGATACTGAGGTGCCGGGATCGCAAAGGTCAAATCCGGAGTAGAGTTTTTTTGCATCATCAACTGTACAGATGCTTACCCCGGAGTTACCCACCTTTCCATAGATATCCGGCCGTTTATCCGGATCTTCCCCGTACAGGGTGACGGAATCAAATGCGGTGGAGAGCCTTTTGGCCGGCATGTCCCTGGAGAGGTAATGAAATCGCTTATTTGTTCGCTCAGGACCACCTTCTCCTGCAAACATTCGGGTAGGATCTTCGGCTTCTCTTTTAAAAGGGAAGACACCGGCAGTAAATGGGAATTCTCCCGGTACATTTTCCTGTAGATTCCATCTCAAAATGTCACCCCAGTCACGATAGGAGGGAAGGACTATTTTCGGTATTTTCTGGTGGGATAGTGAGGTAGCAAAATTGGCTACTGATATTTTTCTGTCCCTCACCTGGTATTCGAAAAATTCTTTTCTGTATTTAGCTAATTTGATTTTCCAATTGGTAAGTATTTTCTGACTCTCTTCGCTTAACGCTCTAAAAAGCTTTTCTTTCTGTTCAACGATACTTTCAATTTGATCGGAGGCTCCGGTTTTTTCGAGGTAATCTATGGTCCGGCTCAGCGCATAAAGGTCACTGGCAATATCTCGTTGTTGAGCCACCTCAGCCTCGTATTTTTTTAGTGTCTCACAGATCTCGGCGAGATACCGGACTCTGCCAGGCGGAATAATATTTACGCGGCTGGATTTTATCAATGTTGCCGGGGGCTCAGCTTGCGGAAAAAAACCAGACATTAATTGGGTGAAAAAGGCATTCACTCCCGGATCATTAAATTGGGAAGCTATCGCGGTATAAACCGGTAAAGTCTCCACGTTCTCATCCCAGAGCTCATGGTTGCGTTGAAATTGTTTTCTTACATCCCTGAGGGCATCCTGTGATCCCGGTTTGTCTGCTTTATTGATGACCACATGATCGGCAAAATCAAGCATGTCAATCTTCTCTAATTGAGATGCAGCCCCAAATTCAGGGGTCATCACATAGGTAGAAAAGTCTGCATAATTGGTGACTTCCGTATCACTTTGGCCAATGCCTGATGTTTCAAGGATAATGAAGTCGAATCCAGCCACGCCAAAAATTTCCAGCGTTTTGCCAACTGCAATGCCCAGTGACCGATGGGGTTGCCGGGTCGCCATGGATCGCATAAATACGCGGGGGTGACTTATGGCATTCATCCGAATCCGATCTCCCAAAAGTGCTCCGCCACTTTTCTTTCGGGTTGGGTCAACCGAAAGAATGGCTAAAGATTTTTGGGGAAAATGATCCAAAAACCGCAAAACGACTTCATCCACTAAACTGGATTTTCCGGCACCACCGGTTCCGGTGACACCCCAAATATTTTTACGTTTTTTTTCAAATCCCGGAATTTCAAAATCCGGTTGATTTTCCGCCTCTGTGATGCACCGCGAAAGTATCGACGGATTATTGATGCCGAGATTTTGCCAACCGGCCGGGTCAAAAGTTGGCAGCGTATAATCACATGCTTGCATCAGGTGATTGATCATGCCCTGTAGTCCCATTTTGCGACCATCATCTGGAGAGTAAATCCTCTCAATACCGTACTCATGCAACTCCTCAATTTCTTCGGGTAATATTGTACCTCCTCCGCCGCCAAAGACCCTGATGTGCCCCGCATCTTTTTCTTTCAAAAGATCATAGGTGTATTTAAAAAATTCCATATGGCCACCCTGATAAGAGGTGATGGCGATACCCTGGACGTCTTCCTGGATGGCTGCTTCCACAATCTCTTTGACCGAACGATTGTGGCCAAGATGAATCACTTCGCCACCTGTGCGCTGAATAATACGGCGCATGATATTAATTGCAACATCATGTCCATCGAAGAGAGACCCGGCAGTCAGTATTCTGATTTTATTTACCGGAATATACGCTTTGGTGCTGGTCGTCATAGAATGATAAAGTTACTCAAAATCCCGCCAAAGGCGACCGGGGGAAAGGCTTACCGGAGCATCCGTGTTGTAGTCAAATGGACTAGCCGGGGATGTCCACAATACTCACTACGGTTTGAATATTATGTCTTTAAGATCAACTGCACGCCGGCTGAATGATTAGTGTTGTTTTCAATTTTTACAAAATACAGTCCAGCTGGTAATCCGGAAATATCAATTGATATGGTGCCCATCGTATCCTGGTAACTTCGATAGACATCACCGGATGCATCCAAAATGTCTATGGAATAGTCACCCACCAACCCGCTGATTGTGAACGTCTCTTCAACCGGATTCGGGAAAAGGGAAATTCCGGAATGGTCTACATAAATATCGACAGTTGAAAGGTCATAATATTCATCTGCTCCGATGTCAAAAATGGCGTTATCTGGGCGGGGTTGACAGTCGATATCCGAGGTTATACCGGCCAATGTTATTCCTGCATCGGTGATGCCCGGAGTGCTTGCGATCAAATGATAGTTATAGTTACCACTATCCTCGAAAATACTAAGATCGGTTATGGTTTTATTCGCTTCCACGATACCGCTGGCCCCGCTTCCCCGGTCGGTGATGACCCCATAGGTCAGATTGTTGGCTATATGTACATTGCTGGTTCCGGCAAAACGGTATTCAATCGCGTTGCTGTAATTTTCAACGACAACGGTGTTATTCAAAATTTGGGTATTTGGAGCAAATTCAAGACCGATGCCGACGTCTCGGCTGCAGTGTACAAAATTGTTTTTGATCGTGCCGCCGGTATGTCCGTTTAGCGGATCATTTCCCAGTCCAAATCCTATACCCCGGTCGCAGTCGATAATGTGATTTCTTTCGACCATAGTTCCAGCGCATTCGCGCCAGAAATGAATGGCGTGCTCGGATAAAGTACCATCGGGACTGCGTATACCTTTAAACACATTCTGGCGAACAATCCAGTTCTTCGAACGGTGTGCATCAATCCCGCCGGTATAGTATTGAAAAGCAATTCCGGCGATGAACTCAAATGCACAGCATTCCACAATACCATTATCGGCATACAAGGCACCTCCGGCAGAAACTTTGAGCAACTGTTCTTTGGCATCAATGAAACGCACATTGTGAGCCAGAAAGTCATCGGCGTCATTTGGATTACTGTGCACCTGAATGGGATGGTAGTAAACTTCTCCGATTGTCATATCCGCCACGGTAAAGCTGTCGGCAGCGACATTGAAAATATGGGTCACTGCATTGTTATTCCACCCCTGACCCTTGATGATGATATCATCCCTGTCTCCGGTTGCTCCCCGGATCGTCAATCCCACCATATTCGATCCGATAAAGGGCAAGTTGGCACTCAGTACATAGGTGCCGGGTTCAAGAATGATTGTCGTGTGTCCATTGGTAGTGTTGGCTGTCTGCATGGCACTGATCAACTCTCCTACATTGGTTACGGTGATACTACTCCCTTGAGTATCAGGAAGTGGATCACAAGCGCAGGCTGGTTGGGCGAAAATATGCAACCACCAATTTACGGTTAGAAAAAGTATAAACAGTAAACGTAACAGCCTCTTTTTCATGACTTTAAAACGTTTTATGTATCTTTTTATTTAGGCCAACAGACTTAAACCTAAAGAAGGACGCATCAACCTGACTTAGCACAAATAACTATGCCAGAAGCTGGCGATCGGGCTTAAATGGTGCTATTTTAAATTATGATGCCAGTGGTACAATAGGTACGGATGTATAAAACGCTCCTTATGAGTGACTTATGCTCTTTTACTTGCCAGAATAAGTGACCTAGGAAAGTATGCCGGTGATTACGTTACCACCGACATCGGTCAATCGGATATCCCGGCCGCTGAAACGGTAAGTCAGTCTTTCATGATCGATACCCAGAAGATGCAGCATGGTCGCATGCAAGTCATGAATAGTAGTTGGATTGCTTTCTACTCGATATCCATATTCATCTGTGCTACCATAAACGGTGCCTCCCCTGATACCGGCACCTGCCAACCAGATGGAAAAAGCGGAAGGATTGTGATCCCGTCCGTCCGTGCCCTGAGCGAAAGGCGTACGTCCGAATTCCATTCCAAAGACAACCAGGGTCGTCTCCAGAAGTCCCCGGCTTTTTAAATCTTTCAACAAGGCAGCAATGGGTTGATCAACGGCATGGGCATTGCGGGTATGACCGTCTAATAGTCCGCTATGCTGATCCCACCGGTCAGCCTCCACCCTTGGGCAAGTGAGTTCAATGAATCGAACTCCTCTTTCCACCATTCGCCTTGCCATAAGACATTGTGCGGCATAACCTTTGGTGTGGGGGTCGGGGGAATCAAATCCGTAAAGCTTTTTGATCGTTGCTGATTCTCCTGACATGTCTGATAATTCCGGGACAGATGACTGCATCGAATATGCCAGCTCATAGTTCTTGATCGAAGATTCTATTTGTTCGGCTTCCCGCAAGCGATCTACTAATCCGCGGTCCATTTTCCGGGCTAAGGCCATTTTGCTCTGCTGCAGATCAGCACTTGCTTCTGAAGGGGTGATATTTGCCAAAGGTATCTGCCGGGCTTTGAAAATGGATGCCTCATAGGTGGCAGGAAGAAAACCGCTCTTAAAATTGTCCAAACCTCCAGGTGGAATAAGGCCGCCATCCAGCACGATATAACCTGGTAAATTTTCATTTTCGGATCCCAGTCCATAGGTTGTCCAGGCCCCCATACTCGGTCTGCCCTGGATACCATGTCCCGTGTGCAGAAAATAATTGGCATTGGTATGTTCCGGAAAATCGGAAACCATGGACCGGACCACTGCGATATCATCAACACAGCCGGCAATGTGAGGGAATAATTCACTTACCCAAATACCACTCTCACCATATTGACTGAAGCTCCATGGGCTTTTAAGAATCTTGCCAATGTTATTGAACTGGGTTGCATCTACCTTAAACTTTTTGTAGGGATCTTGTCCATTTTCCTTGGCCAAACGAGGTTTGGGATCGAAAGAATCAACTTGAGAGACACCTCCATCCATGTAGAGAAAGATTACACTCTTTGCCCGGGCGGGATAGTGGGGCAGGGAAGGTGACTGGAATATTTCGGCTACTTTTTTTTGTGCTGATACTGGGCTTCTGAGTCCACCCAGCATCCCCAATAATGCAACACCGCCAAAGCCGTTGTGACAAAGTCCCAACATCTCTCTCCGGCTCATTCGATTGCAACTATTTTTCATCAAATTGTCACTTGTCAAAGCAAATAAATAAATTCTTTCATGTTAAAGATGGAATGACAGTAGTCTGACCAGATCAGCAATTCAATATTTTGCTCAGCACTGTATTTAATTTCCTGATCTTTCAGGAAGTCCAATGCTTCCTTTATTTCCGCTTCGGTTGGCTGACGGCTGAAAGCCTGCAGATAAACTTTCCTGATCTTCTTTTCCGGACTACCCCTTTCATCCACAAGGGCTTTTGCCCACACCTGTGCCTGTTCCTTGACAAAAGGATCGTTTAATAAGGTGAGACTTTGTGCGGGAACATTGGTTTCGCTGCGATCTCCAAATGTGCTGAAAGGAATCGGCATGTCGAAGGTTGTCATGAATGGAGGGAGAAAATTTCTCCAAATAGCCTGATAAATGCTCCTTCGTCCCTTTCCGTCCAGGGGACCGGATTCTGCCGGTCGGCCCCTGCCCTGGAGAAATTCAGTTAGATACATGGGAACGGATCTTCCATACATAGTCAAATCCAATCTACCACTGCAAGCCAGGATACCATCACGAATTGCTTCAGCTTCCAACCTACGGAGCGGATAACCGTGTAGTAACTTGTTTTCCGGGTCTATTTCGAATGCCGCGGGCTGATGATCCGTACTTTGTTTGAAGGTTTCCGAAGTGACAATATATTTGATCAACTTCTTGACAGACCAGTTATTTTGTGTAAACCAAAGCGCCAAATGGTCGAGCAACTCGGGGTGAGAAGGCAAACTTCCTTGCAATCCAAAATTATCAACAGTACTTACCAATCCTCTGCCGAACAAATGATGCCATATCCGGTTGACGATGACCCTTGCAGTGAGAGGATTATCAGGTGATGCGATCGCTTCGGCCAGCGCCAACCTTCCGCTTCCGGTATCGGGAAAAGCTATATTCTGGATGGGCAAGGCACTAAGAAAACGGTGTGGCACTTTTTCTTCACTCAGGTTACGGTGATCTCCACGGATAAATACCGGACTTTCGATGTTGTCGCCCTCCGTCATCCCGGCATAAAAGAGTGTGTCCTGCAGTTTTGAAGAATATTGATTGAGTCTATTGGTATAATCCGTGAAGATTGAATTGGGGATCACCTGCCAGGGAGCATAATCATTCGAATCGGTAAGTAAATTATCCGATGCAAAATCCACCAGGCTATCCATGGCCATAACGTATGCCAATTCTATCCAGGCCTCTGGGTCAAGTTTGTAGTGATGGCCTTTTCCTTTTTTGGAATAATACGTACCGGGAAAAATCTCAATGTAGGCCTTATTTCCTTTCCACTGTCCTACGTAGGAAAGATAGTCCCGCATAGCTCCATCATCCAGAATACGGGTAAAATCTCCGTGTATAGGTGCCTGAACCAGTTGCAGATTGTCCATGATGATGCGGATAGAGGAATGCTGACCAGCCGCACGAAATAGCAGGTAATCTTTGTCGATAATAAAAGTGGGGGACCGCAATGCACCGGAGAGACCCCGCGTAAATTTCTGACTACTGGCTACTCCAGAGGCAGCAATTTTCGCCTGATTTAAGGGGGATTTGGTAACTACCTCTCCCAAAGTTGTTCCCTCCCCAAAGCAATATCCGTCACTGGTCCAATTGCCAAAATCTTCCCCTCTAAAATCGCCAATGAACTTAAAGTCCACCGATGTTGAGTCTACTGTGGAATTGGAAATAAAGGTAGCTGCCGGACTATGGACGGGACCGGTTATTTCAGTAAGATATCTTTTTAGTTCCTCTTTCAGTTTTACGATGCTATCTACATGTGCCGGATAATCTACGGTTGCTTCCGCAGGGTATAGATGGGCCCGGGTACTCTCAAAAATACCATATAAGGCATAATAGTCTGTTGTTGGAATATCGTCAAATTTATGATCGTGACATCGGGCGCAGGCTACTGTTTGGGCCAGAAAAGTCTTGGTAGTCACATCGATCATGTTGTCGATCCGGATCTTCTCCTCGTCCTTCGTGTCAACCGGACTGTGCTTACCCTCCCCAAGATTGAGAAACAAGGTGCCTATCGTGGATTCATTGAGTTTCGTTTCAGCATTAATTCTGGGAGATTCCAGGAGATCGCCTGCCAGCTGTTCCCTGATGAAATCGTCATAGGGAAGGTCTGCATTGAAAGCCCTGATCAGGTAATCACGGTACTGCCACGCACCGATCACCGGATAATCAAATTCATGTCCTCTGCCTTCCGCATATCTTACCAGATCCATCCAATGTCTGGCCCATCGTTCGCCGTAATGTGGTGAAGCAAGCAGGCTATCGACATATGTTTCATAGGCGCTCGAGTCGTTTACGGCGATTTCTAAATCCTTTAGCCGGGGTGGCAAGCCGGTAATCAGGTAGGAGAGACGACGTACCAATGCGGGTGCGCTAGCCTGGGTATTATGCTGCAGGCCTGCCTTTACCAGGTATTGTGCTGTCCAACTATCAATAAGGTGGTCATTAGAATTTGCCAGCCTGCCATCTTCCGGAGCGATCAGTGCCCAATGCTTTTTCCAGTGAGCACCTTGTTCGATCCACCGACCAATAAGCGCTACCTCATATTCGGTAAGAGTGCGATTCGTCTTCGGAGGAGGCATAATCATTTCCGGATCTTCTTCCGTGATCCTGCGATATACTTCACTTTTGCGTGTGCTACCTGCTTTGATCGGAATGGATCCTGACTTTCCCCTGCTCTTGGCGTATTCCTCTGTATCCAGACGTAAATCTGCTTTTCGACTGCTCACATCCGGACCGTGACAAACGTAGCAGTTATTACTCAGGATAGGTCTGATATGTTGATTGAAGTCAACCACTTCAGGCAAATCAGCCTTATAATCGTCTGATTGACACCCAATACACGTGAAAACCGATATGACAATAAACAGTAACCGCATTAATCCTTCTCAGGTTTGAGCTATTCGACCTCGTTTGCATTAAATATCGCAAAATTCTGACTTAATTAAGACTTAAGGGGGCTGGTTTGACATTGACAGGTCATCAGGTATTTGTACTTTTGTACATTATGAAAAAGCTCTATCTGGTGCGTCATGCCAAGTCAAGTTGGGATGACTATACCTTAATGGATGAAGAACGGCCGTTGAATGAGCGGGGTAAGAGGGATGCTCCGGTTATGGCTGAGCTATTGAAAGAAAAAGAATCAGATATTCAATTTATGATCACCAGCACCGCTAAGCGTGCAAGAGCTACGGCCAGAGTATTTAGGAAAGTACTGGGTCTCAGTAAAGATCGGGTCCTGAAAAGTGAGCGCCTGTATCTAGCCTCTCCCTCCGGGATCCTGGATGTTTTGCATAGCTTGGAAGATGTTTATGATACGGTAGCGATCTTTGGCCACAATCCCGGTTTGACAGATTTTGTAAACCGTTTTTCTGATCAGTTAGTCGATAATGTACCCACTTGTGGAATTGCGCGGATCGATTTTGATGTGGATTCCTGGAGAGAAATTCAGGATGAAGAAGGGGATCTCACTGCTTTCTATTATCCTAAAATGCCAGGATTACTGTGATTAGACTTGTTCTGTTTCTCTCTTTGCTTAACTTACTCGGGTTAATTGGTTTTTCTTGTTCGAGTCGGGAAATGGATCCTCCGGAAGTTTTGCTTAGTGACAGTCTATTAGTGAATATTTTAGCAGATAGCTACATTTTAAATGCTGCTTTTAATCAGACTGCCGGTTCTATTAAAGATAGTATCAGCGAAGCCTATCGCAATCAGATTTTAGATAAATATCAGATAAGTCAGGAAGTATTGGACCAAAATGTGGAATGGCGCTACGAGCAGGAACGCATGGATACGATTTTTAACCGGATGATGGATCGCTTAAATTATCTGGAATTACATATTTCTTCCGAGTCAGATCGTAAGGCAAATAATTGAACATAATGTCGGATAACATCCCCACGAAAATATTGGTCATCGATGATGAAGAAGATGTGTTGAACTTCATCACGTATAATCTTCAGAAAGACGGCTACAGCATCGAGACCGCAGAAGATGGAAGAGCGGGTTTGGAAAAGGCACAGCAATTTAAACCTGATCTCATTTTGCTGGATGTGATGATGCCGGATCTGGATGGTATTGAAGTTTGCCGGCAGCTCAGGGAAAATGCGGAATTTGACCACACCATCATTGCTTTTCTGACGGCCCGGGGTGAAGATTATACCCAAATTGCCGCATTGGATCATGGTGGAGATGATTTTATCGTAAAACCAATCAAACCCAACGTGCTGCGCAGCAGACTGAATGCCCTACTCCGGAGAAGTAAACGGGATCAGGATGACGAACCACAGATCTATCAGGTAGGTGAGTTGGTACTCGACCGGGCAAAATATGAGGTGACTCTTTATGGCCAGAATGTGGATCTGGCAAAAAAGGAATTTCAGATTCTGGAGTTGTTGATGTCCGCCCCGGGTAAGGTATTTAGCAGACAGGAAATCTTCAGAAAAATCTGGGATTCGGAGATTATTGTGGGTGAACGAACGATCGACGTGCATGTACGCCGGATCCGGGAAAAAGTCGGTGATGAGTACATAAAAACATTGAAAGGAGTTGGATATAAAATTGAGGCCTGATGTTTAAAAACCTCACTCCCCGCCAAATCGCCATTTATTCCGGTTTTGCCAGCGGCGTTGCTGTTTATATTTTATTTATTTTATTTAACCTGCTTAGTCCAAATCTGGATTGGTGGCAGTTATTAATTGCCTTTATCGTCCTTGTCGGACTGACCTACTCGGTAAATCTGTTTTTTCTTAAAAAATACATTTTTCGAAAAATAAAATTAATCTATAAAACGATTCACCGGCTGAAACTTGATCCCAGTCAAAAGCAACGGAATATCGATAGTGATGATCACATTATTGAAGATGTCGAAAAAGACGTGGCCATCTGGGCAAGAAATCAACAGGCGGAGATAGAACAATTGAAGACCCTGGAGAATTACCGAAGGGATTTCCTGGGTAACGTGTCTCATGAATTAAAGACACCTATCTTTAATATCCAGGGATATATTCACACCCTCCTCGATGGAGGAATAAATGATAACACGATCAATCTAAAGTATCTGGATCGCACTTCTAAAAATGTAGAGAGATTGATTACCATTGTTGATGATCTGGAGACCATATCCAAGCTGGAATCCGGGAATCTTGTCCTTGATATCCGGAAATTCGATATCAAAGAATTGGTGAAAGAGGTATTTGAAGCCCATGAATTAAGCGCACAGCGGCGTAATATTCACCTACTCTTCAAAGATGGTGCTGCCCAATCCTTTCAGGTGAAAGCAGACCGTGAATACATCAGGCAGGTTGTGGACAATCTGGTGCTCAATTCTATTAAATATGGCAATCCTGAAGGGTTTACCAAGGTGGGATTTTATGATATGGACAAATACATATTAGTGGAGGTCGCCGATAATGGTATTGGTATCCCCCAGGAACATCTGAAACATGTTTTTGATCGGTTCTACCGCGTTGATAAAAGTCGATCCAGAGATGCCGGAGGATCAGGATTGGGTCTGTCGATCGTTAAACATATCATTGAGGCGCACAATCAGACCATTAATGTGAGGAGTGCTCCGGATGTAGGTTCAACTTTTGGCTTTACAATGGAAAAGGCCTGAGGTATCCGAATCATTTGTCGTCCCGTCAGACTGAGTCAGGCTTGCTAATCCTCGCGGCATATTTTTTTCAACTCAATTCCGCATTTACAGAACGGATCTATGTGTAACGGTAAAAACCTTCACCCGATTTTTTACCAAGGAGTCCTGCATTTACCATATTGACCAGGAGAGGACATGGAGCATACTTGGGATTGCCGAAACCGGTGTATAAGACATTCAAAATCGATAGGCAGACATCCAGTCCGATAAAATCGGCCAATTCAATTGGTCCCATAGGATGAGCCATTCCCAATTTCATGATTGAATCTATTGCTTCTTTTGTACCAACCCCTTCATGCAAAGCCCAGATGGCTTCATTGATCGTTGGCATCAAAACCCGGTTTGAAATAAAACCGGGATAATCTTGCACTACCACGGGCTGCTTTTGCAATTTCTTTCCCAGATCCATGATTGTCTTGGTCACCCGGGCATCCGTACGATGGCCCTCTATCACTTCTATTAATTTCATGACCGGCACCGGATTCATAAAATGCATACCGATTACTCTTTCCGGAAAAGATATATATGACGATAATTTGGTTATCGAAATCGATGAGGTGTTGGAGGCTATGATGCAATCATCGCTGCAATGATCTCCTAGCTGTTGAAAAACCTTCTTCTTAATGTTTTCCTGCTCTGAAACCGCTTCAATGACCAGATCCACATCTTGTACAGCATGGCTGAGATCAGAAGAAGTGGTGATATTTAGTAAGGTCTGCACTTTGTCATCAGGGGAGATCCGGTCTTTACTAAGCATACGATCCAGATTCCTGCTGATATTATTTAGTGCATTTTCCAGTTGGCTGTCAGAAATATCTACTAGAACAACTTGAAATTTATAGAGGGCAAAAACATGTGCTATACCATTTCCCATAGTTCCGGCACCGATGACCGCCACTTTATTTATCATAGAAAAGATTTGAAGTTCAAATTTATATATTTTATTTGGGCATGGTTGAACAATGGAAACAAACTGAAACCAGAGTCAGACTATTTTATTTAATT
>JAGQWZ010000336.1 GCA_020436835.1 Saprospiraceae bacterium | reverse complement strand
TATAGCAATGGCCTCTATGGAGTAACTGAAAAAATAAAATAGCCGGATGATTTCCTGACACTGGATCCCTAATTTCTCCAGTTCTTTCAACATAAGTTGCTGTCTTTCGCTCAGCAAATCAGCTGAATCATCTTTCAGTTGTTTTTCCCAATCGCGCAAGAAGGCATCATTCAATTCAATATGCAGGTCCTGCTTCTTTTTCAGGCGGAACAAGGCATATTTGCTCATATTGAATAACATAGTCTTCGGGCTACTCCGGTCCGGATCAAATTTATCCGTAACACAATATTCATAAAACGCCATCATCCCCTCCTGAAAAGCATCTACGATATCTTCTTCCTGGCGGTGATACCTGTGGGCAAAGCGCACGAATTCCTGGCGATAAGTCCGGTACAGATATCGAAGAGCCTGATCACGATGATGCTTTAATTGATATACAATATCCTTTTCGAAGTCTTGCTTGATTTCTTTCACCATTATTGTCTCCGGGATGTATCAATGTTAACACCAAAATCAAAAAACTTATCAACTATATTCCACATTTAATCATTGATGTAGCGACCATCAGACTATCTTCCAACCAATCCACCTGCTCAAGATAGTATTTACCCGCTTCTAAAACTATTTTCCATGCTGCACTCCTGCACAGAAGTTGTCCTATCAATGGACTCATGCGCACACCATCCAGGTTGCCACTTATCAGGATTACTATTTGACCCGTAAAATTTTAACAGATTAAAAAAAACGCGCTACGGTTAACCTTTTCATTTCCGGAGTCAATAAGTAGGTATTTCGGATTAAAAAAGTAAATCAAATTCAAAAATCAATGGAATTCAAACTTTAAAAATCATTATCAAAAATTAAGCTGAGTATTAATGTCAAAATTTTTAACCTAAAAAGTCAAAACCATGAAAAATATACTGTTAATTATTTCGATTATCCTAGGGTCTAATTACAAAATATACACCCAGGAATTTAATGCTGACCCGAACGGTGACCAAATGATCTTAAGTATCAGAGGTAAAAAGATTACCGGTCCGAGTGGAAATCCCAATGGAAACACTTACCTCATTCTACAACGTTCCGATGGGGATGACAATGCGTTTTTACAATTTAATGCCAATCCTTATGACAATAACTTAAATCCGGTCAACCGGTGGGAAATAGGGCTCAGAGGCGAAGATGAATTAGGAGTGTTTCGTACCGAAGGAAGCACTACGGGAGCGGCGATGAAATTTAATACGTCTGCTACTCTTCCCCGGGTAGCCTTTGGTGGAAATCAGTTCCTGGCGAAAGTCACTGTAGAGAACACCAGTTATGGCCAAAAAGGAATCCATGTTTCCTCCAGCGGGACCGGGATCTATGCTGAAAGTACTTCCAGTGCCGCTGGTGCTGCAGGCCCAGGAATATACGGGAAGAGTCAGGTCAAGGATGGGGTATATGGAGAAAGTCAGGACGGTGTGGGAGTGCATGGGATTTCAACGGGTACCATTAATCAGGAACAGGCAGGTGTTCTCGGTGAGTCGACTTTTGTTAATCACTATGGAGTATGGGGGAAAAACAACGCTGGCATAGGTGTACGAGGAGAAGGTGGAGAAGGTTACTATGGTGTATATGGATCGGCTGGATTCATAGGCGTGTACGGTGCGACAGATAGCGGTTCCCAGACTTCACGGGGTGTGCTGGGATCAGCCACAAATGGAATCGGTGTAAGAGGTCACAGTACTCATTATTATGGCATTCATGGAGAAACAGAAAATGCCAACAGTTATGCAGGGTATTTTGAAGGTGATGTATATTGTACCGGAAGCTACCAGGGTTCAGACCTCAAATTGAAGAAGAATATCTCCCGACTGAACAATGCTCTTCACATTATAGGACAGTTAAAACCGGTTTCCTATGAATTTAAGAGCGAGACCTATGCTGGGCTTAGGCTTCCAAATGGAACACATTGTGGCCTGGTGGCCCAGGAGGTGGAAAAGATCATGCCAGAGCTGGTTAAGGAAACAAAACATCTGGATATCAATAAAAATAATGAAGACATAAATTTCAAGGCAATCAATTACATTGAACTTATTCCCATTCTTATTGCTGCAATCCAGGAGCAGGGAGAAATTATTAAATCACTACAGGAGACGTTGAATAAACGGGGTTTCGAAAAATAAAATGTCGGTTCGTGTTCTATTTAGTGGGTACCCAGTCATTCAAGTTTCCTTTTAATTTCTTTTGATCCTTTTTCGCTTTTTACCTGATCGACTGACGTCATTCAGACAGGCTTGATAATAGAGCCTTTGAAGGCCAGCATGATTTTATTTCTTCCCGGATCAACTGCTAAAATTTATGGCCGAAAACAAAAGATTGATCCGTAGTCTATACCGCTCCGGATCAATCTTATTTAATTGCAGCAGTTTCAACCAGATCTTCCTGCCGTTGAATATTTCTTTCTTCTCCATATTAAGATCGACACCAGGAACAACATTGCAATTATCCAGATCGGGGCATAAAGGAGTTTTGTGGAGGCATCACTAATCGGTTCTGCAGATCCGTTCAGAACGAATCCAGCCCAGTAAAAAGGGTGCATAGTCTGAGGGTCTATGGACTTCTGAAAATAACGGAGCTTAGCCTGACGCAGTGCTTCAGACTTATCCAATCCCGACTTCAATAAGCGGTAGAAGTCTACCATAATCGCGGCACTCGCATCATCCGGTATTTTCCATAGACTCATGACCACACTGGGTACACCGGCATAACTAAAAGCTCTGGCAAGGCTCATCGTACCTTCGCCCCGCGACAATTCACCAAAACCCGTATTACAAGCTGACAACACAACCAGGCGGGCTCTCAATCGATAATTGTATAACTCAAAAGCATGGAGATAATCATCCTCCTGCTCTTGCCCGGAGTGACTAAATAATAATTTGGACAACATCGGATTCTGGTGATCGACACAAGCATGCATGGAGAGATGTAAAATATCCGCCTGGTCCGAGGCTTGCTTAAACTGAGCTTCAGTTGCTTCCTTACCCAGAAAAAGGGCTCCACTAAAAATTGAAGAAACGGTACGTGCTTCAGCCTGAGCGCCAGGAAGATTAAAATAACCACTCCTTACCAGGTCATTCATTGCCAGATCACCGGTAATTCCGGTATCAACCGGATAACCTTCATATGAGGGTGCAAATGCCATCAATTTCCCGGGACTACCGGTTGGTTTATCACTTGGGAGAAACTGCTCACGGTAGGTTATTTTCACATCTTCAATTAACCAGCGATACTTTCCATCGATATTCCGGTGGGTCAGGCAGCTGAATGGGATTTGTCTCAATAAACCATCAGGTAAAATCACCAGTTCTTTCGTCTGTGGCCATTTATCAAAGCATTTGCTCAATAATTTATTATATAACTGATTACCCAATTGCTGAATTAAGTTTAATCCGGCATCTGCGCCGGGGTCACTAATTCCTTCACGAAAATCCAGAATCATACCCTCCAGGAGGTCCAGATCCGGGATCTTCTCCATAAAGAAATCCTTGCCGTCAGATGCCAAAAGATAGAGATCCTTCTCTCCGTAGAAATAGTGAATGAACAATTGAGCATTTGCGATGCTTCTCATCCATGCTCCGGGAGTGAGTATGGCATTACTGTATTTTAATTCGTAATAATCCGGATATTCTTTTTCGAGATATTTGATATAATTCTCGAATGAGTCTTGCCATTCCAGCCGCTGCTGATGATACACAGCCATTAATTCACTCCCCGAACCGTCCTCCAGCTTACGAATCCGGTTTTCTATGGCCAACAGTGAATCTTTCATGTTCTGCTCCCTTTGTTGGGCTATTTCCGGTATCCCGGCAAAATGGATTGCTTCCCGGTCCAAAATCCCCAGATTCAAAGAATTACGGCGGTAGGATTGGGCGCAAGAAAGAACAAAATTCAACCATTTATCTCCAGGTTCTTTAACAAATTGAGCAAAACCAAATTCTAACAGACCTTCATAAACCGGAACGATGCTGGCAGACAGTAGTACCTGAGCCTGGTCGTTTTTGTAGCTCTGTCGAAGGTGATCGATCAAGCGAAGGTTTTCGTTCCAGTAGAAATATGATGAATCGATTCGATGTACTCTTTCAAAGTAATCTGCCAGATCCGCCATGGTACTGAGTAAATAGTGATAGCGGTGCACCTCGGAAAAGCCCTGGCGATCTTTGAAATACCCCAGGCTGGATAAAGATTTCTGCAAATAATAATAAACGCTGTCCGGCTCATTCAGGGCATTTTCAACGGCCGCCAAATTGCGATAAAGGAATGATACCTGAGGATCAAAAAACCCGAAGTTGGCGACTCTGATCTGCAAGGATTCGAGAAATAGTTTCTTGGCAGTGTCATACTCTTTTGCTCCCAGGTAGGCGGTTCCATAATGGAGTTTATGCATTCCATAGACATGGTGGCCAGGATCCATCGTCTTGGTATAGATCTTTTCGGCGCGACCATAATAATCCAAAGCGTCAGGCCAACTCTCCTTATTTACATAGTTATCACCGATATAGCTGTAGTAATCGGCAATATAGGGATGAATGCTGTCTACATACTGTAAGCGAATATCCCGTGCTTTCAGCAGGTAATCGATCGCCCGGTCATAGTCTCCGGTCTTGCGGTAGTTGAGGGATTGATTAAAGTAAAATTTCGCCAGATCCTGGGCTTTGGGTCCAAAGTGTTGCTCGACAATGCGGCGATATAAGTCGAGATAACCTATTGATTTAGTGTATTCTCCCAGGCCATTATATACCAGGGCAAGATTATTATACACTCCGGCAATTTCAAGATGATTGTTGCCAAACAATTCTATTTTCAGGGTTAGTGCGGAGTCAATATAGTGCAAAGCTTCCCGTTCATCGAGCTGAAAATGGAGCACAGTACCATACAATTTATAGTAGTCAGACAGGATCGTATCATTCCTTTCCTCCCGGAGCAATGCTCTCACCCCCTTGAGATGGGCCAGGGCAGCATTGAGATCACCTTCCTGAAAGGCATCGACAGCGGCCTGGTAGCGGAGCTGTGGGTCCTGTAAAATATGCATACTGTCGGAAACCGGAGATCCGAGAGCCAAGACAGTGGTGAGAATAAGGGTTATCAAAGTTTTTACGAATTTCCATTGATTCGCTTTCAAAATACGAATTCCGGATTTCATTATCAATCATCAGGAACGGACAGATCCAGGAAATCAGCAATGGGTAAATGAGGCAAAATACAATCCCGATCCCGGGAAAATCCATTTAAGCGATGACAATCACTTGCAGCTTTGTTGCATTATTGTATATTTGTAACATTGTTTCATTTAGATCAGATATGGAAGATCGTTTTTGGGGATTTCACCTGGACTTTTTAGGATTTATTGCCAGTATTATCTGCGCGATACACTGTGCTGCCCTCCCTATTCTTGTGACGCTGAGTGTCTTGGGAGGAATGACCTGGATTTCAGATCCGGTCTTCGAGTTGAGTTTTCTGATCGCCAGTCTGACCATTGCGGGATTTACCCTTTGGAACGGCTACCGGAAGCAGACCATTGACCGGACATCTCTGGTACTTTTTGCCATTGGATTCAGTTTGTTGCTGGTGAGCCGGATGTTACCCCATACCCATGGAGTAGAATTGATTTTTGCCATTGCCGGTGGCTTGTCCATCGCTACCGGGCATGTATTCCACTGGTCCGCCTTCCGCAAGAGCGGATGCGCGGTACGCTCCGGGCGATAAAAAAAATCCGGGGAAATAGCAGTCTCCCCGGATAAAGATTTCTCATTCAATCATTTTCACCTACAATGCTTCCTTTTGGCCTTCCTTAAGAGAGTCAACCACTTCGGGATTCAATAAGGTGGATACATCTCCGATCTGATCCGCTTCACCTGCAGCCACTTTTCTGAGTATTCTACGCATTATTTTCCCGGAACGGGTTTTAGGCAATCCGGCCACGATTTGAATTCTATCTGGCTTGGCAATGGGTCCAATGACTTCCGTTACCACTGCATTCACCTCCTTCTTGAAGACTTCCTTGTCCGCTACAGGACCATCGGTAATAATATAGGCATAGATGCCCTGCCCCTTGATATCATGGGGAAAACCAACCACGGCCGATTCTATTACCTGGGCATGTTCATTGATCGCATTTTCAACCTCTGCTGTGCCAATTCGATGTCCGGAAACATTAATCACGTCATCTACCCGGCCGATGATCCGGTAATGACCATCCTTGTCTCTCCGGGCACCATCACCGGTAAAATATAAGTTTTCAAAAGTGGAGAAATAGACCTGACGACAACGTTCGTGATCGCCATAGGTCGTTCTGATCATCGAAGGCCAGGGAAATTTGATGCATAATAGCCCTTCCGCTTCTTTCTTCTTGATCTCTTTACCCTCAGCGTCTACAAGACAGGGTTGTATCCCCGGCATGGGCAATTGGGCATAACAAGGTTTCAATTTATGGAGTCCAGGCAGGGGTGAGATCAGTATACCTCCCGTCTCAGTCTGCCACCAGGTATCGACAATCGGAGATTTACCCTTTCCTATTTTTTCATCATACCAATGCCACGCCTCGGAATTGATGGGTTCGCCCACACTACCCAGTACTTTAATGGAGGATAGATCATAATGACCGGGCCATTGATCTCCCTGCGCCATTAAAGCGCGAATGGCCGTGGGAGCAGTATAAAACTGGTTTACCCGGTGTTTTTCACAAACATGCCAGAAACGTCCCGGATCCGGGTAGGTAGGCACCCCCTCAAACATTATGGTAGTCGCTCCGGCCAACAGTGGTCCGTAGACGATATAACTATGTCCGGTTATCCAGCCTATATCGGCTGTACACCAATACACATCCCCTTTCTTATACTGGAAGACATTCTTAAAGGTAAAGCAGGTATAGACCATATATCCGCCACAGGTATGTACCACACCCTTCGGTGTACCGGTGGAACCACTGGTGTAGAGAATAAACAAAATATCCTCTGAATCCATTTTAGCCGGTTTGCACTCCTTTTTTTGCCCTTTTAACACATCATGCCACCATTTATCCCTGTTCTTCTTCATTTTTACTGCACCGCCCGTATTTTTGTGCACAATTACCGTCTCGACACTTTTGCATCCCTGATTCAGTGCTTCATCTACTATTTCCTTTACCGGGATATTTTTTGCCCCTCTGGAATTATAATCCGAACAAACAACCATTTTACAAGAGGCATCTTTGATCCGATCAGCCAATGCATTTGCTGAAAAACCGGCAAATACTACCGAATGAATTGCTCCAATTCGGGCACAAGCGAGAATGCCGATCGCCAATTCCGGCACCATAGGCATATAAAAACATACCCGGTCTCCCTTTTTTATTCCATTGGATTTTAAGGCATTAGCGAATCTACATACCTCTTCATATAATTCCTGATAGGTATAACTCTGATAGGGCCGGCTAGGATCATTTGGCTCCCAGATCAGGGCAGTTTGCTTACCACGCGACTTCAGATGCCGGTCCAGGCAATTTTCGGTGATATTTAGTTTCCCACCAATAAACCACTTTATGTCCGGTTTCTTAAAATTCCATTCCAAAACCTTGTCCCATTTTTTCATCCAGGTAAATGTCCGGGCTTGTGCGGCCCAAAACTTTTCCGGTTTCTCCACGCTCTCTTTATATACCTTCTTATACTCTTGAAAACTTTCTATTTGTAGTGTCATCAGTTATAAATTTAAAATTGGCTTGTAGAATAAAACGGCCGTAAAATAAGATAATCTGATGGCTTTTTACAATAACCTTCGTCACCCGTACGCATGACATGATTTGTTTCAAAATTGATTAAAAAATAGGCAAAAATTGTAGAGAATCGCCTGAATATGAGGGGTAGCCCCCGGCGAAGAAAAAGACTGGGATCAGAGGGGTGAATATCGCACCTTCTCGCGACTAATGGACAAATCCACCTTTCTTCAGGCCTGGTAACAGCTCACTTCCCCTTTTTGTAAAAACACTACTGAAGGGGCGGAATATATCAATAAAATGCTGCTGTTCAATTCGATCCCAGGTTTCAGATACAAGCTCGTTTCCTTTTGAAATACGGTAATTTATACGGTTGCCCAAAATTTCCGGCGATTTCTTCTTAGAAGCCTGGTTTAATTTATCAATGAGATGCTCACGGTGATATCTTCCGGATTGGGTCAATTCCTTTTTTCCCTGGTCATCATAACTTCTCTCGACAAAATAAATGGTATCATTTTTCAGATGCATATCTATGGTACCATGATGGTATGGACCATAGCAGCCTTCAAAGGTATACGTCACCAGAATATTTTCTTCTTCCTGCATTGTCAGTAATTGCGTGGTCAGATCATCAATAAGGTTAAAAGACCACCAGATCAGTGCAGTCATGGTCAGAAAGAACGTATGGTAGTACCTGCGCTTTATCATTATTTTCCGATTGTCATATAAATGACGTTTGAACAACATTAAAATCCCACTATAGTACTTAATTTTTTGTTAAGGTCGATCCGTTAACAAAGATCAGAAATTAAATCCATGCTAAAAAATAGTTAAAGGCCGCCGCCAGAAGCTACCAGGACCTGCTAACTCTGTAGATTTGAGCATATTCCTGTGCGAATGAAATTATCGATATTCACTCTACTGGCCGTGATCTTACTTTTTTCTTCCTGTATGCAGCGATATCAAATCTTTGTGATTTCATCGAAAGAACAATCAGGAGCAGAAAAGGAGGAATATTTGTTTCGAAATCAGGACCTGGAAGTCAAGTATGATTTCTGGTCAGATGGCGGAACCATGCTGTTTAACGTTTACAATATCAGCGAAGACACGCTTTATCTCCACATGAAAAACAGTAAACTCAAGGTCAACGGAGAGGAGTTTCAATATTATTTGGAGGAAATTAATGAAGGATTAGACCTGCCTGATTCCAGCGGACAGTTGGTTTATTCGCCCTACTGGCAATTTGAGCCGGTAATCACCCTTCCACCCAGGGAGGATGGTTGGTTTGAGGGTTTTCCTGTAGCGTTAGACTGGGTACGTATTGATAATAAAAATGCTGACCACACCCAACGTTTTAGCAAAGTTGAAACACCGCTGAAGTTTCAAAATATTTTAAATTATGGGCGTCATCCTTATTGGGGTACGAAAACCCTCGAAAATGAATTTTGGGTTTCCATGGTCAAACAGGCATCCAATACGCGGTTTGAAACCATTGCGGCCAGCGATATGTCCAAGGGAAATAAATTTTATGTATCCAGAAAACTAGCCAAGGGCGATAAAAGAAAAGATTTTTGGCTCGACATCGGACTTAGTGTTCTGGAAACCCTGCCGTACCTTTTTTAACGTCGGATTATTGAACCTCCGGATTACCGGTTTTAGTCCTGATCACGATCACACCACTGGCAACATCCCTGCCATACATTAAGCCCTCACCCGGACTCTTGATCACTTCCACCGATGCAACGTCATTCACATTCACCATATGGGCTACCTCGTAATAATCATGTCCTACACGCACACCGTCCACTACATAAAGCGGATGTCCACCACGGATCACAGGTACGCCTGTTGTCCAGTCCAAATTCACTCCAGGGGCTCTTCTGATAAAATCCGTCAGGGTAGTCGGATTATCAATAACGTATTCTTTGTTGTGTTCACCTTTATTTTCATTTGTTGCCTGTTCTGGTTTCACCGAGGCACAACTCCCGATTAGAACGCCCAGAAACAGCACCAACATTATTTTTATAGTATTCATAATTTCGAATTTAATTGTATAACAACCTTTGGCAACAACTGTATTACCACCGGAAAAGATTTAACAGAACTTTATATGATCAGACATTTCTTTAACAAAGTCATCTAAAATATGTCATGCGATAATTCATAAAAACACCGCTATCCAGACGACTGTACCAACCCAAATCATTGTTCAGTGGGTCTATTGAATAAAAAACAAGAAATGTTTATAAAATCGATAATTTACAAGACGATACTTCCGATCACTTTAATTTTACTGATTTCCTGTGATAAGGAGGATACTAACCCTGCCTGCAATTACGAAGCTGCCACCGGGAGTCGTTTTTTTGAGTTTCAGGCATCGGACGGGCATACTTTTATAGCCTGGACCAACGACACGATGGTAATCCAGAAAGTGGAAGCACAACTGGCTTTAGAACCGGCACAACGGAATATGCATATTAATGGCGAAATCCTGAAAATGCCGGCAAATTGTGATTTCAATAAATCCTGGAGCTGGTATTTTAATCCGGAGGACTGGGATTTAGCAGACATTTCCATTGAAGTATGTGATGGAAATCCACAGTACGTTGAAGATAATCTGGAAGATTTTATACAAATCGGAAGGTATTGTCCCTGGTCCTCGACGGTGTCTAAAGAAATCTCCACTCCTTTCTGACAAAATGTCAAAAGAAAGCCACATTACACCCCGCTCCGCTCAGGGGCATCTCCAGTATTGTACCTTTGTGCTATGGATGCTAAACTGATTCAGAAATATAATATTCCGGGTCCGCGATACACTTCATACCCCACCGTTCCCTATTGGGATGCGGACTCGTTCGATCCGGCGATTTGGAAAGAAACTTTAGCCGGAAGTGCCAGCCGGCACCGGAAGGAAGGGATTAGCCTGTATATTCATCTTCCCTTTTGTGAGCGTCTGTGTACCTTTTGTGGCTGTATAAAGCGGATAACAAAAAATCATCAGGTCGAAGAGCCCTACATTGACACCTTGCTTGCAGAGTGGCAGTTGTACCTCGATTTGTTGGGATTCAGACCCAATCTCAGAGAGATCCATCTGGGCGGTGGAACCCCCACCTTCTTTCAACCGGATAATCTGAACCGGTTGCTTTCCGAAATTCTGGCTGGCAGCGATTCCGATGGCATTGAAATCAGTTTTGAAGGCCATCCGAATAATACGACCGGGGAACATTTGCAGATATTATATAATCTCGGAGCGAGAAGAGTAAGTTTCGGCGTACAGGATTACAACCCGGTCGTTCAGAAGGCCATCAACCGGATACAGCCTTTCGAGAATGTCAAGAAGGTACATGAACTTTCGAAAGAAATAGGCTATCAATCCATAAGTCATGATCTCGTCTTTGGATTACCACATCAAAATGAGGAAGGCATAACCGATACAATTGAAAAAACACTCGAATTAATGCCGGATCGCATTTCCTTTTACAGCTATGCTCATGTACCCTGGCTAAAAGGTATCGGACAGAGAGGATTTGATGAAAACGATTTGCCAAAAGATGCGGAAAAAAGGAAACTGTACGAGTTGGGTAAAAACATGTTTTTTGATCATAATTACCATGAAATTGGGATGGATCACTTTGCGCTGGAAAAAGACGACCTCTACCAGGCAATGGCCCGTCAGAAATTGCACCGGAATTTCATGGGCT
>JAGQWZ010000335.1 GCA_020436835.1 Saprospiraceae bacterium | reverse complement strand
CTTCTGGTAGGGAGCTAAAGCGGCTATCCTTGTCCAGTAAAACCCGATTAAAACTATCTGTCCGGTATTCTTCATTTTTGATATCAATGAGTTTCAGGTCGATCCGGTTAAAATCTCTGAATAGCATAAGATAGGTGATCTCCACTTTATCGGATTCCAGGTCATGCTCATCTAGTTGCATTGAGCCTGGCATTTGCATGATGATTCTCTCACCAAATACATTGATCCAATTTATATCATCAGCGAATTTGTCTAAATTATCAACCATATAGATTACATCGAAATCCTGAAAACCATCTTTCTTTATATTCTGATTTGCCCTGGAACCGGTTAGCATAACGGCTCTTATGTTTTCATCACCATTTGCCACGGAAATTATCAGTTCAAATATTTGCTCTTCACTTCGCATTGCATGATTATTTCTGGTACTAACAATCGTGAAACTGGAAATTTGATACAGGATACATTTGTGGATTATTCACCTTTGGAGTTCGGTAAAAAATAATTTGTTATCTACCGGGCTTATTCTCTTTGTAGGATAAGTCGTTCGTTTTGATAGTCTAAAATCATCCTGAATGGCTTCAATACTTCTAAACCGATCTTCCCATTCCGTCCGGTTTCCTCATACAAATTTTCCATAATGTATGCGGTGGGAATACTGTCAATGGTAATTTCTCCGATTTGAAGTTGATTGGTTATTCCGAGGTATATATCATACTTCCCGGAAATTCCATATCCTTCGCTTTTCTCACTGTTTACCGGTAAAGTAAAATCGTCAAGTGTCGATGGTATTAACTCCAATGTACCGAGATTCCCCAGGTCTAAATGAAGTTTTACTCCAATGTCAATACT
Source organism: Saprospiraceae bacterium (assembly GCA_020436835.1). Lineage (GTDB taxonomy): Bacteria > Bacteroidota > Bacteroidia > Chitinophagales > Saprospiraceae > JABDMH01. Next base: position 29,991 of record JAGQWZ010000335.1, on the reverse strand, counting down.
ATCAAATTTGATCCGGGAAGTTATATACGGTTTGTTGTCAACAAAACTCAATTCAGTGGTCGTGACTGAATCTTCATCTACTTGGATTGCATTTCTGTAAATAATTCCCCGGCCAGACCGGATGTCCAATTCTACAGGTGCAAATTTTAAAATGTCATATCCAATCATGCCATCAATTTCCTTTTGCTCTATGTAGGATCTGAACTCGACCGGAAATCGGTTCATATCGGTCATTATTGCAGACATTTTCTCGAATTGTATTGATGCAAATTCGAACGACAAATTGTGCAACATATAGCCATCGATAGTATGAAGCCCTTGTCTTGAATTTAGCTGATCGCCCTTCCTGAAATTCAGTTTTGTTGTCCTTTTATTTGGAAATAATAAGATTTCGTCAACTCCGGTATCGAAAATGAATTTCAGCGTATCATTCTCAGCCTCTATGGGCAAAAGTATGAATCCGGTAGATAGGTCAATATCGAAGGGGTTTTCGTTTTCTATCGCATTATCCGGCCAATATACCTTCTCCTCCTGAATTACCTGTTTGCATCTGGTAAAAAGGATCATTACTGAAAGGAGAAATATGAAAGACGGAATTTTAATTATGGCAACTTTTAATATTTATTTCGAATGTAGCTTCTTTTGACACATTAAAATCTGGAAGTATTTTTACCTCCTTTCCAGCAGTATATAGAATCTCAGCATTTGTCCGGATTGCAATGACCTACATAAGGTTGCATTTTTTGAAAGGCAATCGGAAAAGCAAATGATAACTGCTAATGCTGCAAGTAAAATCCTGGATGTCATGCTGCCTAATAGTACTTAGACTTTTAATCCCGTTCTGTTGAAGCTACTACTTCTTAAATAAATTATCTAACAAAGATCACGACTTGCCAACGCGCCCTCAAACTAACAGATCACACAACACCGTCTCACTGTCACCAAACTGATCGGTTTCGATATTCATACTGTGCAACATGGTAAGATATAAATTAGCCAAGGGCGATTGGTCAGGATAGCGGATATGTTGCCCGGTCTTGAATTTGCCCCCTCCCTTGCCGGCCATAACAATAGGCAGGTCGAATGGGGAATGCCGGTTTCCATCTCGAAGTCCGGAACCAAACAGGATCATGCTGTTATCCAACAGATTTTTGTCGCCTTCTTGTATAGATTGCAGACGCTGCAGAAGATAACTGTACTGTTCAATATGCCAACGATTGATCAGCTCATACTGGTCGAGCATTCGGGGATCTTCAGTATGGTGCGAAATGGAGTGGTGCGATCCCTGTACTCCGTCCAGGAAAGAGAAATTCCGGTTGCTGACGGAGTTACCAAACATAAACGTGGCGATGCGGGAAGCATCACTCCAGAAAGCCAAGACAATGATATCCAGCATTAGCCGGGTCTTTTCGGTGATATCCACTCCTTCGGAATACTCCGCCCATTCATCGATGCGTAGATCCATTTTCTTCAGTTCTGTCCGGATATCCGGGGTGATGTGACTTTCAAAATCTTTCAGATTCTGTTTGTCATTCAACCGTTTCTCCACGGAATGAACTGCTTCCAGATATTCGCCCAGTTTATTTTGATCTTCGATGCCTAGTTGCTTTTCCAGGATCTTGACATCATCCTTGACCAGATCCAGAACGCTTTTTTTCAATGGATCTTCCGGCAGCGGCTTTTTACCTGGAACATAATTCCGAAACAACCGGTCGAAAGCCATCCGGGGATCGATCTCCCGGGAGCAGGGTTGATTCCTTCCCTGCCAGGAGATGGTACCGCCATAAAGACGAGTGAATCCAACTGCTGTATCCACGCCGCTACGGATCCGGTCCAGTCCGTATTGCAACGATGGGAAAAAAGTGTCCTTTCCTACATGATTCGCCATGAGCTGGTCTACTGAAATACCTCCGCTGTCTACTTTAGCATTAACCGTCTTGGCAATGCGCATGGAGGTAAGAAAATTAGCGGTTTTGGTATAGTGGCCGTCTTCACGGGTATGCGAATTTTTGTTCATCATTCCGGCCAGGATGAGCAGTTCATCCTTTACCGGCTGCAAAGGTTGGAGGATCGGAGATAATTCGAAATCCGTACCCGTTTTTTCCGGGTTCCATCGACGTGGATGGACGCCGTTGGGCATAAACAGGCAGGCAAACCGTTGCGGTGCCGTGCCGGATGAATAATGTGCCGCATATAATTTGGATGGATATAGAGATTCCATAAATGGCAGGGCGATAGTAGCGCCAAGGCCCTTAAGCAATCTTCTCCTGGATATCGGTACGTTAGTCATAGGTATTTAAATTCCTTTATAGCTTTCGGCCAAATCACTGCGCCGGTGTTGGAACGGATAGCTCGAAACCAACTCCAGCATAAAACTCTGGCTGTCAAAATTATTATTCATTAATTCATCTACCAACCGGTCCATCGTCGGACTGTCGATAAATTCCACTCTTCTTCCCAGGGCATAGGAAAGCATATTGCGGCTAAAATTTTTCGCAAATTTCTTTTTATCGGCAAGCAAGATCTTTTTCAGATCGGCAGGACTCTTAAAATTTCGACCATCCGGCAACACTCCGGAAGGATCAATCCGGATCGAGTCATAATTTTCTCTCCACCTTCCTATGGCATCATAGTTTTCCAGTCCCAATCCGATGGGGTCCATCTTCTGGTGACAACCTGCACAGGCCACGTCGGTGCGATGCAGTTCCAGCAGGGAACGCAAATCCAATTCGCTGACATCGCTCTTTTTAGCATCTTCCAGTGCCGGCACATCTGCCGGTGGTGGAGGAGCCGGTTCGCCCAGGACCTGCTCTAACACCCATTGCCCCCTCAGTACAGGGCTGGTTCTCAGGGGCAGGGAGGTAGCTGTCAATACGGCGCCCATGCCAAGGATCCCTCCCCGGTTGCGGTCATTGATGGCCACATTGCGAAACTCTTCACCGGATACTCCTTCAATGCCATAATGATTGGCCAGGTCTTCATTCAACCAGGCGTGATCACTGTCTAACAGTTGCAGCAAATTTCTTTCTTCAGTGAATACCTCATGAAAATAACCGACCACTTCCTCGTGCATGGCTTGCCGTAAGCCGGTGGTCAGCTCGGGAAATTTCTCCCTGTCGATATTGGAAGAATAAAGCATCTCCTCCGTTCCCAGCCATTGTGGAGCAAAAGAGGCGGAAAACCGCCGGAATTTGGGGTCTTCCATCATGCGCAAGACTTCTCTTTTCAGAATAGCCGGATTATGCAAATCTTCGCGGTAAGCTACTTCCAACAAACGCTCATCCGGCATGGAAGACCATAACAGAAAGGAAATGCGGGTAGCCAGCTCAAAATTATTGATCGGATAGGGCTCGTCGTTTTCCAGGTTGACCTCGATCCGGTAGAGGAAATTGGGAGAAACCAGAATTCTTTTGAAGACACCGGCGATGGCTTCATCAAAGGCATCCCTGTCTTTCCAGGAGGAAAAATACACCTGTTTGAAAAAATCGACTAATTTATCTTCTTCTTCCTGAGATATGAATCTGCGGTAGGCTTTGGATGCAAAGGGGATAATGGTCTTTTTAGCAATGGAGACCGGTTTTTCCCAATATACTGGCTCATCGGGCCTGAAAAGGGAAACGATGCTGTTGATGATCCTTCTTCCCAGGCCAGCCGTGTACTCCTCCCGGACGATATTTCTCCACATTTTATCATTGGAGCGAATCTGACGTACTAGACTGTCGGCGGCATTATAGTAACGCTCCATCGTTAGCGGGCTGACGAAGAGTCCTCCCGACTGATTGTCAAAGCCACCTCCTCCGGAACCCTCAGAGGGAAAGAAGTGCACCGTTTCAAAATCTACACCCATTAGATCTTTGACCGTATATTGATATTCCCGGTGGCTAAGTCGACGCATGACCGACTTACCCGGATCCCGTTTGGCCAGTGCTTTGGAGAGTATTTTTTCGATCCCATAGATGAGGGTGTCGCGGTCCGCCTGGCTCATGGCGGGTGCTTGTGATGGGGGCATGGTTCCTTCTTCAACCGATTCGGTTACTTTTTTGAACAACTCTCCCCGGCTGATGACGTGGGTAGCAAAATAAAAGTCTTCGAGGTTGATGCCTCCCTTTTTATCCACTTCATTGTGGCAGGATGCGCAGTGCTTGTGCAACATCTTGCGGGCGGTACGGTGAAATAATTTGTCATCCGGCGTGTCAGCCGAAAGGGAATGACCTAGTACACCCAGGCATAATGTAAGTATGATCGTAAAACCCCTGTTCAAAGACGAATATTTTTAAGGCTCTTGAAAATACAAAAGTTAGTTGGTATCTGCTTGATGCTGAGGGAAATAAATTTTATAAATTCCTGGATTCTCCAAACCGCCATTTTTACTCCCTGTACTTATTTCTTGATCTTATATTTGCTATTTCTTCTAAAATGAATGACCTTTTTTCAAAGGTTTTGGGAAAAGAAATTGTGCATTTTTGATAGTATGGGTAGAAAACACAATGTCAATAATAATCTCCCTCTTCCAGGGTAATTCTGGCATTTTCCAGATGTTCATCCACTACCTTTACGACCTCCGGTGACACAAAAGTATTGAATACATACGCTCTCTGCAGCACGGGAAACTGATTGAGGAAAAGCAGATTCTGATCATTCAAATCGGTATGGGACAGATTGATCATCTTAAGTTTGGGCAGGTCCTTAAGGTAGGCCAGACCGTATCCTTTGATACAACTTTTAGTAAGGATAAGACTCTGAAGATTACTCATTTGCCCCAGATAGTACAACCCCTCATCCGTGACATCTGCTCCCACTAAAGATACCTTTGAAAAATAGTCTTTATAGGGTAGCAATTTAGCCAGGGTCTCATCAGTGATAACTTTGGGAGGAAATTGCATAGAAAGGGTGTAATAAGCCGAGTCGGTCTCCTCATCCGGTCGTACTTCCAGGCCGAGATCCAGGGCCATGCGTGCCAGGCGGGGTCCCGTCTTCATCCGTTCCAGTCGCTGTGCCTGTCGCGATAATTGGTTCTCCGCCAGCTCCGGGAGGTAGCTATCCATCACTTTTCTCAAGGTATCATTTTGCATTAAACGACCCAGGGTGTCTTCTTCCAGTGCTCCGGCTTTGATCCAGTGATAGAGCAGATCTACCTCTGCATCTTTTAAAGGTATTTTTCCATCCGGGGGCATATACTCATCGTGTTTGGGAGGAAGATTGACCCGGACAAAAAGCTCACTTTCTTCCGGTCTGCCCGGAATCAGCATAGGTTTTAGGGACTTACCTCCGGCTTCGATACCGGCGAAGGTTGACAGATCGAGATCCGATTTAGCATTCTGGGCATTGTGACACTTTAGACAGGTACGGTCGAATGCAGGTAATAAAAGATCCCTGAACACCAGTTGAGAAGCAGGATTTTTCAAAACGGTTTTTTCCTGCAGGTTTCTGTCATGGATCGCCTTCTGGATCGGTTCAACGACAAAATCAGGTCCGTGAGTCAGTGAACCACCCTGATGTCCGGCAAACGCAACGGTCACACCAGATAATAATAATAGAGCCCGGGACAGTTGACGCCAGCGCCAGCGATGGGTTTTTTCATACCGTTTGCGGAAATGTACACACCATATCATGAGGACCGCAACAGCTACGCCCGACCAGAAATGAGTATCGATCAAATCTCCACCGTAGTCTCCGGAGCGGAAAAGAAAGTAACCGGCAAGTACGGCGGCAACCGCTGAATACATCGACCAGGAATAAAGTAGATTGAGAATAGAAAGCCCGATTGGCCCCTTAAACGAACCAAACATCCACTCAAAGAAGACAGTACATAAAATCAGGACAATGGGAAAATGGACCACAATTGGATGGAACCTGCCCAGAAAATCCAGGGTAGGTCCAAAATTAACTTCCGTAGAAACTGCCGGCAACAATAGCAAGATGAGGGTTAGCAAAATGCTACCCATACCGGTTCTGCTTCTAGGTCCTGCTCCTCTGGTGTGCCTCATATTTTTTTGGGAAGAATAAATATACAAATCGAACGGAGACCTTCCTATCCGATCAGTAACAATTAACAAGCCAGTCTAGCAGAGTTGAGTTTAGATGGTTGTGCCGGGCGGATGACAAGACGCCAATTTATAAAAATCCGGGAAAACTAAAGTCTGAATTAACCAACTTCCTCTTCATCCGGTGAAAAATAGCAGATCTGTCTCCATCCTGTTTCAAAACAGCTTCTTAGGGAAATATGTTCTGAATGTATAGATTGGCATCCTCTGCCAGTTTAAACCGGTCCGTCGCATCCCGGTCCTGATCGGTCTTACACCAGGATTTCAGGAGATCCATATCCTCATTCCAGGAGGAGCCGTCAAAAAATGATAAACCTTTGTGATCTCGTACTTTGTAAAGCGCTTTTTCACCATAGGCGGTGCCGAGGTAGACTGATTTTTTATTTGCGCTTTTTGCCCATTGAATGACAGACCACATCATCCATTTGCCCAGAGAATGCGAGCGCATCAGTTCCAGATCAAAGAAGCTGAACCAATAGTGGACGATTTCCAAACTCACGACCGCAAGTACATATCCAACGACATGATCATCCCGGGTAAAACGAAATACATGGGTACCGGTGGTAAGGTCCAGAATGTACTGCAAGCGACTGGGCGTCATTGCCTCTCCAATCCGGGCGGAGACATATTGCTCGCAAAAAGGGTGAAATCCGGGATCATCGCTCAGAACATCGTTTTTAGATAGGAATTCAACTTTAATATTCAGGGGTTCAATTTTTCGGTTTACCCGCCGGTTTTCACTGGAATCGACAAACCGGTCCAGATCTACCCTAAGGCTGCGGGCGAGATAAAATATTTCAGCTTGCAATTCAGTATTTCCGGAATAGGGCAAAAACCCTTTTTCGTAAATCGTCGTTAATTCCTTATTATCTTCTTTTATACAGTAGATACCGTAGTTGAACGTATAGGTTTTATACTCGGGTTTACTTTCTGAGAAAAATATTTTCATTTAATACTATTGATTGGCTTTAATATTTTGCAAGACGGTGTTCATTTGCTTTTTTACTTTACTGGATGAACCCTTAAAGTTATTGTGCATAAAACTAAAAATGAGGGTTTTCCCCGAATCGGTTAAAAGATATCCACTGAGACAATGTACATTCCTTAGCGTACCGGTTTTAGCATATATAAAAGGCGGTCCGTTTTCATTAGCATACCAGTTTCGAATGGTGCCTGATTTACCGCCAGCAGGAAAAATATCTTTAATTTTTTCCGGAGGTAACATCCTGTAAATTTGTTCCAGTACGTCTACAATTGCCCTGGGCGTAAACTGATTGTAACGTGACAGACCCGAGCCATCATACCATTGCATTTCATGGGCAATGTTATTAAGGTATTTTTTACCAAACCGGTTAATTCCCACCTGCGTATCCAGGGTGTCGGTCAGTGCTGCCGAAACGGAAAGTAATAGTTGTTCTGCGATAAAATTATTACTGTGTTGCATCAGTGCAGCATAGATGGTGTCAAGCCCTACACCATATTTAATTTTTTTGTTGGTTAATTCCGGACAGTTTTGTGAAATCGTAAATCCGGATTTTACATAGTGAGAAAAAACCGAGATAAGCAGACTGTCGGTGAGGTGGAGGGGTGATCTTAAAATCAGGTCACCATTGTTTTCGGGCCACTCAATAAAATAGGTGTTACTTTGAGGATCGCGCTCCAGCTGGAAAGATGCTCCCGGTTTGAAATTTACCTGGCAAAACTCCGGAAGTCGGACCATCTCATTTCTAAGCTGGTGGTAGCTAAAATACATCAGGTTGCCGAAAACAGGAAATGACGACTTTTCTGCCTGATATGCATATAGGTAATCGTCCCAGGCCCATCCTGCTCCGAAATGTTTCGAATAGAAATTATCCTTACAAAAAATAACGGGTAAATCCAGACTACCAATGAACCGTAGTGAGTTGTCTTCGTTTTCAAATTCCGGATTTAACAGAGTAGGGTCTCCCAGGCCCCAAATATAGATGGAGTCATTTCGGACGGCATATTCAAGGGAAGGGATAGAATCCGGCAGCGTTTTTAATGCAGCAAAAAGCGTAAAGATTTTCGTATTGGATGCCGGAGTAAAAAAATGGTCGGAATTAAATTCGTAAATATTTTTCTTAGTTACCGGATCGTAAAGGAGAAAGCCGGTAAAGTGATCATTGAATAAAGTGTCGTGTGTAAATAATTCGTTTAGCTTGGTGCCAGCATGCCTTGAAGTCGAACACGAAAGTATGAAAGCGGTGATAATTAATAAATAGAAAAAACGCACTATGCTCGAATTTAAAAGCTATGTTCCTTTAATAATTTGCATCCCAAACCGTATCCCTCCGGAAAAATGACCCAACCGTTGCGAAGATGCGCACCGCTCGCAATATCTTCTTTGATCAGGAGGGATCCATCGAGATCGACATAGTCAACAAGCGGTACTAATTGTGCGGCGGCACTGATGCCTATCGAAGTTTCAGTCATGCAACCAACCATAATTTTCAAACCCAGTTTACGCGCTTTTTCTATCATGTGCAGAGCAGGAGTGAGCCCACCGCATTTCATCAGTTTGATATTGATGCCGGTGAATTTTCCCCGGCAGGTTTCCACATCTTTATAGGTTTGACAACTCTCGTCTGCAATCAAGGGCAGGGGGGATCTACCAATAATTTCGGGCATGATATTATCATGATCACGCGCCAGTGGTTGTTCTATAAATTCAACGTCCAGTTCGGCAAAAGCCCTGCTTAATTCTACGGTTTGCTCGGCGCTCCATCCTCCATTGGCATCCACTCGCAGGATAGCATCCGTTTCCTGCCTCAGTGCCTTCATAATGGCGAGGTCATTTTCCGTGCCTAGTTTAATTTTATACACCGGCCATGGTTTTTGCCTGATTTTTTCTACCATTTCGTCCACCGGTCCGATACCGATCGTAAATGAAGATTGAGGCAAGTCATCTCTCAGTTCGAGATTGAGGACTTCTCGAGTGCTCTTATGCTGCATTTGTCCATACAGATCATGTGCGGCACAATCGAAAGCATTCAATAGAAATGGTTCCGATCCCAGCAAGGGGGAGATTTTAAAAAAATATTCTTCCGGGGTGGTGAGTTCGATTCCCTGCAACTTGGGCAGACTCTGTTGAATGATACCCTCAAAACGGTCAAGAGATATTCCATAGTAAGTGATCTCCGTGGCCTCACCCAGACCGGAAAAACCATCCAGGCTGAGCTTCAAAATCATTGCTCTCCGGTGGGTGAAAGCTCCCTTGGAGATAACGAACGTGGAGGCGAGGGGTAATGAAACTATTTTCCAACTGATTTCCATTGATTCTTCTTAAGCTTCTGTGGATGATTCAAGTAATTCTATTCGTTGGTCGGTGGTATTGAACCGGGCCTGGATCCCAAAGGGCAGTGTGACTTGATTTTTAATGTGTCCAAAGGAAAATCCGTAAAAGACAGGACCTGTAAATGAGGCAAATTGATGGGTCAATGTTTCCTTTAAGGAAAGTGATTTATCTCCGGGATCGGGTTCGCAATCGTTAAACTGTCCCAGTATGATTCCTGCCGCATCAGCGAGATCGGTAGCTTGAAAAAGTTGTACCAGCATGCGGTCAATGCGATAGGGCTTTTCACCTATATCTTCGATACATACAATTTTACCGGCAAAACGATCCAAATAGGGAGTACCTGCCATCGCAGCCAACAGGGATAGATTACCTCCGGTCAATGCTCCGCTGGCACTTCCTTCCCGGATTACATAGGTCTCGCCGGAAGCTTCCGGACTGGATTCCAGATATTGAGGTCCGGCTGACATGACTGCTTTTCTCAGGTAGTCAAGAGAATATTCACTTGATTCACTGGTTGCTACCGGTCCATGAAAGGTGACTAGATTGCAATGACTGGCAAAGGCATGATGCAGTGCGGTGATATCACTGTAGCCGATCAGAACTTTCGGATTTTCTCTCACAAGCCGGTAATCCACCCTAGGGAGCAGTCTGGTACAGCCATAACCACCGCGCAGACACCAGATACCGTTGACCTGTTTATCAGCAAAGGCAGCATGAAGATCAAATAGGCGCTGCTCGTCGGTTCCGGCCAGATATCCATTTTCTTCGGTAGCATTGGGACCGATAAACGGTCTTAAACCGAGTTTCTGACAGGTCAAAACTGCTTCTTCGATTTTTGTCACCGGTAGCGCACTTCCCGGTGCTATGAGAGCGATCGTATCACCTTGCCGGAGCCTGGCCGGCTTAACCATACCACTGGAATCAATCCAACGGGGACTAAGATACGCCAGGATAGCACCGGAAACAGTTCGCTGAAAAAATCGCCTTGTCATGCGGTGAAAATAGGGAAAGTGAGGCTCAATCACTATTAATTCGCCGGTAAATAAACGAAGGTCCCCGGTTCTTGACACATGACATTCTCCGGGCGAACTTCCAAATCAAGAAGTGGTATTTCCAAGCCTGATTCCCCCTTGTCAGCCAGACACTTCGACGACCGGCAATTTGTTTTACATTGGTCCGTAGTTGGGCTTTTCAATCAAATTATTTTCTCAGTAGTATCGCAATCAGTCAAACTCTACTATATTACTGGAAATATGCAAACGACTCGTAATGATTAAGTTACCCAGATTTTATTTAGTAGTTGTCATTTCCTCATTTTGTTTTATAGTACGTGCACAGGTGTTATTGAAAAATTCGGAGAATCTTATACCTCTGGAGCACCTGGAACAATTTCACCTGGAAATTTATGGCTCCGTGGATTCACTTCTGCTCACCGCCAGAGAATTTGCGGGGTATTACAAGGAAGAGCATATTCCAAGCCGGCTTTCGACTTCCGGAAAAATCCGGATTTTTTTTGTCAGTGATACTTTTGAGCTGGACAAGGCAAAAGTGATGGCGGGCGATGCAAGGTCCATTATTTGTTTTCATGGAATACCACCGCAAGAAATCGAATGGGCGGATGCGATCATTTATCTGGAAACCGGAACTACTGCCGAGGTGTCGAAAATGATACAATGCATTTTTGGTGGCAAAAAGTTTGACCGGCACCTCAGTCTGGATGCCGGAAATTTCGTTGGTGGAAGTGGGATCATGACAACGGATGCAACCCGGCTTTCTTTTCCCGATGCTGAAAGATCCCCCTTTTATCAGCCCTTGAAAGATACACTGGATAAGATCATGCAGACCGGGCTGGATAGTATGGCATTTCCGGGAGCTCAATTGCTCGTGCTGCACAAGGGTGAAGTGGCGGTGATGGAGGAGTATGGCTGCCAAAGTTATTACGGATGTGTCCCGGTAGCTCAGACCGATCTTTATGATATGGCCTCCATTACGAAGGTGACGACAGCGACTCCTGCCCTCATGTACTTGTATGATCAGAATAAAATTAACCTGGATCTGGATCTGTGTAGTTATTTTCCGGTATTATGTAATTCCAATAAAGGGAGTGTGCCTCTACGTGAAGCGCTTGCTCATCAGGGGAGGTTAATGCCGTACATCGTTTATTACCAGAATACCTATCGCAAAAACGGAAAATTCAAAGGGCGTACTTTCAAAGAGGAGTGGTCAAAGAGATTTCCGATCAAAATCACTGACTCCCTTTATTTGCACCGGAAATTTAAAGGGCAGATTGATAAGGCTATTAAAAAATCTCCATTAAATCCGGAGCCGGGTTACGTCTATTCCGGTCTTACCTTTTTATTATATCCGGAATTAATTAAACGCCTTTCCGGTGAGCGAATTGATAGTTTCATGTACCATCATTTTTATGACCGGTTGGGTGCGACCCGGATGACGTACCGGCCTCTTGATCGCTTTGCCCTGGATGAGATCGTACCCACTGAAATAGATACGGTCTTCCGGCATCAATTGATACATGGTTATGTTCACGACGAGGCGGCGGCGATGCTAGACGGATTATCCTGCAACGCCGGTTTATTTGCTAATGCGCTGGATCTGGGGAAATATTGCCAGATGCTGCTAAATAAAGGCACATATGGGGGGGAGCGATATCTCAGTGAAAAGGTGGTGGAGGAATTCACCCGGGTACAATATCCGGATAAGGATAACCGTCGAGGACTCGGTTTTGACAAACCACTGCTAGAATACAGGGAAGGGGCCAGCTATGTAGCGAAATCAGCCAGTGCGGAGAGCTTCGGTCATACCGGCTTTACAGGTACTTACTTTTGGGTAGATCCCGCAGAAGAGATGGTCTTCATCTTGCTAACCAATCGGGTTCATCCAACCCGGGCCAACGGCAAATTATACCGTTTAGGACTAAGACCAAGACTACACCAGGCTACATATGATTTCCTGGAAAAACGGTAAAAACTAACTGCCAAAAGAATCGATCCTCAATGGCTGGCTCAGAACTGGCTGGATCAGTCGAATCTGCGTTAGACCAGGGCAAAAAAAAGGGCTGATATTCATACCAGCCCTCTGTATTTCATCAGGATGTGGAGATTCGTTGTATTTCAATTATCCATTACCTGATCAATAACTTTGCTTATACCAATTTACATACTTTGTCAGTAAGTTCAGCCAATCTGGCACTATAGCCGGCTTCATTATCATACCAGCTTACCACTTTGATGAAATTACCATCCTGTACCTGAGTCATCAAGGAATCAAATATGGAAGAATGGGGATTGCGAATGATGTCTGATGAAACAATCTCGACGGTGCAGTATTCCAGCACGCCTTTCATTCTTCCCTCGGAAGCAGCTTTGAAGACGGAATTGATCTCTTCCGGAGTAGTACTTTTTTCTACCAATACATTCACCTCGATGAGAGATCCGTCAACCACTGGTACGCGCAATGCAATAGCACTTAATTTACCGGCAACTTCCGGCACGACCGCCCCGATCGCCTTTGCTGCTCCGGTAGAAGTAGGTACGATGTTGTACGCTGCTGCCCGGGCTCTACGCAAGTCTTTATGAGGGGCATCCTGAATATTTTGATCGCCGGTATAGGCGTGAGTAGTTGTCATACTTCCCACTTTCACTCCCCAGTTGTCATTAAGTAATTTGATCACCGGTGCGAAGCAGTTGGTCGTACAACTGGCATTAGATATAATGTTCTGATCAGCAGTCAATTCGTCATCATTGACTCCAAGTACGATGGTCTTGATATCACCACCTTTACCCGGTGCAGAAAGCAGTACCTTCTTGGCTCCGGCATCCAGATGCATTTTAGCCTTATCGGCAGCGAGGAAGATACCGGTACATTCCAATACCACATCTACTCCCAGTTCTTTCCAGGGCAGATTTGCCGGATTTCTTTCTGCTGAAGCACTGATCTTCTTACCATTGATGATCAGGTGGTCATCGGTTGATTCCACGGTTCCCTCAAAGATACCGTGAGCTGAGTCATATTTAAACAGATGTGCCAGGGTAGCGTTGTCCGTTAAGTCATTGATCGCCACTACTTCTATATCGGGGTTTTTCAATAGGTTCCGAAAGGTCAGTCTACCAATTCGGCCAAAACCATTAATTGCTACTTTCTTTGACATATTTTCAATGTTTTTTTTGATTTAAAGAAGATCCTTCAATTTAGGAGGTGCAAAGCTAATAATTTGTATTGAGAGATGGGTAAATCTAAGTTACTTCTCTTGATGATTTTGGGCATTTGAAAATCTACCATCCCTCATACGTCTAATCCGCTTTTTTGCCCGTTTAGCTGGTATCTGGGATGATTTTACACTTTCGTCATCATCTGTTTACAAAGACTTTATATCAGAGGCTGTGGCAGCAGCCGGATTTTTAGATTTGGGCGATCGACAGGACATTTTGTATATTTCGATGCAAGTCATTTACTAGCAAACGTACTTTCCCACAGAGAATCTCCCAATATGAAAAATTGCCTGTTAATCCTGTTCAGTTGCATGTACGTCAGCCTCTGGAGCCAGATGGAAATCCGTACCGGACTCGAGCTTACTGCCGATCATTTTCCCCAGGATGGCGTACCCCGGGGTGAGCTCAAAGGGCCATTTAGTTTCCACAGTAATATTATCGAAGGCACGGTGCGACAGTACTGGATTTTTGTTCCTGCACAATATGATGGAACTTCCCCGGCCAGTGTGTTGGTCTTTCAGGATGGCAACCGGGCTACCTTTTCCGAAGGTTCGCTTCGGGTACCACAGGTCATGGAGAATTTGATTGCCAGGGGTGATATGCCGGTGACAATTGGAATATTCATTACACCCGGTAACCGCTCAGAGGTATATCCGGATTCATTGGGCACCCGAAATCCAAATAACCGGGCTCAGGAATACGATGCGATGAGTGATCGCTATGCCCGTTTTATTATTGAAGAGATGCTGCCGGAAGTTGCCAAAGAGTACCGGCTCACAGATGATCCGGAGCAAAGAGCGATCGGTGGGACGAGTAGTGGAGCAATCGCCGCTTTTACCGTCGCGTGGCACCGTCCGGATGTTTTTCGCAAAGTTTTCAGCGGAATCGGCAGTTATGTGTCGATTGGTTTCCGTCCGCAGGAAGATCCGGTAAAACTGGGGGGACAGGATTATCCTGCCCTGATCCGCCGCGAGCCAATCCGGCCAATCCGGATCTTCATCCAGGATGGGTCTAATGACCTGAGCAATCGCTGGGGTGACTGGTTTCTGGCCAATCAACAAATGGTCTCTGCTCTTAAATATGCCAATGCCAATGCAGATGAGAATAATGATCCCGGAGCAAGGTATCAGTTCACTACTGTCTGGACCGATGGAGTGCATAGTGACAAACATCCCGGTGCCTTATTGCCAGAGGGATTACGATGGCTGTGGAAGGATAATTAGTGCCCATTTGATTTTTTTGATTCCCGGTTTCCTGTTACCTCCCCAAACTATGTTTCAGGTTCAATTATCTTGTCCTTTACCCTCTCTACCTGTTTATTCTAATACTGTAAAAGTATACTATTTACATTATAATAAACTGATAATCAATTATTTATGATTATTGGCATAGGAATTGATTTATAATTAGTAACTGCAGAGGTAGATGAAATCTTAAAGAAAAGATCCATTCAGGATCGTCCGATCTTATTAATAACTAAATCAAAAGCAAATGATCATTTTTGGCACCAGAGGCGTAAAATCAACCCTGGCTCAGGGCAATTTTGTCTGCCCTCAATGCGCAACCAGCGAAGCCTATAAACATAAAAAAGTGACTAAATTTTTCACGCTATATTTCATTCCGGTTATTCCTTTGGGCAGAATGGGTGAATACGTAGAATGTCAACGTTGCCGTGGTACTTTTGTAACCCGCGTTTTGGAATATGATCCTGATAGTGCCAGGAATGAATTTCAATCTATTTATGAAAAAGCGATGAGACATACCATGGCTATGATTGTTTTGGCCGATGGCGAGATTGATGATAATGAGCTAAAAGTGGTCCTTGAGATTATCAATAAGTTCGGCCACAAAGACATGACAATGGGGGAATTGGTGGCATATATTTTTGAGGTGCAAAGAAATCCTGAAAATATTGATACCTATCTGCGCAAAGTCACTCCCTCTCTGAATGAGCATGGAAAAGAAATGATTATAAAATGTGCGATCGCTGTTGCTGCTGCCGATGGCCAGGTTGATCAATCGGAGATCCTTTCAATTAAAGAGATGGCAACTGCCATGGAGATGTCAGCTATGCATTTGAAGGGAATTCTAAGTGAAATGACGGAGAAACAAACGTCTTTTTCCACCAATTAATTAAGCCTCAAAATATTGAAAAGCCTGTTGCCTATGCACTATATAAATTCATTGCTCAAGGCAAATTTTGACCTAAGTTCAATAGCTTAAAATAATTAATTGCAAGGTTGGTATAAAGCAGGCTGAGATCTGGTTCGACAGCAAATCTTGATTGGATCTATCGCAATGCCCGGAATCTTTATTTACATTGAGTAAAAATAGAGCCATGAGGTTGCGATCAATTCTTCTTTTTATCTTAATAATATCCTGTGCCAAAACAAAACTTGGCGCACAAAAACTGGCCGTGGAGGAAACTCCGCAAGGTGTTTTTGTGACGGAGGGGAAATCGCCCGTACTTTTTTATCAAAAGCAAACGAAGTCGAGCGATGGCGCTTTTCCCCGGGCGAATTATATACATCCTCTCTACGGCATCGATGGTTCGGTAATGACCGAAGACTTCCCGGAGGATCATTTACATCACCGGGGTATTTTTTGGACCTGGCATCAGATCCTGGCCGGCGAAAAAAATCTGGGGGATGCCTGGGCCTGCGAAAATATTTCGTGGGATGTTCAATCGATCAAACCCGAAATGCAGAAAGGTGGTAATTTGCTTTTGAACATTCACACACTGTGGGAGTCATCACTTAAGTTGGATGGAGACGGAGATCAACAACCTTTTATGGAGGAGAATACCCAGGTGACTATCCATCCTCGGATTGACAATTTCCGGCAGATAGATTTTATGATTTCTCTTCTGGCCCGGACCTCAGATTTAATGATCGGTGGATCAGATGATGAAAAAGGTTATGGGGGATTTTCCGTACGAATGAAGCTTCCGGAAGATATCAAGTTTTCTTCCGAAGGCCAGACGATCCAACCCATCACCAACCAAATTACTGCTGGTTCCTGGATGAAGATGGAAGGTTCCTTGGCTAAAGACGGAGGGAAGGCAGGCATTGTCGTGATCTGCAATCCGCAGAATCCCTCATATCCAGAAACCTGGATATTGCGTGCAGAAAATAGTATGCAAAATGCGGTTTTTCCCGGTAGGGATCCCATAGCTGTTTCCCGGGAAGTACCGTTAGTTTTAAGATATACTTTGCTGGTTTACGAAGGCGATATCTCGATCGGACAGATTCGGCAGACTATTTCCCAAATAAATAATCGATGATTTTCCGGGATCATTTCTCGAGCCTGATCAGGAAAATCTCATGCCTCTTTATCTACGGTAAAACCAAATGGTGAATGTTCATATTCGGACACTTTTTGTCCGTTGGCGAACGTCATTTTTTACAAGTCTTATATTTAATTTTCATAAATAGTTAAAATTCAATTCTTTGTGTATTTGGCATATAATTCGACTTATTTCTATTAGCCAGAAGTAAAATATCGATGTTAAGACATTATTTGATCCTCGCCGCTCGAAAACTCCAAAGAAACAAAACATCTTTTTTAATCAATATTATTGGTCTGTCAACGGGCCTGGCTTGTGCCTTATTTATATTTCTCTGGGTTCAGGATGAATTAAATGTTGATAAATTCAATGAAAATGATGATCAACTTTATCAGGTACTGATGAATGCAGATATGCCCGGAGAAACTCAGACATGGAATAATACTCCGGGACCTCTGGGAAGTACCCTGGTAAATGAACTTCCTGAAGTCGTGTCTTCGACAGCATATCACAATAGTTTTATGCGGCCGCAGGGGATTTTGATGCGTGGTAATGAAAAATTGCAGGTAGAAGGTCTCTATGCCAAGCCTAATTATTTTACAGTATTTTCTTATCCCTTATTGATAGGGTCAAAAGAAGAGGTCCTCTCCGGTAAGAGCAATATCGTTCTTTCCCGGGAAATGGCGGTTAAATTATTTGGATCGGTTGACGAGGCATTAGGTAAGATGGTCGAGTGGAAAAATGAATACTTCGACGAATCCTTTCAGGTTTCCGGCGTGTACGCTCATCCGCCCGTGAGTGCCACCAATCAGTTTGATGTGGTTATTTCATACCAATGGCTGGTTGATATCGATCACTATGCAGAAGAATGGAGCGGTGGGTACGCTGCAACATCCCTCATTTTGCAGGAGGGAACGGATCTTGCTGCGCTAAGTGAGAAGATGACGGATGTCTATTATTCAAAACGACCGGGAATTGATCATTCTTTTAAACTATTTGTTCAGAAGTATTCAGATAATTATCTATATGGAAATTTTGAAAACGGTGTACAGAGTGGTGGCCGGATTGATTATGTAAAATTATTTTCTCTCATCGCAATTTTCATAATAATAATTGCCTGCATCAACTTTATGAATCTGTCAACGGCACAGTCATCTCACAAGATGATGGAAGTAGGGGTCAGAAAAACGGTGGGAGCCAGTCGACAATCTTTGATATTTCAATTCTTGGCCGAATCCTTTATTGTAACCATTGCGGCATTAATTATTGCTTTGTTCCTGGTTAGCGTATTCTTGCCATCTTTCAATGTTTTGACCGGAAAAGCTCTAGCGTTAGAATTTACTGTTCCTTTGGTAGTTGGCATTTTGTGCATAGGTTTTATTACGGGCTTGCTTTCCGGTAGTTATCCCGAATTTTTACCTGGCGGGATTTAATCCGGTATCTGTCTTCAAAGGAAAATCTTCTGCTGAGGTAAATAATCGTTGGATCAGGAAATCTCTTGTTATTTTTCAATTTGTTATGTCTCTGGTATTTATTGTCGGGGTAATGGTAATTCAACAACAATTAAAGTTTATTCAGACCAAAAATTTAGGCTATGACCGGGAGAATGTATTATGTTTTCAGCGATCGAGAAACGATGGTGATCCTCAGATATTTCTGGATGAGTTGAGAAGGATTCCTGGTGTCATTGCTTGTGGAAATATGGCTTCTTCCATCACAAACCGGTTTGATACTCAGACTGGTTATTCCTGGAGAGGAGAGGAGACCGATAAGAAAATCCTTTTTGAATCACCTCGTATCGGTTACGATGTGATTGAAGCCCTTGACATTAAATTGATTGCTGGAAGGACATTTTCCCGGGATCGCCAGGATGATTATTCCAAAATAATCCTGAATGAGTCTGCGGTAGCGCTTATGGATCTGAATGATCCCGTCGGTAGAATTATATATAATGGAAGTGGTGATTACCGGAGACCCCAGGAGATTATTGGGGTAGTGAGGGATTTTCAATATGGCTCTATACATAAAAAGATTGCTCCAATGATCTTGAGGTTTCGAGCGGATGAGAGAGATATAATTGTTCGGTATAAGTCAGATCAGGAACAGGCCATCATCGCCGAGATAGATAAGCTGTACCAGGAATTTCATCCCGATTTTACTTTTAATTATACTTTTTTGAATGATGACTACCGGCAGTTATATCAGGCTGAGAACAGAGTGGCTGTCTTGTCTCGGTTTTTTGGAGGCTTAACAATCATCATTTCTTGTCTGGGTTTATTTGGTCTGGCAATGTTCACTACCGAAAAAAGAAGAAAGGAAATCAGTATTCGGAAAGTCTTAGGCGCAAGTGTCTTCGGCATTATACAGTTACTTACCAAAGAGTTTTCGAAAACGATTCTGATAGCGATTTTGATTGCGATTCCTTTCAGTTACTTCCTATGTCTTTTCTGGCTGGAAAGTTTTGCTTATAGCATTAAACTTAGCTTCTGGCACTTTTTTCTTCCGGCGCTCTTAATTCTGGTTATTGCCTGTCTTACCGTTACTACTCAAACTTTTCAGGCCGCAAGAGTTGATCCGGCGAGTAACTTAAAGGATGAGTAGAAAATCCCGGAAACTAAAATGGCGAAGTGCTGACACTCCGCCATTC
The DNA here is from genome assembly GCA_020436835.1 of Saprospiraceae bacterium. Lineage (GTDB taxonomy): Bacteria > Bacteroidota > Bacteroidia > Chitinophagales > Saprospiraceae > JABDMH01. Next base: position 10,469 of record JAGQWZ010000335.1, on the reverse strand, counting down.
CGCTATTTACTTTCTGAAGATTAAAAAGGTACTTTGGATTTAGGGGTCATCATTATAAATTCATCAACGACTACTTCTGAAACGTATCGTTTTACCCCACCTTTATCCTCATAGGTTCGATTCGATATTTTACCACTAATTGCAATCTTGGAACCTTTTGTGCCCAAATTAGCCATCAACTCTGCTGTCTTGCCCCAGGCTACCAGATTGTGCCAGTCCGTATTTTCCACCCGCTCGCCATTCTTATTGTAATAGCTGCTACTGGTCGCCAACGCAGCTTTCGCCACTTTTTTCCCTTCACTGAATTCGAGGGTTTCAACGTCTTTACCCAGATGTCCGATAAGCTGTACATGATTAATTAAGTTTTTCATGATAATTAGATTTTAAGTTTTAAAAATTTGATTTCGTCGATCGGCATCGATACAGCAAAGTTGCAGGAGACCATCCCCATGATTCGGTTATTAAATATTTACTTTCGTTTATAAGCGAATTTAGTCGTTTGGTGTCGTTTGCTGTCGTATATATTACTAGTAGACAATTAATTAAACATATGTAAATATGCCATATGAAAAAGTTTTTTTTAGTTAAAAAAACGGCAGAAAGTCATTTGATACCGTATTGGTTTAGCAGGGTTGCCATGGATCTCCTGATTTTTAGTGACCAGACCGGGTAAAGCGAGCTTTTTTAATTTTTATCTGGTCTAATTGATAATAACATCGAAGGTAATGTCAATTGAGTGGCATCTATTCCCAAATAGATTGGGAAGTCTGAGTAACAATAGATTTCGAAATAGGGAAAAACATCGTTTTGATCGATTACGAATTATTCAAAATATTGGGAATTAGTATTGGCCTGGGATTGCTGGTGGGATTGCAGCGGGAGTACGATGAACACAAAATGGCTGGTATCCGCACCTTTACACTGGTGACGGTCTTCGGCAGCATTATGGGATTGCTGTCGAAACATCTTAATGATGGTTTGGTGGTTGCTGCCGGTGCCCTTTGTTTAGTGATCCTGGTTGCCACCGTCAATTATTTTAAGCATCAGCGAAAACAAAATCCTGATATTGGCCAGACCACGGAAGTGGCATTTCTGTTGATGTATGCATTAGGGGCGTATTTGGTTTTTGGAGATCTGAGTTTAGGAGTTGCAATTGGTGGTGTCATTGCTGTGCTTTTGCACCTGAAGTCGACCCTGGCGGGATTTGTGGAGCGGTTGAAACAGAAAGACGTCCGTGCCATCATGCAGTTCGTTGCCATTTCGTTGGTGATCCTACCAATTTTGCCAGATCAAAATTATGGTCCTTACGCGGTTCTGAATCCCCATGATATTTGGTTGATGGTAGTTTTAATCGTCGGTCTCGGACTGGTAGGATATCTCATCTACAAGATCCTGGGTAAAAATGCCGGAACGATCGCCAATGGTTTGTTGGGTGGAATGATATCCAGTACCGCCACGACCGTCACCTTCTCCCGGCAGGCAAGCCAGGTGCCGAAAGCTGCCCGTCTTGCTGCATTTGTGATTATGACTGCTTCGATGGTTTCGCTGATCCGGGTGATGATCGAGGTGGCAGTAGTCAGTCCTAACTATCTGGGAGCGATCCTTCCCCCTTTGTTGGCAGAACTGGTTTTTATGATTATTCTCTGTGTCTGGTTGTATTATTTTAATCAACGTGAGCAATTGGAGGAGCTCCCGGAGCCCAGAAATCCGGCACAGCTGAAAAGTGCCCTGGTATTTGGCGCCCTGTATGCATTGATTCTGTTGGGTGTGGCTGCAGCGAAGGATTATCTGGGCCAAAGTGGACTTTACATTGTCTCTATCGTCAGTGGCCTTACCGACATGGATGCGATAACCCTTTCTCTCAGTAGTTCATTAAACCGGGGTGAAATCGAAAGTCACCTCACCTGGAAACTGATCCTGGTGGCTTCCCTGGCCAACCTTGTTTTTAAAGGAGGCATGGCATCTGCACTGGGAACACCCAAATTAGCAAAGATCGTCTGGATCCTTTTTGGCCTGTCCATTGCGTCCGGTATCCTGGTGGTTTTACTTTGGCCTGAGCAATGGAGTTTTTAGGGATCAACTAAGCGGTATCATTGACTCCGATTCTGGAAATAATGATAGATGATATAGATTAAAAGGCCGGTACCACCTAGCCAATAGAGTCCGGTCTGCAAAGTCTCTGTGTCTTTTCCAAAATAGGCAATCGCCCCTGCCAGCGGAATGATACCAACCATCGTGGCATAAATGAATTTCCAGTATCCCATCTTTATGATTCCGGCAACAAAACTTATTACATCATTGGAAAGAAAAGGCGATATCCGGAAAAGAACTACCGCCCAGAAACCGTGCCTTTTCATGAACTCACTTAGTTTCCGATACTTTTTTCCTCCTACTAAATTCTCCTTGATTGGGTCAGCAAGTCTTTCTCCCAGAAAATATCCGATGGTAGATGCCGAAAATACAGCAACGACAGATATTAACATACCGAGCCACGAACCATAGCCAATCACAGCCACGATCATCGGCAACCAGGTGGGGAAGACAATGAGAAACATCTGTAAAATCATCAGTATGATAATCAGAACCGGGCCCCATAATCCAAAATTTTTAAACCAGCTGGTGATGCGCTGACGATCATCGCTCCAAATAATCTCCCAGAATTTATTAAGAAAGTCGTTAAACTCAGGAACAGAGAAATACGCCAGGATTACCAAACCGATCAGTGTTCCCGAAATGTAGAAAGACCAATATTTTTTTAAGTTTTTTTTCAGTTGCTCCAAAAGATTGTTTCTGGTAATGAAAAGTGCGACAGGAATTAAATAAAATATTTTTTGCCTTATTAGAGCAAATCTTCAAGTCCACTTACTTTACATTGCAACTTCAGATAAAGTTCAACCCAGAAACAATGTGTTGGAGAAATATTGAGATCATCAATTCCGGTGAGTAGGATCAGTCGTCTCGAATTAGCTAATCTTTGATTAATTTGTCTCGGATCTCTCGCCAGGTAATCAGTTGTATATTCTCTTCCCTGACTAAATTTTCACATGCTTCGCTGGTAAAGAAATTAAAATCCTGTTGGCGCCATTCGGCTCCATAGCCGGGATGATTTGACGTCACTCCTCGCATTTCTTCATTATTGTATGCAGCATGAAGCAAGATAATATTTAAACCTGGCTGCATACCTCGCATCACTTCTGTATAATAATTGGCCATCCCCTTTTCAAAATCAGGGCTATATGCCATATAGACCTTGTCCACTACAATGTCTTCATTGATGTGTTGATTTGCTTCCAATCCAAATAAAGTGAGGTATTCTGCATTGAGTAAAATAGGTAATTTATATTCTCTTCCCAATTTCTTATATACCGCAAGATATTCGGGTTTGAGGTATAGCGTGAACATATGAGAATCGAGATGAGTAATATCGATACCATATTTTAAAGCCAATTCAATCTGGCTGCGAAGTTCTCTTTCAATCTCTCCAGCACTCGCATGGGTCTTCAGATCATTTCTTGACCGGTAGAAGTGATTATACTCGGTCAGCAGTCCCGGCACTTCAGTGATTGGGGAGATCGGACCCCATTTAAAATATTGCCATTCGCTGGTCAGAGTAAGATGCAGCCCAAAATCGAAATCCCGGTGTGCGGCCGCGTAGGCTGCGATTTCCGGAAACCAGGGACAGGGCACCATGATGCTGCCCGAGTTAACACAGCCATTTTCAATAGCATGGATACTAGCGATATTTTCCGAATGGGAAACTCCGATATCGTCAGCATGAATAATTAATAATTTGGTTTCCGGCGAATATCCCAACCTTTCCTGGATCGTACCCGTTTGAGCATTCAGGGTCGTCGCAAGCGGTAAGAAAGCAACAAGGAGCAGTAAATACTTTATCATAATTCTTGACTATTAACTTTTTAAAAATGCGAGCAGATCAGCCATTTGGCTCTGACTTATTTGGGTATGTAAGTTTTCCGGCATAGCAGACCACTCAGAGGCCGTGAGTTCTTTTATGTCTTCCCGGGCAATCGTCGTCTCGTGACCGGTGGCATCCCGGATCGTCAAACTGGTAGGACTCTGTTCTGAAATGATTCCCGAAAGACTATTTCCCGAATCAAGGGACAATATCCACAATTCATAGCCATCGGCGATCGATCGGTTTGGTTGCAGAACATCTACCAGAAGGGCTGTTTTATTGCGATTTTGCACCGCCGCCAGATCGGGTCCGAATGCGACCCCCAGTTTGCCGGCTTTCTGATGGCAGCTCCCGCAGTGGGTACGAAAAACTTCCTGCCCCTGCTCAACTTGACCGCTGAGTTGCAGACATTCCTGATAAGTCTGCCACACTGTGTCTGCGTTTAATTCGTTTCCTTGCAGATGTGCCCTGGCCAAACTTCTTATGGATGGATTGCTGCTATTTAACAACGATACAGTCTGCCCCCAGGTGAGGTTCGAAGGTTGGATTTTACCTTCAGATATTGCTTGCAATAGCACCGATCTATTTTCATCATTTTTAAAGAAGATCTGAATCCCGGTTTTACGCTCTTCCGGAACCAATGTTGACCACTCTGAGACCATAAAATCTGCAGTCATTTCAGTGGAAATTGCATTCATGGCCTCTAAAATTACTTTACATATCTCCGGATTCTGCCGGGTTGCAAATAGATCTTGCAGCAAAGCAAAATGTCGTTCGGTGCCAGACCAACCAATGATTTGAATGGCATCCGCAAGCAGTGATTTATCAAGTTCTTGCTGATGCGTGAAGTTGATAGCCTGCTTTAACAGGGGGTTCTCCGGGGTTTGAAAAAAACCAGCAGCTTGCAGTAAGGAAAGACTCTGATGACGTAGTGCTGGATCAGCTGAGATAGTGAAACGGGAAGACAATCGGCGTACATTTTCTGGAGTCATTTGTAACACCTGATCTCGCTTGAATGCATTGGTAATGCCCTCCAGTACAAGGGGGGAAAACCAATATTCAGCTGGTGACGCAAGCATATCCGCTAAAAACCGGTTTAGTTCCTTGGCGCTTCCACTCCTCGCAATCAGTTGGCTTAACTTTCTAAAGAAGGATTCCGTCCCGGGGGTCCGTATGGCACCTAATTTTGAGGCGGCTTCTCGAAACAATGCAAGTGCATCAAAATCTGTGGCAGATAATGCCGCATATTGCACCCATGCATCCTCAACATCCTGAAATAATATCTCATTTCGCACGATCGCAGACCTGGCATCCGAAAGATTGCCCAAGGTCAGCAATAGTTGAAATCTCACCTTTGGATGAGGATCGGAGACCATTTCCAAGAGTTTCTGCTGAAGTGCCTCACTTGAGGATAGATAGCCTTCCGAAATTCTGACTGCATTTTCACGCACCCCCGCCTCTGTATCACCGAGCATGCGCAGTAAGATCTCTTCTTCCATTTGATTCTTGCTTTCCAAAAGCCAGATAGCATGAACTTTTCCCACTGAACTCTCCGTAGATAGCACAAACTCTTTAAGTGCAGAGACGATTTCCGGTTCAGACCGGTCCATCAACAATCGTTGGGCCTGCGTACGCCACCAAACGTTTGGTTCTGCGAGATAAGCCACCAGCATGGGTATACTTGCACCTCCCAGGGTGAGGCGGTCGAGGAATGACATGGCTTCTGCTCCCACCGGTGAAATTCGATAGAGTCTACCCATGTCCATACCAACATACAGATCTCCGGATTGAATGACCTCATCGGATAGCCACTCCGGATGTTCTATGATCTTGCGATAGTAATCCAGCACGTAAATGGATCCGTCTGGTCCCGTATAGTGGTTGACCGGCCGGAACCAGGGATCGGTGGAGGCTAAAAACTCCCTTCCTTCCAACAGTGGGATGGAATGATAGGTAGCACCGTTCTCCTCAATCCTGTCTACATGAATCATATTGTGTACGGGTTCGGCAGCAAAGATGCTTTGGTCATATTCCACCGGAAATGATCCTCCACCATAGGACATAATGCCACAGGCGGAAGTGAGAGCACCAATATCCGTCAACAACTGATGATCAGGATTCGATGTGATCGGAAATATATCAAATCCTCTACCACCTTTGGGCATAAAGAACTGGCTGGTAGGTATCAACAGGTTAGGATTTCGCTGCATATACGGTGCGGCGATGACTTTGTGGTAGAGATGAGATGCATTGTTGGTCTGGAAATGATGGCCCCAATTGTCAAAAGTCTGACCGTACTGACTCCTTGCAGAAATCATCTCCAGCTGTTCTGAATCAGGGCGAAATCGCACTCCCAGGCCATTTGCATTTTTTGGGAGTCGCGGTCCACGAGGTACATGAGGCATAAATACTTCATTGCCTTCGTCACCCAGAAGGTCGCCAAATAGTTGAGTTTTGACCGCTCCTTCATGACTCAGGTATATCCAGTTATCCAGACCATACGTTGGATTATTGACATTGTGTTGAGGATTGGAGCGTGCAAATCCTGTTAGTATGATCTCTCTTACATCGGCCTTCCCATCATCATTCGAATCTTCGAAATAATATACATTGGGTGGATCGGTTACGATGAATCCTTGCTTCCAGCGCATGATACCGGTGGGCACAATAAGACTGTCAGCAAAGACCGTACTCCGGTCCGGGAGCCCATCTCCGTCAGTATCCTCTAACCGCTTGACCAAACCCGTGCCGGAAAGCTCGAGGGGATAACCATGCATCTCAACCACAAACATCCGTCCCCATTCATCAATTTCCATGTCGACTGGATCCGAAATCAATGGTTCACTTGCCACGAGTTCCATTCGAAATCCCTCTTCCAGGCGAAAACCCTCAGGTTGTCTTGAAATCGGCTCTAACTGACAAGAGAGCACGATAACCAATGCGGACAAATAGATGGCGTTTCTCATATGGTTCTAATCTTCCCTTTAATATAAAAATGAATCAGCTACCGGAGGGCTAGAATTATGAAATAGTCTCTTCAGGTAATCAATCCGGTAACCGCACGTTGCAGCAATATCGGAGCATGGTTCATTTCAAATCCCCGGAATTAGACCAGTTTCTTTACTTCAAATCAGTATTTAGGGAAGAAAAGAACTTATTTAAAATACACACCCTGCACATATTCTCCCATTTGAAAAATATCCGGAGACGGTTCCAATAATTTTTGTCCGTTGATGGTGCAATTTTCAAAAGTGATATGTTCTACCTGGTGGTTCTGGTCATACCCTTTCAGTACTATCGGATTCGGAGACGACCATTCAATATTTTTCAGGTGTATATTTTTGATTTTCCCAGGTGGATCTATCCCATATAGGTCTCCGGCGGTGATTTGCAACTCGAATAATTTACGCATTGGTACTTCGACCCGGATATTTTCGTAGAATATGTCATAAATATCAGCGGGTCCATCACAAATCACACTAAACGCAGAATGACCATCTACCCGGCTTCCACCCCGAGACATCAGGATATCACAGTTTCGCACTTCAATATTCTTAATCTCCGGTCCGTTTGTTTCAAATCCGATAGTAATCCCATCACTGAAAGCATAACCGATCATTGTATTATCCGATACTACAATGTCATGTATGGATAAAGTTGAATCGGGTGATTTGATGGCAATACAGTCATCCGTACAGCGCAGGAAGCAATCCGTAATTTCGAAGTTTCTGGATCCTAGTGGATTTATTCCATCACCCGAAGGGCCGAAACTGATCACCTTTACGCCGTCATACTTCATTTGGTCACAATTAAAAAGGCTGTTGGTCCATCCCCGGCCATTGCGTATCGTGATCCCCGTTACCTGGATATTCTCACAATTGCCAATATAGACCATGTCGGAAAACCTATAATCACCGTCCAATACGCCTCTGCCGAAAATTTTCACATCCGACACCCGATCTCCCCTGATGCCCCCATATACATACGCACCGGCGGCAAGATAGATATCCTTTCCACTTTGCAATTGGATATATCCGGGATGATGAATACCAGGACCAAAATAAATCAGACTATCCGATTCCTGCATAGGGAGTTGATCTTCCAACGGATTGGCAAAAAGGCACAGTTCGGGCAGACTATCAATTTCAATATATAGTTTATCCGGTGCCTGCATGGTAAATGTGACAACTTGCTCTTCCACATCCGCCCGGATATTTCGACTTTGAGGTCGGATCTTCACCGATTCGACCGGAGAGCTCAACTCAATTTGTATAGAGATGGCTCCATCGGCAGAGAAATCGGCGACATGAACTTCCTGCTGTACTTGGGTGTAGGGTTCGCTGGTAAACCAGTCCGGCAGCGAATCAATAGGTAACTTTGAAGTTAGTTGTTCCACCGGTACCGGTTGGTCATCAACCATCAAATGATAGAGCCTACTTTGTGGAATATCTGCAGGCAGGGGATGAATCTGTAAATGACCGGGTTTTACGTCTGGGGTACATCCAAAATGGTTCATTAATGTGAGGGTAAGAAAGAGCAGGATGATATCTTTTGAAAACGATGCATTTAAGGACAACATTGATCGATGGCAAAGTTAGAAAGATGTAAATGATTTTTTTTCATGGGAATTTAATTGTCTGTCGGGGATCGCACATTATTCCGGCACGTACTAATTTTCAAGACCTTGGCAGAGAAGCCTATTATCGTTCTTGAGGTAAGAGAGAGATTTGGAATCCTTTATGTCATTATTTTAATTGCGTCAACCTGATGCAGTCCTAAGCATGGAAGTGTGCCGGATATTATTTCTGCGTGATGAAAGATTTTACTGGTACGTTGACCGAGGGTGATCCGGGCCTGGCGATTATTGCAACTAATCCCGTACTCCATTAGCACCTGCCCGAAAACACACTTTTAATGAAAAAGTAATAAGTACCGGCTGGTGATGATAGGATCCGGGCAAACCGATTGGAGCGACCTCAATGGGTTGATTCCAATGGGATTCCCTGGTCTCTTTATTTAATGTATTTATTCTTTTAAAGATGAATAATTTATTTTCAATTTTTCATTTTAAGCCATTCCATTTTTTAAGACCGGATAAAGCTTTGGGAATGCACTGCCTTTTTACCGGGAATCTGTAAATAATAAATTCCGGAGGAAAGAAATGCCGTATCAATTCGATACACTTCGGAATTCACAAGATACTCTCCAATCAGGTAGCCTTTGCTATCGATGATTTTTACCAATTGGTTCATCGCTCCGTTCAGTACAATATAGTCGTTTGAAGGATTAGGAAATATCTTTAAATACGGATCATTCCAATTAGGGTCTTCAACCGGTACGGTGGATGTGTCATAATAAAACCTGGTTTGGAACTTCGGAATTTCCATTCCGGATATCGAAGCTCCTTCCAACTGGAGGTGCGTATTGAGGTAATGGTCTTCAAGGTAAGTGAATTTATCTACCTTGTGATCGTTGATGTTCCCGTCGTAATAAGTGATCTGATTAAGTAACTCCAACCGGTACTCTGCATCATAGTTGTACGTGTTTTCTTCCACTATTTCCCAGTCATTCGAAATGTAAGAGAACTCATAACACTTTATCGAATCATATCGGGTCATGCTTATCGAAAAATATCTGATTTTGCTCTCAGGTAAATATCCTCCCTGAAGATCAGAAGTGCTGGTGATGGATTCAATCAAATATTCGAGGAAATAAGTGTTTTCCACTTTTGAGATAGGAATTTCAAATCCAGTACTATCCAGGATATAAGAGAAGATGGTTGTATTTTTTCCCTGACTGTCGTAAGAATGATAATCTATAAATGTCAGTTGATCTCCTTCTTCAAAATGGATAAAGGTTCGACTCTCGGTTAATTGCTCGCTGGCATTGTAGATATTTTCGATTTTTAATAAATCCAGCCACGTGAAAGTACTGTCAGACCAAATCTGGATCAGCAGTGAATCATAATCTTCTCCAGTTCCCCTGAAAAAGATTTTTGACCGGCTTTCCGGTACCCAGCTCTTAAGTTCTCTGTCATAATTCTCCGCCAGGATTGCAAATAATCGATTGTGATCATCAAAAGATTTATTAAGCTTAGATGATGGAACCCATGTCGATTCTCTAACGGATTCTATTTCGAGGCGTGTCTTCTGACTGGTATAAAGATACTGTACCTTAGAAAAAGGAATGCTGATGTAATTACCTCCAAATGGATCTGTAATCTGATACATGACGGTTGAATCGAGTTGCAGTTCGCCGGTGCGCTCATCGTTATTGATCCCGGAGGAGTTGGTATAATAATCCAATTGTCTGCTGATAAACAGGGGCAGTCCGAGGTCCGGATCATTCTCACAAACACTATAGGGTAAGATGATCTGCGACTGAACGTAAAGTGGTAAAAAGAAGAGGAGCATAAACACAGCAAGGTATCTGAACCCCTCTTCGGTTCCAGTGATTGAGGTTCTATTTTTACGGTCCATAGTTTGTTAGTTTTAAAAGTGGAATTTGAATACCCAAAGATGATCCGCCTTTTACCGGCCGGCAATAGTAGGAT
>JAGQWZ010000334.1 GCA_020436835.1 Saprospiraceae bacterium | reverse complement strand
TACTTAGCGATATCCAGGTAGCCTGGATCATCCCCATTTACCTCACCCGGGAAATTCGCTATTACTAAAATGATATATCGGCTGTATAATTTTATTATTCGAATTTATGGCTTGATGATCCGGTGGGTGGCTCCCTTCAATACAAAGGCTGACAAATGGAGAAAAGGCCGTCAGCATATCTGGAAGGAAATTGAAGCCGTATGTGACCAGTTGCATCATGTTATTTGGGTTCACGCCGCATCGTTGGGGGAGTTTGAACAAGGTCGCCCCGTAATCGAAGAGATCAAAAAAAGGCAACCAAATATTCAAATTATTTTAACTTTTTTTTCGCCGAGTGGTTATGAAATCCGCCAAAACTATCCCGGTGCCGATTGTATTTTTTATCTACCTCTGGACACCTCCGAAAATGCTGAAAAATTTATTGGCAAAATTCAACCTAAACTGGCGATTTTCATCAAATATGATTTCTGGTTTAATTATTTAAAGACATTAAACCAGGCTGGAATTCCCTTTATATTTATTTCGTCGATTTTTACCAGGAAGCACTTCCTGATGCGATCCTGGTCCAAAGGATTGAGAGATATCCTGGGCAAAGCAGACTTGATTTTCGTGCAAAATCTGGAAAGTCAAATATGCCTGGAGGAGAAAGGCATTAGTTCGATGGTTGCCGGAGATAACCGGGTCGACCGGGTGATCCAACTGCAAAAAGAATTAAAAAAATATCCACTCCTGGACCATATCAGATCGAAAAAGAAAATCATTGTATTTGGAAGTGTCTGGCCGGAAGATCTGGAAATCATCGGAAAATGGATAGAGGATAGAAAAGACCAATATTTTATGGTCGTTGCTCCGCATGACATCAGTGAAAAAATGCAGAAAACGGTTCTTTCCCGGATTAAACTGGAGTTCACGTTATTTTCAGAGCTAGGGCAAAAAAATGATTTGGGGTATGGATTATTGGTCAATACCATCGGCGATTTGCCTCACTTGTACCAATATGGAGATTTGGCCTATATTGGAGGCGGATTTGGCAAAGGCATCCATAGTATTCTGGAACCAATAGCGAGTGGATTGCCAGTGATCTTCGGGCCTAATTTTGAAAAATTCCAGGAAGCCAAAGAATTGATAAAATTAAGCGCAGCTCAACCTGTAGAAAGTGCCAAAACTTTCAGGGAAGCGGTCCAATATTTTGAATCTGACCGCCATGAAGTGATGGCACAAGAAGGCATTGAGGCTTTCCTGAGCCAGCATCAGGGAGCGACGTCAACAGTGGTGGACTATCTTGTATCCCGTAAGTATCTGCAATGAACGAAAAACATCTATCAGCAAAGGAATTTACCGATCGTATCGGAGGCAAAAAGGTCCTGGTGATTGGGGATGTAATGGTTGACCAGTATTTGACCGGATCAACTAATCGCATCTCGCCGGAGGCACCTGTACCTATACTATTACATAATCACACGACGCTCTTACCCGGTGGTGCGGCCAATGTAGCCTTAAATCTTTCGGGTCTGGGTGCGAAAGTGTGGATCGCCTCCGTGGTTGGACGTGATGAAATGGGTGAGAAACTGGTGCAATTGTTGAGCGAAAATGACATCCACACCGATCTCATATTAGCAAGCGAACATCGAATGACCACCTGTAAGACCCGGGTGATGGCCGGAAAGCAACACTTGCTGCGGGTAGATCGTGAGCGAATCGAACCGATTCAGGAATTCCTGCTCCGGCGACTATTGAAGATGTTGAACAACATTTTGGAGCAGCACCGGTTTGATGTGGTTATTATGCAGGACTATAATAAGGGAATCCTCAGTGAAGAAAGCATTGCTGCCTTTCTGGATACGTTCAACAGCTGGAGCATTCCGGTTGCAGTTGATCCGAAGTATGACAACTTCTATCTGTACCGAAAAGTCGCCCTTTTCAAGCCAAATCTTGCCGAAATAAGAGCCAGTCTGCCTTTTCCCCTCGAAATCGAAAAGGATAGTCTGGATCGGGCTGCAGATCATCTGAGGTCCAAACTTCAATGTGATATGATCATGATCACGCTTTCTGATCAGGGCATTTATCTGAACAGCCGGGTTGAAAGTATCTGGCTGCCTACTCAGAAAAGGCTGATTGCCGACGTATGTGGGGCCGGCGATACAGTAATCAGTGCTGCAGCGCTCGCCCTGGCAGAAAAACTCTCGATGATGGATATCGCTTACTGGTCCGGTTACTGCGGCACGCTGGTTTGTCAGTATCCGGGCGTGAAGCCGGTTTCCAGGTCCATGATCTTAGAGCAGAAGTAAGCGACAGTGGGTGATAATTCCCCGACGTGAATGGCGGAGCCCTCCGACATTGCCCAATAATCAGATACAACGAAGGAATTCGATACGCAGGAATCCGGATCAATTGCAGCTCGGGATCATTTTTTGATAAACATGGGGACTAATTAGGGTACAATTCGATGCAACAGTTTATCCACCCGAAAACCGTTATACCTCACCATTAAGGAATCTAACCAACACCTAGAAGCAGACCGCTTACTGAATACGTTAAATAAGACCAGCCTTGTAGGGTTTTTCCTATCTTGTGCGACAAATTATAATTTCCTTAATCGATTAATTAAAAGTCATATGTATCAATCGACCATTCAAACACTTACAACTATTTTCACCGTTATGGTACTCACCATAACCGCCTATGGTCAAACAGAGATCTATACTTTTACCTTTGATAATGATATGGAAGGCTGGACAAGCACCGGACTTTCCGACACCGATGCCGTGTGGGTCTGGGCTCCGAACGGAGATGCAGGAACCGGTGCCTTCAACAATGGTCAAACGCCGATTGCTTCTGAATCCGGAGGGGGTGCATTGTTATTCGATTCAGATGGATTGGATAACGGTGGAGATGATGCAAATCAAGGTGGTGGACCGGCACCTTCACCCCAAATGGGTGAGGTCGTGTCACCGTCTTTGGATTTCACCGGTCAGGATCAGGTGATTCTGGCCTTTAATCAATACTATCGCTATTTTGCCAAGAGTGCCGATGATTTTACGACACCTGCCTCTTCAGTAGAAGTAAGTAATGACGGTGGAACCACCTGGACTTCTTATCTGGTCAATGAAGATATCTCCCCAAACCAAGCTACCCGACCCAATGACATCGTTGCCCTGGATATCAGTGAGGTAGCCGGAAATCAGGCGGACGTCCTGGTAAAATTTGTGTGGGATGGCGATTACTACTTTTGGCTCATTGATGATGTGAAGTTGTTTGACAGCCGTGGAGTAGACCTGGTGGTATTGGATTTTACCAATATCGATAATTTTGAAACACCGGATTTTGCCATGAATACCGATTCATTCGACCTGGAGATGATGGTCACCAACAATAGTGATATGGATCTCCCGGACAGTATCATGTTTCTGACCAGAATTTTGACGGATGAAACTCGTGATTTGATTTTTAGCGACACGGGCTGGGTGGTAGGCTTGAATGCCGGTGACACGGTAATTTGGGATTTTGACCGGAATTGGGTTCCCACTACACCAAATCAAGAGCGTTATATTCTCGCATATAATGTACGCTACCGGGGTGACACCATGCCGGAAGCCGTGGCTCCCGACGACAATGTCGATTTTAATCGATTTGATGTTCGTGATTTTTCATTTAGAAAACTACCTCCCACAGGTCGCACCCAGGGATTTAATTTTGGGGGTAATCCGTATGATGTGGCTAACTTTCTCAGTTTGCCGGAAACGGTGGCAGAACCCCTGATTTTTGACAAGATCACATTCAAAGTGTGTGAAGGGGATGATCCACTGGTCGGAAAAACGATCATCGGGTTCATTGTCCAATTGCCGGATACGGCTGCCGTACTCAAAGGGGTACTACTTAATGGAGAAACGGACCTGATCGGGCTCAATGCGGGCACCAGTCTGGATGACCTGATTCGTGACCAGCAAGTGATTGGCATCGGTTCAAAATTATTTACCCAGGGAGAAGAGGCTTCTCAATGTGAAGACTTCACTATTGATATGCTCTCTGACCTGGATGGTGAAAGTGACCAGGTAGAAATGATGCCGGGAGGTAAATACCTGGTGGGCCTGCGTTTTGGTACGGGCGCATCCGACCTCTTTATCGGTACCAACGAAGACTATAAGGTCTGGCAGTTGAGCAGCATCGTATCAACTCCGGGTGACGGATCGGACGGTTGGGGTATTGTGACAGACTACCAGGAAAATGCAGCCGACATTGGCGTGGAACTTACCATGACCACCGCCGTCGATGACAATCCGTTACCAGAAAATACGGTGGCTATCTTCCCAAATCCGACCTCGGACTATATCAGAGTAAATATTGAATTTGAGACGCCAACAGAAGCCACGGTATTTATGGCGGATGCCAATGGCAAGATCCTCAATATCAAACCGTTGAAAAATGTACAACGTGAACAGGTGAATTTCGACATGGGTCGTTACCCAAGTGGAACATATATCGTACGAGTAGCTACCCGGGAAGGGACCAAGACTGAACATGTGATTGTAACGCACTAGAAAATAAAAATCAGTACGCATGAAAGCCTGCTCTCCGGAGCAGGCTTTTTTTATTTTGGAATTGTTCGAATGACGAGCCTTGCGCGAATGACAAGAGGAATCTCAAGTGATTCCTGAGTGATGAGTCTACGTGTAATCAATTGAGTTAAGTCGGTGGAATTGATACTACCAAAAACCAATTGCTGCTATGACCGAATTTATATTCGCCGTTCAGGAGAATATATCTCTTAACGACATGAATTTTCTACGGACGAACTAGTGTCCCTGGTCGGATGTATTTTTGCTTCCTCAAGCATTGGAAGATCTAGCCTCAAGCCGGCAAGGGCCTAATTGTTATTGTTCAATCTCTCCAGGCTTTCCTTGATCATTTCGATACGCTTCAATCCATCGGCCATCTTTTGCCGTTCTTTTTCCACCACTTCGGCAGGAGCATTAGTGACGAAGCGCTCATTATCCAATTTCTTTTGAATCGATCTGACAAAACCTTCCTGATATTCTAAGTCCTTTCGAAGTGTTCCGATCTCCTCATCCAGATCGATGACCTTTGGACTGGCCAAATAATACTTATCGGTTCCAACGACGAAGGAGAGCAGGTTGATGTCAGCTCCAAGCTGGGAAGCATCGGTGATCGAATTCATTTCACCGATCCAGGCTGATTTACGCAACAGTTCCAGGTAACCCTCATCAGCCAGAATTGTGTCTGTATTTAATGATTGTTGAAGATACAGGGGTAACAAATCCCGTTGCTTAAGATTACTCTTGTTTCGAATGTCCCTGGTTTTACTGATGATTTCCTTGATATGTTCTATTACACGCACAGAACCGTTCGTTGATTGAGATTCACCTCCGGGATATTTTGAAATCATACAATCATCCGGTGTATCCGGATTAAGAACATGCCAGGTCTCTTCAGTAATAAATGGCATAAAGGGATGTAACATCTGCATTAACCGGGTAAACAGATCTATTGTTTCCTGATAGGTCTCTCGCGATAATGCTTCTTCAAATCCGGGTTTGATCCATTCCAGATACCAGGAACAGAAGTCATTCCAGATAAAGCTGTACAGCTTCATTTGAATATCCGAGAGCCGGTAGTTTTGAAAATCCACCTCGATCTCGCTAAGGATGAGCTGCATTTTCGCTTCCATCCAGGCAATGGCCTTCTTTTCTGCAGCGGTGGAAGGACTATCGGCCAAATTGGATTGCCATCCCTTGACCAGACGCAATGCATTCCACATCTTGTTGCAAAAATTACGTCCCTGCTCACATAATTTTTCATCAAATAGCAGATCACCACCGGCGGGAGAGCTCGACAGTATGCCAAACCGGACCCCATCCGCCCCATATTTATCAATAAGTTCAAGCGCATCCGGGGAGTTACCCAGAGACTTGCTCATCTTGCGTCGCTGCTGATCCCGGACCATACCGGTGAAATATACCTGTTTAAAGGGGCGTTCGTCTTTCCACTCATAGCCACTCATGATCATTCGGGCTACCCAAAGGAAAATAATATCCCAGCCGGTGACCAAAACTGCAGTGGGATAGTAATACTCCACTTCCTTATTTGATTCCATACCGTTAAAAACACTGAAGGGCCACAACCAGGAACTAAACCAGGTATCCAATACATCTTCATCCTGATTCAGATCAGACATATTGAGATTGGGTTTTCCGGTCTTCTCCCTGGCCATCGTCAACGCTTCTTCCGGTGTGTTGGCTACGAATATTTCATCTTCATAGTAATAGGCTGGAATGCGATGCCCCCACCATAACTGCCGCGATATGCACCAATCCCGAATGTTTTCCATCCAGTGACGATAAGTGTTCTTCTGATTTTTTGGAAAAAATTCGATATGATCTTCCATAACACTTTTCAGTGCCGGTCCAGCCAATTCATTCATTTTGACATACCACTGTAAGGAAAGACGAGGCTCCACCACTACATTAGTACGTTCAGATCTGCCCACACTGTGGGTATAGGGTTCGAGCTTTTCCAGCAGCTCATTTTCCTTAAGGTATTCGACCATCTTCCGTCGCGCGGTCACCAGGTCATCGCCGATGAAATACCCGGCCGCTTCACTCATGTGCCCGTCATCTGTCAAAACATCGATCACTTCAAGATCAAACCGTTTTCCAATCTCATAGTCATTCACATCATGTGCCGGTGTGATCTTCAAAGCCCCCGTTCCAAACTCCCGGTCCACATAGTCATCGGCAATAATGGGAATTTGACGGTTTACCAGCGGCACCATGACCTTCTGACCATGCAAATGCTTGTAGCGGTCATCATCCGGATGCACCGCAACGGCTGTATCTCCCAATATGGTCTCCGGACGGGTTGTGGCAATCACAATATATTCTCCCGGTCGTTCTACAATCTCATAACGTACATGATGCAGGTTCGTTTGCTCCTCTTCATAGATCACCTCCTCATTGCTAAGTACCGTCTTCGCCTGCGAATCCCAGTTAACCATCCGGTAATCCCGGTACAGCTTTCCCCGCTTGTAGAGATCGACAAAAGCCCGGATCACTTGCTCCGACCGTATTTCATCCATGGTGAAAGCAGTCCGGTCCCAGTCACAGGAGGCACCCAGTCGCTGCAATTGCTTTAGTATGATTCCACCGTACTTTTCCGTCCACTCCCAGGCATATTCGATGAAGCGGTCTCGGCCTACTTCCGCTTTGGTCAGTCCTTTTTCATCTCTCAACCAGCGCACTACCTTAGCTTCGGTAGCGATCGATGCGTGGTCCGTACCCGGTACCCAACAGGCATTTTTACCGTCCATTCTGGCCTTACGAATGAGGACATCCTGGATGGTGTTGTTAAGCATATGGCCCATATGCAGCACTCCGGTCACGTTGGGAGGAGGGATAACAATCGCATAAGGTTCACGATCATCCGGTTCTGATTGGAAGTAATTCTGCTTCAGCCAATGCTGATACCATTTTTCCTCAACTGATTTGGGCTCATATCTGCTGGAAATCTCACTCATCGAAAAAAAAACTTGATTTTAGCCTGTAAAGATACATACACCATTAATAGAATAGCCAGCATCTAGTAAAGAAATGGTCTGGGCAGTGTAATGGAAACCAGGAAGCTCACTCGCATCGTTATACAATATGATGACCGAACAGGAACTAATCAAAGGTTGTAAAGCAAAAGACCGGAAAGCTCAAAAGGAGCTCTACAATCTCTATGCACCCATTCTGCTCGGAATCTGCCGCCGGTATGTCAAACAGCTTGAAGATGCAGAAGATGTACTGCTGGAAAGTTTCTACAAGATCTTTTCCAATATCGATCAGTATGAGGGGAAAGGCAGTTTTGAAGGCTGGATGAAACGCATCAGCGTCAATGAGTCACTCATGTTTCTGAGGAGAAAACACAACTTTAACCTGAGTATTGATGGGAGTCATTACGAAATAGAAGAAGAAAGTGCAGGAATCGAAGACCAGCTCTTCGAACAGGATATTTTAAATGTCCTCGACACCCTGCCTACCGGATATCGAACCATCTTTAACCTCTATGTTATTGAAGGTTTTAAGCACCGCGAGATTGCCGAAGAACTGGGCATTAGTATCAACACTTCAAAATCACAACTTATTCAGGCCAAAAGGAAACTGGCAACCCTTTTAAAAAAAAATAAAATCGTAAATGCCGGATAAAGACATGGAATCAAAAAAATACAATATAACACAAAGCGCTAATGACCTGAGGATCAATCCATCTGACCGGGTCTGGAACCGGCTGGAAAAAAGATTAGATCAGGACCAGGATAAAATAAAAATAAGTACCCTCCGCAAATGGATGGGGATTGCGGCCGGTATTCTGATTATTTTATCACTCTTTATTTTAATGCCTTTAAATAAGTCACAAACAGAACAGTTTGTAATTCACGACCTGGAACCACTACCTGAATCCGCTTTAGCTTCGTATCAATTTGTCAGTCAATTAAATGAAATTTACGAAAAAAAGACCTGGGTTAATTTTTCCGAAGGAAACCGGAAGAGGTTGAAATCACCATCACCCAATGGTGGAATAAACGGAGACTCCGGAGAAAATCTCTGACCGGCAATCCGGTATTTTTAACGCCGGTAATAATCGAAGATTTTTTTGCCCTTAATTGATACGGTAAATTATTTTGCCTGAAAATTGGTTCTAAATGGCCGGCGTTGAGTCCATTCTTCAGGTGTATAAAGAGAGCGGAACAGTTTAGGTAGCAATTTATGTTTTGTACAATTGAAGTGCCATAGAAAATTAGACATCGGTATTGGCACTGCTCCAACGGAACTTTTTATTTCCAAAGCCGTCCGCGAAAAATCCAGTTCCAGGGTCTTTAATTGAATGGCTTGATCCACCAAATCGATTAACATATTCAGATAAATATCTAATTTCTTGTTGAGTCGCGTTTCAAATCCGGTAAAATGAGCAAGGACCTTCTGCGGACAGATAAAATAAGTCATAAAACCAATTAATTGATCCTCGATATAATAGGTTCTGATCCTGAAAGATGTCCCCAGGTTTTTTTTAATTGCAATAAGATAGTCGATATTAAATTCAACGATACGAAAGTCAGATTCTTCCAGCACATTATTTAGCAATTCCTGAAAACGACTCCTGTTCTCGATCATCTCTTCCAGCTCACATTCCCTTCTGACCAGTTTTGCACTCTTTTTCAAGGCCTGTCTCATTCTAATCCGGTATTTTGATTTCAGTGCATCCAGGTAGTCCTCCAAACTCTGCCAGACCGGATCGATGTTAAGCAACATGGCCGGTTGTACTTTAAACCGAAAATAGTCACGCTGCTCCAGGTAATCGATCGCTTCCTTACAACCGGCATCAGGCAGATCCTTTATAAACTGTATGGATAATCGGCGATTCCTTCTTCGTTCCGATTCAAAACACTGCTTCCAGACCGGCAACAAAATATTCATCTCCCGGCCCCGGTAATCCGGTATAAAATAGTAGCCACATTGGCCGGTCAGCAGCAAATTGCCGCATACAAATGCCGTAAACCCTACCCAACTTGCCAGTATCGTTTTGATGAAGCTTTCTGAATTTTTACCTGACCGCAAGCTCTTTATACTCTCTCTTGCCGAAAAAGGACAGATCTGACAATAGGAAAAACCAACCGGTTTCTTTTTATCAAAAAGAAAGATGTACCGAAACTCCATGTTATCCGAAAGCGCGTTCTCTACGGCACGCAGGTACTCAAAGCTTAAGAGAGGATCCACTATACCTAAATCACTCAGGTAACTCCGGCAATCCTCGATCGTGGTAAAAATGCTCGGTTTAAGATTGGTATCAGTGATGACGGACTATTTTCAAACTTGCAGAATATAGCATTAACAACTATTGGCCCTGATAGTTAATTATCCCGGCTAACTTCTCCCCGGCTTTATCTTCATCCAGCCAGGAAATTTGAGAAACTGATCCAATGCCATGTCGATTCTCCATCCAGGTCTCAAACATGAATTTTACCGGATCATAGGATATCACAAAATCACGAAACCGTTTGACCGCGATTGTTTGTAGGTCAGAATCAGCTGGAATTGCCAGGAATTCCCCGTGCGTAAGACCCCCCTCAACATATTGAACCATTCCAAGTAAATAGACTCCCAGGGTATCACCGGGCATCATCTTGTCACCCAGTACCCACACCGGTTGTTTTTGTACATCCTCACCTGATTCGAGGGGGATGAAACCCGCATTGAGAGGATATGGTAGATAATCGTGTTTCAATCCACCTTCATCCAAATCCAAAGTATCCCATGATCGAGTCGCCAGATCAAAGGAAATCGTCTGCAGTTCTCCCACTGGTGTCTCAATAAACACCGGATACGGGGCCACCTTACGAGCTTTAGGTATTGTCAAAGCGGATGCATCATTTGGCTGTTTTTTACAGCCCGGTGAAACCAAAAGGATCAGTAGACTCGTAAATAACCACAAAAGATCTTTTGTCATTTGCAATACATGGTGAGTCATAGTTATTAGTTACTTTTCTCGCAGTCTAAGAATATTATGTTTCAGAAAACGTGAAGTTAAATCTGAAGATAAAACTGAAGTTAAACCTGAAGATAAACCTGAAGATATAATTATGAGTACAAAAACCTACTTCAATCCCGAAGACCTGGCAAAATTTGGCAGCATCAGTGAGTTTCAGGAACCCATGGGTCGCAAATTTTTCGCCTATTACAACGAAGTGATGAAAGAAGGTGCGCTGACAGAACGGGAAAAAGCGCTGATCGCACTGGCTATCGCCCATGCATTCTCCTGCCCATATTGTATTGATGCCTACTCCACCACCTGTTTGGAAAAAGGGGCAGATGAACAGCAAATGATGGAGGCGGTCCATGTAGCCGCGGCCATGAAAGCAGGCATCAGCCTGGTAGCCAGTACGCAGATGATGAATCACGTTAAGAAGGTTTCGATGTAAAAAGTGTTTGTATTTCATGTCTATTAAACAACGTTCCAGATCTCTGGTATCCCGCAAAAGTGATCTTTCGGATACCCTTGTACAATTGAAAGTGCTCAATAATCAGTTGGATGACGGGCACAAATTCCCCCTTTTTACGGAACGAATGGATAAAGCAGGTCATAGCATATTGAAACCAGCTGCACTGGAAATCTTTCAAATAAATATCGGGAAGCTTTGTAATCAGTCATGTGCCCACTGTCATGTAGATGCCGGGCCGGATCGCAGAGACGAGCAAATGACAAGGTCAGATCTTGAAATCTGTCTATCAATTATCGAAAAATATAAGATCAAGACCATAGACATTACCGGAGGTGCTCCGGAAATGAATGTAAATTTCCGCTGGTTTGTAGAGGCCTGTGCCGGCCTGGGATGTAAAGTGATGGATCGATGCAATCTCACCATCATCGAATCCAATCCTAAGTATGCCGACCTGCCTGAATTTTTTGCCCGCCATAAGGTACAGGTGATCAGCAGCCTTCCCCACTTTAGCAAATTACGTACCGACAGTCAGCGTGGAGAAGGCGTATTTGAAGATAGCATCGCAGCTTTGAAAAAACTTAATGCTGTTGGTTACGGCAGAGCTCCTGACCTGGAACTGAATTTGGTCTATAATCCTTCCGGTGCGTTTTTACCGGCCGGACAGAAAGGGCTGGAAGCTGATTTCAAACAACAACTAAAACGCAAATACGATATAGATTTTAATTCACTATTTGTCATCACCAACCTGCCAATCAGCCGTTTTCTGGAATACCTTATCCAATCGGAAAATTATGCGCACTATATGGAGGCTTTAATCAATGCCTTCAATCCGGCAACCATAGAAGGACTCATGTGTCGCAATACGATTTCGGTCCGTTGGGATGGTTTTCTTTATGATTGTGATTTTAATCAAATGCTGGATCTGAAAGTTGACAGCCGGGTACAACATATCAGCGATTTCAATCTGACTGAATTAAGCGACAGGAATATAGTCCTGAACCAACACTGCTATGGATGTACCGCTGGTTCCGGTTCCAGCTGTGGCGGAGAAATCACCAGTTGAATAACCGTAATGGTTGGGCTGGAGGAATGATGGCCTTTCTGTACAGTTTTCTAAAAACATGCAAGGCACCAGAAGCACGGGCTACGTTAGGTCCTGAAGGACTGGTATTGAACTTCCCCCAATAATTTTTTAGCTTTACAGATTAAATATTATTTAAATATGAATTGGAAGGCATGGCTTTCGGTCCTGGGGATCATTACTTTGGTATCCTGTGTGTCCACAAAGAAGTACGATGAGCTAGCTTATCAGAAAAGACAATTGGAGGCGGAAAAAATGGATATGACTTCGCAGATTGCAGCGAATGAGCGAATGATTGCTGACTTGAAGCAAAAGGAGACGCTTCTCATGCAGAGAGAGGAGGAACTCAAAAAGACCCGTAGTGAGGTGGAAGGGTTAAGAATTACGCACCAGGATCTAATGGAAAAATATGATGAATTACTGAGCCAGAGCAATCAGGTTTTAAATACCGCGTCGGAAGAAAAAGCGGCTCTTTCCGAAGAGCTATCCGAAAAGCAAAAGGAGCTGGATCAAAAAGAGCGGGAGCTGAGATTTCTGGAGATGAAATTAAAATCACAGGAGGAAAATCTGGAAACACTTCAGGAAGATGTCCGCATCCGGGAGCGCAAATTGAAGGAGCTCACCGAAAAACTACATGAGCGCGATTCAGTGATGATGCTTCTTCGAAATACGGTCAACGAAGCGCTTCGTGGCTTCTCCGCAGAAGATCTGACAGTATCAGAGTACCAGGGTAAAGTCTATATTTCCCTCAGTCAAAATCTCTTGTTTGCCAAAGGCAGTACGGTGATCGATCCGGCCGGCCGCGATGCCTTGCGTAAACTGGCCCAGGTGCTTAAAGATCATCCTGACATTCAAATCAATGTGGAAGGCCATACCGACACGGATGGAACCGCAGAAAAGAACTGGGACCTCAGTGTAAACAGAGCGACAGCGGTGGTCAAGGTACTGACAGCCAGCGGGGCCAATCCCGATAATATCATTGCTTCCGGACGGGCTTTTTACTTTCCGAAAGCACCAAACGATACCGAAGAAAATAAGAGCCTGAATCGACGCACTGAGATCATATTATCTCCGGATCTTAATATGCTGTACTCTTTAATTGAAGATTAATCGAAACCAACTTTTTGAGAGTACAATTGAGTGTCTGCAGCAGGAGGACTTTTTTTCTCTGCGAAATATGAACGGCGGAGGGGCCCCATCCGTTTCATTTGGAGAGTGCTATTTTTGCGTATGAAATATCCAAATTTATCGGTGCTGGCTTGTTTCGTAATTTGTCTGCAATGCACAACCCCGCATCCGGTGGCACAACCGCAGCTAATGATCAAATTGGAAAAAACCGGCTGCCGGGGTACCTGCCCAGTCTTTCAAATGTCCGTTTATTCTGACCGTACGGTTACTTTTTCCGGAATGGCTCATACTGCCGCCAGCAATGAAAGAACCACTATCTCGGAAGAGGAATACAAATTATTGATGAACACCTTTGAGGAAGCTTCATTTTCTGACCTGGATTCCAGCTATGTGAAGAGTGTGGCCGACTTTCCCTTTACCTATCTGAGTTACCGGACAGATCGAGGCATAAAGAAAGTGACCGTCAGAGGATCTGCTCCTGAAACTTTCCATCGATTGGTTGAAAAAACGGAAAGCATCGCCCATCACAATCATTGGCTAAACGGAAATGCCACTCGTTCGGAAAGAGAGGTAATTATTGAGCTCGTCCGGGATTCCGATCCGGCAGCATTAACCGATCAATTTATAGATGAAAACCTGACCTTCATCAAAAAAATAACTCCCAATAAATTGTATTACCTATTTAGTGTGGACGCTGCCGACCCAGAAGATTTCCTGAATAAGATACAGGCCAATCCCCTGGTGAAAGCAGCCCAGTGGAACCATAAATTAAAAAAGCGAAAAGAATAACGGAAAATCCATGCATCTCGAAAAACTCATCACGTTCATCCTCATTTTAGGCTGCCTGCATTCTGTACAGAGTCAGGAAGCCGATACCAGCACTTTTCAGACGTTTGACTATGAGCACGAAGGTGAAACCTATGTCATGCAACAATATTTTATCGTCTTTATAAAAAAGGGTCCTAAAAAATCAGCCAATCAAGAAGAGGCGCAAAGGATCCAGGCCCAGCATCTGGAATACTTAGGCAGCTTATTTGAAAAGGGGTATATATGCATGAACGGACCATTTGGGGACGATGGAGACATCCGGGGCGCTACTATTTACCGGGTGGCGAACGCGGAGGAGGCCCTCAAATTGGCCAGTGGAGATCCCGCTGTCAAGGCAGGTATTTTCACCCTGGAAGTACATCCCTGGTGGTTGGCAAGGGGTACCGGTGTCAAATAGGTGAGATCAAAACCGAATATCCTGATTGTTCCTCTGGTAGGGTATTTTGATGAAACTCAGGGGTTCTTGCCGTACCCGGATGAAGAAACTGTAAGTCCCCCTCTGTGGTGCCCAGTTGAATCCCATTTCCCAGCAATGCAGATTCCGGATAAAACCCAGATAGGGATAGGTCAGTCTCTTGGTACGGAAATCATAGCCGATGTTTCCCACGGAAAGATCCCAGTTGGGGGTCAGGCGTATATTTCCCCGGGTGTTGATTGAGTTTGTCATAATCTCCAGATCCTTGCTGCCGTCCCGTTCCATTGCCCACATCAGGACCAGATCATGACTTAGCCGAAAGTCCTTAAAGAGATCGGTCAGCGATTCTTCCTCATCCGCCTGGGTTTCCTGGCTCCGGATACCCCGGCTACCGCTTCGCGATTGGGTTACCTCCTCCCCTTTGAGCAGCTTACGAATCTGATCAACCGTGAGACCGGTACTGATTCTGACTGCCGCCCGGTCAAAGCGGAGAATCTTACCTTTCGTGTCCCAATAAAACTTGTTTACTCTCCTGAGTGTGGTCGGATCGCGGTCATAAGGATCATAGACCATACTGAAATTTAATTGAGTAAGCCCCTTGAAAAATTGAGTACTCCCACCAATATTGATCGTACTCCACTTTAATGAATCAGCCACAAAATTATGTGACCCATTGATGTTTATGCTGTTGAAGAGCTTAATCTTCTTTTCGGTGGTATCGCGGCTGGAAAAGACTTTAGCTTCAAAAAGATTATTAATCGAGTAGGATAAGGCCATGCGACGGCCACTAATAGATGGGCTGCCAAATAAGGCCCCTTCAAAAATCGAGTAGGCGATTTCTTCGGGATCACGGATGTCCTGTTGTACATAATCGACGTAGCCGAGATTGGGATTAGTATAGTCAGGAGAAAAATTAAAAGAAATCGTGGGCTTGACTACATGTCGAATGCCACGAAACCAGCCTTTTTTTCTTCCTACTCCCAAAGAACCAAAAATCGTGGTTGACAGAGAGAGTGCAGCGGTGTATTGCCGCAATGGTTTAAACCCCTGAAGGGTATCCCGAACAACCTCACCAAAGCTGGTGGTGTCAGAAGGAATTTCATCAAAATCCGTGCTATCGGCGTTATACACTGTGTCATATCGAATTTCGAGGTTTGGGTCAAACGTTTTCTGGATCGTTTTAAAATACCAGCTTTCGTTGTAGCTAACCGAAGGAGTAATATTGAAATACTTCAGAATGTTAAACGAAGCGCTCGAATTCAGATCGTGGTCTATCCCATATTCAGCATTGGTAAACAATGGTTGACTAAACAACAGCGTATCCTGGGTCTTTATCCGGTTTAATACTTTTCCCGTGTATTGCAATGAAATCTTCTCATACCACTTCGGCTCCGGTGATCGCCGTTTATTACTTTTAAACGGGAAGATCCGGTTCATTGAAATATTGATATCCGGCAGGGTAAATTGCATATCATTGGTCCGGGTATTCTGGGAATGTCTCACATTCGCAGAAATTGCAAATGGTGTACCGGCAAATTTCTTTCGAAAAGCTACATTACTCGAGTAGGAATTGTTCAGAACCCGGGCGGCGTCATTATAATTTAGCTGCTCATAACCACTGGTCTGCATCTGCACACTGGCTGTAAATGTCTGGTTTGGACGAGCACGTTGATCCTGGGTATGAGACCAATTAATACTAAATGATTTCTGTGGATCCCGGAAAATCTCCCCGGTATTGTCAATTCGTTCGCCGATGCGGTTAGAGAAACCGATCCTGATATTTCCCCTGTATTTGTATCGCTTACTGTATTGCGAGTTGGCCTTGATACCCCAGCTTCCATTGAAATAAATATCACCGAGCAGTTCAAGATCGAAGTGTTCACCCAGGGGAAAGTAATAGCCGATATCCCTTAGGCCAAATCCCCACTGATCCGAATATTCATAGTCACTGGGGAAAATCAATCCGTTCTTGGCACCGCGGGCAATGGGAAAGAAGCCAAAGGGAATGACAAAGGGGGTCGGAACGCCGGCAATCTCCAAATTGCTGGGGCCAACAATCACCTGCCGGTTTGGAATGATCTTCTGCTTCTTACTGCGGATGCCGTAGTGGGGATGTTCGGCATTACAGGTCGTGATGATCACATCCTGACTGTATACATAGTCAACAGCGTTGGTATCCTGTCCTGCCGAGACGAATTTGGTCTCACTTCCATGGATAAACATATTGCTCTCCTCGGTGAGTACGTCATAGACTTTTCCTTTTTTACTCTTGAAATTATAACGCAGCCGTTTAGCCGTAAACTGTGTAGTGCCATCGTCAAAAAAAGGACGGCCGTCTTCATTGCGTTCTTTTGGTGCTTCATTAACGACCTGTCGACCCTGAGGAGGAACAATACCATTAAGCGAATCGAGATAGATCGAGTCCAGTTGGGCCTGGGTTAAGGGTATTTCTTCCGGTTCTTCCACCTCTTCTTCAGGAGTATCTCGGAGTGCACTCAGGGGATCGTCCTGTTTCAGACTGTCGGGCAATTGTTCGGCAAGGGCAATGCTGCTATCGAGGTTAACCCGGATATAATCAGCGGTGATGGAATAACTCTGGTACTTAATACTTGCTTCGCCATATAAGTAAATGAGATGATTTGCGTTATCAAAGATGATGGAATCTCTGGCACTATAGTCAACCAAATCTTCCAGCGTATCTGCCGAAAAAGCGACTACCCCCTTTAAACGAGGTACCGAATCCGGAAGTGTTAAAGAATCCGGTAGTACCATATCCGAAGCCAACTTCAATGAGTCAACCTGTCCCTGAAGCATGTTTGCATAACATATTAAAATAAAAAATTGTATGTAATTTATTGATTTCAAGAACTTTTGGCTCTATTTTTGCTAAACTATATATTATAAATTTTTCTAATATCAAATCAGAGACATATGAAACGCTTCATTTCGGCATCCGGAATTATTATTTCTGCAATGCTTGTATTTTGCCTGTATATAACGGCAAATGCATCTGATAAAGGCGCAAAGGTAGCCTATTCGCTGCCTGATTGTGACAATTTTAATATTTCATTAAACAACTCCGGCGGAATTGCTCACCTGTCGTCGATCGGTTCGGATGGAGTAAAGAAAGTGGTATTGGATGCCGGACATGGGGGAAAGGATGCAGGCTGTTCGGGTAAGAACTCAAGAGAAAAAGATATTGCTCTGGACATCACCCTGAGGGTCGGTCAGCTTATCAAGAAACATCATCCTGATGTGGAGGTGATCTACACCCGCAAAATGGATGAATTTGTGCCTTTGCACGAACGGGCGGCAATCGCTAACCAAAGCAAAGCCGACCTTTTCATTTCAGTTCATTGCAACACTACGCCAAAGAGAAACAGTGCGCTGGGTACCGAGACTTTTGTGATGGGTCTGCACCGGGCGGACGACAACCTGATGGTAGCCAAAAGAGAAAACTCCGTGATCATCCAGGAAAATAATTACGAACAACATTATGACGGTTATGATCCTGATTCTGACGAAGGCCATATCATGCTGAGCATGTATCAAAATGCATTTCTGGATCAGAGTATTGCTCTGGCCAATTTAATCGAAGAGGAATTTAAAAATCATGGTCAAAGGGTGAGCCGCGGAGTGAAGCAGGCAGGATTTCTGGTATTGAGGAATACCGTCATGCCCAGTGTCCTGGTCGAGGCAGGTTTTCTGAACAACAATAAGGAAGAGTCAATTCTCACCTCAGAAGAAGGAAAAGACCGCACGGCCGCTGCCATATTCAATGCCTTTACAAAATATAAATTTGATATGGACAAAATGGCCGCGAGTCAATCAAAGGTCGAAGCAATTCCGGTAAGTTATACTGAGACGCAAAACACCCCTCAGACCAGCGAGGAAAAGAAAGAGGATGATGAACCGGTAAACTATGTGGAAAGGGCCAAGCGGGAAATGGAGCGTATGAAGAAAAATCAAGAGACTACAACCGCAAAACCAGTGAAGGAAGAAGTGGTAGTATCGTCGTCACCCAGGGAAACAAATTCCAAACCAAAACCTGAAAAGGTCACCGTACCGGAAAAGAAAAATACGGAATCAGCCGTCACGACGGCCAGTAAACCAGTGAATAGCAAGCCGGCTGACAACCAAATTGTGCCACGGGAGAAAAAACTGGAATATGCGGTCCAACTATCCGCATCCGCCCATAAATTTCAATCGGGCGGAGGAAAGTGGGACAAAGTTGACAATGTGATGATCCGTTACGAGCACAATCTGTATAAATATCAGGTCGGAACATTGGAAACTTACGAGAAAGCAATACAGACCAAAGAGAAAATGAAATCTCTCGGTTTTAAGGATTGCTTTGTGGTCGCCTATTATAATGACCAACCTATCCAGATAAATGAAGCCTTGGCGATGTCCAAATAAGGCCGGTTGACAGGCATCGAACTTAAATCATATTCGATTGGTAATGATAGAGTGAATCATTGTGGGTGCAACGTAAAGTTTGCACCCATCATTTTTTTAACTTTGCGCGCTTTGAAGAACTAACATCCTGAGTGGTTGTTTAGAACCAATATGCAGCCTAGTAAATTATGACAAAAGAAATCAGAATCGGCCTTCTTGCCATTGTTGCCACTGCACTTCTTATCTGGGGCTACAAATTCCTGTTGGGTACAAACATTCTTCAGAGTAGCAATACTTTCTATGTGGAGTACAACAACGTGGATAACCTGCAAATCTCAGCCCCGGTATTTGTAAATGGTTTTAAGGTCGGCACAGTTAAGGATGTCTATATGAAACCGGAAAACCTTAATATGGTGATGGTGGTGCTGGATGTGGATAAAAAAATAAAACTACCTCCAAATACAGTCGCTGAGTTGAAGAATGCGGGAATGATGGGCGGTAAAATGATTGATTTGAAGTATACCGGAAATTGTAACGATGATTGTTACAAAAGCGGTAGCACCCTGCCTGGAAAGAGTCTTGGGTTTATCCAGTCTCTGGTGCAACCCAGTGAAATCGACCTTTATATGGAATCCATCAAGCAAGGTTTGGAAGGAGTGATCGATACTTTAAACCACAGTCTGACCGAAGGAGACCCTGAAGAAGGAATCGGTAAAACAATCGCGGATCTGCGGATAGCTGTCGCTAATCTTAAAATGATGACTACCCAGATGAATCAGCTTTTTGCCAACTCGTCCAGTCATCTGGTGGGTGTACTCACCAACCTGGAGTCCGTGACAAATAACATAAAAGATAATAATGAACAAATCGCGGGGCTGCTGAAAAATGCCAACGAAGTTACCGCTCAATTGGCCAATGCCAGATTAGATACGACGGTCCTGAAAGCCAACAGAGCCCTTTCCAGCACCAATGATGCTATCACCAGCCTTGATGAGACCCTGGCGAAAGCAAATTCGACCTTTAATGAATTACAGACGTTACTGGCAACCATGAACTCCGGAGACGGAACAATGGGGAGTCTTATGAAAGATAGAGCGCTTTATGAGAATCTGAATGAAGCGTCCCAAAATCTGAATTTATTACTTCAGGATTTCAGATTACATCCAAAACGCTACATTAACCTCCGAAGAAAGAGCAAAGACTATGAATTGCCTGAAGAAGATCCTGCGTGGCAATTGGAAAATGATTCTACCAATTAAATAAAAAAAACGGAGGCTCCAAACCTCCCCCTCTATCACTAATTATCTATTGTTTTATCAGTTGAACATTTAAATCAAGACGTACTTCGTCGCTGACCACCACTCCACCGGTTTCGGTCACTGCACTCCATTTTAAACCAAAGGTCTTCCTTTTTATTTTTCCACTGATCTCAAATCCTGCTTTGGTCTGGCCATACGGATCGACTGCCTTACCATTGAATTCAACCTGCAGACTTACCGGTTCCGTATGATCTCTGATGGTCAAGTCTCCCTTAAGCTCATACTCATGGTCGTTAATCTTCTTAAAAGAAGTGGAGGTAAATTTTAATTCCGGATATTTTTCCGCATTAAAAAAATCATCAGAACGCAGGTGTTCGTCACGATCTTTGTTTCGGGTATTTACCGTTTTTGTTTTAGCAGTGAATTCGATTTTTGCATCTTCAAAGTCCTTATCACCATCCGCTTCAACCGATGCATCAAACTCATCAAACGATCCGGTTACGGTCGAAACCATCATGTGCTTTACTTTAAATTGAATTTCCGAATGAGCCGGATCTATCTTCCATTTTGTTTTTACTGCTGTTGTTGCTTCCATCGTTATTAATGCTTTATTTATTCAAAAAAATTTATTCATACCTCTTTTTGGTGACCTTATACCCTTTGGGAAGGTTCGATCATTTATCCCATCGGCACCTCCATCACCAATACCTTCGACTGGTGTAATGCCCGCATCTTAAATTCCTGAAGTTCCCAAAGCCCCAAACCATCCCGGCGATTTAATGTCTGATCATCAATCTTTACTTCACCTTCGAGCAGGAATACGTAAACTCCATTTTTCTCATCGTGCAACTTATAGTGTATCTGGAAATCCTTTTCAAAAGTACCGAGGTAAAACCAGGCATCCTGATGGATCCAAATTCCCTCATCTTCGGGATCAGGTGACACAACCTGCATCAAGCTATTGGCTAGTTTTGACGTATCCACGGTTATTTGATCATACCGGGGAGTGACATTTCGTTCTTTGGGAAAAAGCCAAATCTGCAGGAACCTGACCTCTTTGTCTATATTGGCATTAAATTCACTATGCTGAATTCCCGTTCCTGCACTCATCGCCTGGACATCACCAGCACGGATGACCTTGACATTCCCCATGCTATCACGATGTTTGAGATCACCTTCCAGTGGAATGGAGATGATTTCCATATTTTGATGCGAATGGGTGCTAAAACCCATGCCAGGTGCAACTACATCGTCATTTAAGACCCGTAATACTCCAAAATGCATGCGCTCCGGATTTTGATACCCGGCAAAACTAAAGGTGTGATGCGTGTCCAACCAGCCATGGTTCGCATGTCCTCTGGTGTCATGCCTATGAATTACAGATTTCATTATTCCTCCTTTTGTGCAATTATTTATAAGTACAAATTTGAAGGATAAAGTGTTTGCCCTTATGTAAAAAAGGAGGACGGATATGTAAAAATGTCGGATCAGATACTTTCCCGCAGTTGAGAGGGGGACCTTCCGGTCTGCTTTCGAATATAACTACTGAAATGCAAAGGTTCTACAAACCCCAGACGATATGCAATCTCCTTTATGCTGGAAGAAGTATATCTAAGAAGTCTTTTTGCTTCCAACGTGATCCGGTCCTGAATTAATTCTTTAGCTGATTTGCCGGAAATCTTCTTGACCGTAGCACTGAGATGTTTCGGTGTTATATGAATCGCGTCTGCATATTGATTTACCTGATGCCAATCCATGTATTTTTCTTCCACCATTTTCTTAAAATCCCGAAATAAACATACCCCACTATCTTCGTCATTAAATTGATCCATATTCAAAGAACAGCTGTTGGTACATTGAATGAGAAACAACTGCAGGAGTGCACCCAATGCCCTCTGCCGGTATCGCACACCCTTATTGATAATGGTTTGCATATCGTCAATGATTCGCTCCAATTGTACGAAAATGTCCGTATCTACCTTCAAGGGTGGTGTTTCACCAAATTGACGGAAGAGATTAATGTTACTGATAAAAGCTTCTGAAATAGAATTTTCCATCAGAAATTCCCGGGAAAAAGTAATGACCCAACCTTTTGGTTCAGATGATGTCAGCACCTGATGAATCTGCCCCGGACTTACAAAGTGTACTTCCTCTTTGCCAAAAAGATATGTTTGGTAGTCTATGATGTGACTGCCTTCGGCGTTTTTAACCAATAAGATGGTAAAATACTCATGCCGGTGCGGTAAATCAGGTCCCTCTAACTGGTTGAAGATTGTCTCCATCTTCTGGAGAAGAAAATCATGAGCCGCTTTACGCCGACGAAGGTCTGTCGAAGCCATATTTCTTTCATCTATCGCCTAAATAAACCGGACTGACATCGATTTGTTTATCAGAAACCGCAAGGAAATAATATGCAGACTTGGGAGCGAAGCCGGAGAAAAAGGCACGAGCAGATGCTGTCGACGTTAATCTGCCTGGCTGCGGCCCCTGAGAAACATTAGATCATGTTTACTTCCGACTCCAGTGTGATACCGAAAATATCCTCAATCGAGGTCTTAATAGCGGTGGCGAGCTGATGCATTTCCACCCCTGTTGCGCTTCCATGATTCACCAGTACAAGAGCATGTTTATCATAGACACCGGCATCTCCCTGCCTAAAGCCCTTCCAACCAGCCTGTTCGATCAACCATGCCGCCGGTATTTTCCTCTGGCCCTTTCCCACCGGGTAACTTGGTATATCCGGATATTGCGACAAAAGACCCTCATAAAATTCTTCCTGCATGACCGGATTCTTAAAAAAACTACCCGCATTGCCAATGACAGCAGGATCAGGTAGCTTTGAAGTACGGATCATAACCACCGCATCACTAACATCTTTAATGGTCGGTTCAGGAATATTTCGTTCTTGCAGTATTTTTCTGATATCTCCGTACTCCAGAGCCAAAACATGGTTTTTCTTTTTCAACCTGATCCTGACTGAGGTAACGATATATTTTCCTTTATACGCTCCTTTGAAAACGCTGTCACGATATCCGAATCTGCAATCGGCTCTATCAAATTTCACTTTTTCTCCGGTCAACATGTGAAACGCCGTCAATTCTTCGAAAACGGTGTCAAATTCCACACCATATGCGCCGATATTCTGGATGGGTGCTGCACCGACGGTACCCGGGATCAAAGAAAGATTTTCCAGTCCGCCATAATTTTTATTAATCGTCCACATCACGAGATCATGCCATACGATCCCACCCCCTGCCTCCACAATCACCCAGTCCGAACCCTCCTCTTTTACCCTGATGCCCCCAATCGAGTTTTTAATTACCAGTCCGGGAAAATCCTTAGTGAAAAAAAGATTGCTACCTCCACCCAGAATCAATTTGGGGGAATGCGGTAATCCCAGAATAGCGGGAAGGTCTTGTTCAGAACTTACCTCCACAAAATAGGCTGCCTGAGCCTGTACGCCGAAGGTGTGATAGGGAACCAGGGACTTATTTTCCTCCAGAGTTAGAGCCATTAGCTATGAAAAAGTTTCAAATTGAAGGCGGGCAAGGTTGCTGTAGGCTCCATTGTTGATTGCTGCCAATTCCTGATGGGTACCCTGTTCGACAATCCTGCCTTTTTCGATCACATAGATACAATCTACATCTCTGATAGTTGATAGGCGATGTGCAATAATTACGGAGGTCCGGCCTTCCATTAACTTATTTAAAGCATCCTGCACCACTTTTTCTGCTTCGGCATCCAATGATGAAGTAGCTTCATCCAAGATCAGGATATCGGGATCTCTCAGGATCGCTCTGGCGATGGCAATTCTTTGCCGTTGCCCGCCGGACAGTTTTATACCACGCTCACCCACTACGGTTTCCAATTGATCGGGAAAAGAGCTGATAAATTCCCAGGCATTTGCTTTTCTGGCAGCCTCTATCACTTCTTCTTTGGTTGCACTATGCCGACCATACAGAATGTTTTCATAAATGGTTCCCCCAAATAAAATTACTTCCTGAGGTACCACGGAAATTCGCCTTCTCAACGCGGTTACATCATAGTCTCCAAGAGGCTTACGATCAATCAGTATTTCGCCGCCAGTCACCGGATAAAAATGCATGAGCAATTTGGCAATAGTCGATTTTCCGGATCCACTGGCTCCTACCAGTGCGATCTTATGCCCGGGAGATACCTGAAAAGAAACATCCTTAAGGACCGGCATATCAGTTCGGGTGGGATAGGCAAAAGAGACGCTCTCAAAGGCAATTTCACCTTTCAGATCTAGCTGGTCTTCGATGCCCGTATCGTCTCTCAACTGCACCTCCTGATCCTGGTCCAGTATTTCCAGGATGCGCTCTGTCGCTCCCATAGCTCCGGACAGGGAGGTATATAAATTACCTATGCTGGCAATGGCACCTCCGATCAGACCGGTATAAATAATAAAGGAAAAGAGATCTCCAACCTGCATCGTACCATCCTCCACAAACATCGCCCCTCGCCACAGGACAAAAAAGATCCCTCCGAACAAAACTGTGATAATGAAAATGAAGAACACACCGCGAATGCGGGCAAACTTCAGAGAGATACTAACAATGTCAGCAACCGAACGGGCAAATCTTACTGATTCGAACCATTCATTAGTGAAGGACTTCACCGCCGAAAAAGATTGAAGACTTTCTTCCACGATGGTATTTGTTGCTGCCAGCGTATCCTGTCGTGTGCGCGAAAGTTTACGGATATACCGGCCGAATAACATGGCTAAAATTACTATGACCGGAAATGACAACAGCATAATGAGCGAAAGTTTGGGCGCTAACCAGGCCAGAATTGCAATTCCAGACACCAGGATGACCAGTTGACGTAAAAATTCAGCCAGGGTAATGCTGAAAGCTCCCTGCAATTGCTCTACATCGGCGGTGATACGACTGGTTATTTCTCCTACCCGTCGCTCTTCGAAAAATACTATCGGTTGGGTAATTAATTTATTGTAGAGTGCCTTGCGCACATCGGCCATTCCCTTTTCACTGACAATAGCAAAAAAGATCGTGCGCAGATACGAAAACCCACCCTGAAGAATCAGAATGATCAGGAACAACAGACCATATTGACTTACAGAATAAGGCAGACGGCTATCTCCATTGGCAGCATTGGCCATTTCTCCCGCTGCCCCGGGAAAAATCATAAAAATAAGACTGGAAATGATCAGTAAGAATAATCCTATGAAGAAATAGCTGCGGTACGGCCGAATGAAGCGATACACTTTCGCAGTCTGACGAATGGTTTCCCAAGAAATCTTGGATCTTTCTCCACTACTGGAAAAATGCCTCCGGCTCATATTATTGGTCTTGAATCCACAAAGATAACATCCTCAACTGCGAAATGATCATTGCATTGTCACAAAGTCACCTCAAATGGTACTCAAGCTACAGGAACTTGGCCAGAAGATTTAATTGACCGGCGTGATAGATATCGTGGTGAATTATTCCCAGTAAAACATCCTGAACCCGGTAAGGTTTTGAAGGCACGGAAGCGGTCATTTCAATCTCTGAATTACTCAGCAATTCCATCAATCTCAGTTGACTCCGGTTGAACTGATCAATAAGATCTTTCCATTCATCCATCATCAAAATTTCAATATTGGGAAAGTTTTCGAACTCCGGTACCGGATGATTTTGACCGGTTTCCAGAAGTTTTATGACGTAATCCCGCCATACAAGCATATGGCTCACCAGCTCGGCAATATTATAACTGCCTTCCAGTCTTAGTAGGGCCTTACCTACCGGAATATCATTGATTGTCGACTGTATATTTTTACCATACCAGGTAGATCCCTGGTAAACGTTCGCCAGAAGTGATCTGATTTCTTCCACTGACATAGCATTGCTCATTTTTGGTGCAACCAAGGTAAAATAATTCGACCGACACAAAGTGAAAGAAATCACTCCGTACCCAACCACGTTGATGTCATCGGAAAAAAGTAAAGAATCCTGATTTAGCTATGGCAGTTACTTATTTTTTTGAAATACGCGGATTAAATAATCCCGAGAAAAACACCCATAAAAGCAAAAATCAACGCAAGGAAAATGAGTGTGAAAGAGAACCAGGCAATACGTCGAAGATCCTGATTAAAAATTTGTAGTACTGTAAAATCTGAAACGGTGGCCGCAGGAGATCCATCGAGATATTTTCGGGAAAAAAGTCCAAAAATCAAAGGGGCCGGCAATAAGATGAGAGACAAGCCTAATCCGGTAACCGGAAAAGAGAACAGGAAGACAAAGAGCAAAAATGAAAATCCAATCATAAAATTATTCATCAACTTCAGCAGAGAGGTCCTATGCAATCCATTAACCAGACAATATTTTAACACATTAGGATAGAGCATATAATTGGCAAATCCGGCCAAACCCGCTAACAGCGTTAAATTGAGAAAAAATGGATTACTAATTTCCTGGAAGAAAAAATCGAGGTTAAAAATGGTGTATAATAATCCAAATGCACCAACCAGAAAGGATACTAATCTGGTTTCCTCCATCCACTTGGGCATTACTTGTAGCAGGCTGGGATCCAGGTCTTCCGAACCTGAGGCAGGAAGATCAGCCTCATGGAAAATATCATCTGAGTAATAGGGATTATCCTGGTATTCTTTCGATTTTTGAGTCCTTTCCTCTGAGTCCATCCAAGTGTACATTTGTATCTATAACGTATAAGATGCAATAATAGTGAACAGAGAGGTACCTAATACCCACTTTTTTTTACACCTTCTCCAATAAAAAATCCCGGAGCGATGTCTGTCTCAAAGAGTACAAACCATCGAACTGCCTTGTTGGCTCCGGGATTTTAATCTCATCTCCGGAAGATGCAGTGCGATCTCCCTGATCGGAAATTCAACCTATTTTAACATGGTTGTCACAAGCAGGGTGATACGTCTGAAGCCCGGGTGAGATTCGTCGATAACTATGATTCTAAATACAGATAAAATTCAGGTATTAATTCAAATATTTTGGCCTTGAACAATGACCTGGAGATTTCTTTCCGATCCTTTCGACGCCAAATTCCTCTTCAAATATGGAGGGAAAAAGTGGTAAAATCCTCCGGGAATACCGCCATTCTTTAAATAGTGGAAAACCCCGGAAATAACCTCCTGCCGGGTATCCGGAACTGGAACTGTTGAATATGGAGGCTTACGAAAAGTTAGATTTAGAAGTAATTTATACTGCGGGATTCTTCTCTGGAAACCATGAAAGCCCGAACTACCCGATTGGCGGCAAAAACATAAACAGCATAATCACCTTCGGATCTACGGCTGAAATCAAGGTTTTCCTCCCCAATGAACCTTCCTCGCTTAAGGATAATTCCTTCTACATTACTGACTGTATATTGAAGCGGCTTTAGATAGGAAGTTGTGAGTACGAGATCTGCCGGAGATTCTCCCGGGTGGATCTCAACGGAATCTTCAAACTGGGAATCCAGAAATCCGGTAGAAACCACCAGGTGTTCACTGAGAAAATGTACATCTGTCTCAGCTCCTTGCTCTAATATTCCGGAAAAATTAGGATTGACACTGTCACCATTCTGCCCCTGAATAAATCCACTAAGGAGCAGAAAAAGCATGGGGATAAACAAGAATTTCATCTTACGTGATTTGAGCGGTTCCATTACAGCAACCTTAATCACCACAAAAACTTTGCCCTTTTTACTTGCTGGATACAAAACAATAAGGAGACAAAGTATATTGAGCAAGAACGGACGTCACAAAATCATGCATAAGGGCATCAAGACTCAAAATTGGGCGAATCTCCGGTCATGCAGCCAGCTTTCCGGGCGATCTGACCTTTCTTAAACCGGCAGAAGGAAGCAGTATGAATACGAGGATGGAAGAATCCCACTCATCGGCAATTCATACATTCTATGTCATGAATGGGTAGAATTCTCAATTATTGGTCATATATTTCGGTCTTTGTTTGGCAAATAAGCTAGACTGCCATTATTTTCGTTAGATGACAAATTAAAACTAGAGATAACTATGGCTATTATGATCACAGATGAGTGCATCAATTGTGGTGCATGTGAGCCGGAATGCCCTAACAATGCAATCTATGAGGGAGGAGTAGAGTGGGCGATCGCAGATGGTACTACCATTACCGGTCCTTATACTCTGAAGAATGGTTCTGAAGTGGATGCCGAAGATCAGCAAACTCCGATATCCGATGACTTCTACTATATAACACCAGACAAATGCACAGAATGCGTTGGTTTTCATGAAGAACCACAGTGTGCAGCTGTATGTCCGGTGGATTGCTGTATTCCCGATCCGGACCATGAAGAAGATGAAGCTACGTTGGTAGCACGGAAAGAAAGACTACATGTTTGATCTTTCGATTTTAAGTTATCAGAAATAAATACGATGATTGATCCTACAGTTCAGGAAGAAGTAACCATAAAATTTGCTGGTGATTCAGGGGATGGAATGCAATTAACTGGTGGTCTCTTCACTGACAATACCGCCCTGACCGGAAGCGATTTGGCAACATTCCCAGATTTTCCCGCAGAAATCCGGGCTCCAGCCGGGACTTTACCGGGAGTTTCCGGATTTCAGATCCATTTTGGAAGTGTCGAGATATACACCCCGGGTGATGACTATGATGTCTTGGTAGCTATGAATGCAGCCGCGCTGAAGTCGAATCTGCGGGCGCTGAAAAACGGGGGTACGATCATTGTCAATACGGATGGATTTGACAAGAAAAATCTCCGGCTGGCAAAATATAATGATGACGAGAATCCACTGGAAAACGAATCCCTGAAGGGTTACGAGGTAATTCAGATTCCCATAACGAAGATGACCCGGGAATGCTTAAATGACTCTACCCTGAGTACCAAGGATAAAGATCGTTGTAAAAATATGTTTGTCCTGGGCTT
This sequence comes from Saprospiraceae bacterium, assembly GCA_020436835.1. GTDB lineage: Bacteria > Bacteroidota > Bacteroidia > Chitinophagales > Saprospiraceae > JABDMH01. The sequence continues at coordinate 10,215 of JAGQWZ010000334.1, read as the reverse complement.
CCTCTATTGGCGCTATAGTCGTGATATGGAGGAGACTCAAAGTTATCTGAATAAAAAATTTGGACGCAAGCCCGATGTACTGGAGGCTAATCTGGCGGTCTTAAAGGCCGGATTTCACTTCGGCGAAACCACAGAGACCTACTCTGCCCGCTACCGGGTGAAGCCGGCACCACTGGAGCCGGGAACCTACCGGGGTATAATGGGCAATGAAGCCCTGGTGATTGGATTGATCACAGCCAGCAAGAAATCAAAACTCCCACTTTTCTATGGTTCATATCCGATCACACCGGCATCGGATATATTACATGGATTGGCATCTTACAAACGTTTCGGAGTAAAGACATTTCAGGCAGAAGATGAGATTGCAGCTGTTTGTTCGGCGATAGGGGCGTCATACGGAGGCAATCTGGCGGTCACAGGAACGTCAGGGCCGGGGTTAGCACTTAAGGCTGAAGCCATTGGTTTGGCTATGATTCTCGAGTTGCCTTTAGTGGTGATCAATGTGCAGAGGGGTGGTCCTTCAACCGGGTTACCAACCAAAACAGAACAGGCAGACCTTTTGCAGGCTCTTTATGGACGGAATGGTGAATCACCTGTGCCGGTAATCGCCGCAAAATCAGCCGGAGATTGTTTTTTTACCGCAATAGAAGCTTGCCGGATTGCCATCCAACATATGACTCCGGTCATCTTATTGAGCGACGGCTATATCGCCAATAGTGCCGAACCCTGGAAATTTCCAAAAGCAGAGGATATTCCTGAGATCAAAGTCTCATTTAAAAAAGCGGAGCCAAATGAGGTCTTCCAGCCATATCAGCGAGATGAAAAGCTCACCCGTGCCTGGGCAATTCCCGGTACCCCTGATTTGGCCCACCGGATCGGTGGCCTGGAAAAGGAAGCCGTCACAGGCAACGTTTCTTATGATCCGGCAAATCATGAATTCATGGTAAAAACCCGGGAAAACAGGGTGGAGATGATTGCAGATTTTCTGCCCGACCAGGAAATAGAAGCAGGACCGGAAAAAGGAGAGTTGTTAATAATCGGTTGGGGTTCCACCTATGGAGCCATAGCCAGTGTGACCAGATCCTTGATAGCTCAGGGCAAATCGATAGCCCATACCCACCTGCGGCATATCAAACCATTTCCTAAAAACCTGGGCAAGCTCTTAAACAATTATGACAAGATACTGGTGCCGGAACTCAACAGTGGGCAATTGGCCAGACTGTTGAGGGATAAATTTCTAATCCAGGTACACCAATACAATAAGATTCAGGGTACTCCTATCACCAAGTCAGAATTGGAGCATGCTGTCTTACAATTATTAGATCAATAAATTATGAGTACAAATCCTCCAACTAACGGACAAGCACAACCTCTTAAAGGTAAAGACTTCGCGACTGATCAGGACGTGCGATGGTGTCCCGGCTGTGGTGATTATTCGATATTAAAGCAGGTTCAAAGTGTTTTTGCCGAATTAGGCCTGAATCGCGATAATGTAGCGGTCATTTCGGGAATAGGCTGTTCATCCCGGTTTCCCTACTATATGGAAACTTATGGCATGCACTCTATCCACGGTAGAGCTCCGGCCTTTGCCACCGGCCTGAAACTGGCCAACAAAGATCTGGACGTATGGGTAGTGACCGGCGACGGTGACGGATTTTCAATTGGTGGCAACCATATGCTTCATGTGTTAAGACGAAACATCAATGTGAAGATCCTGGTCTTCAACAATCAGATCTATGGATTGACTAAGGGACAATACTCTCCGACCTCTGAATTGATGAAGCGCACTAAATCAACGCCAATGGGTTCAATCGATTACCCGGTAAATCCTTGTGCTTTCGCCCTGGGTACCAGCGCTGGTTTCGTGGCCAGGTCGCTGGACCGTGATCCCAAACATTTAAAAGAGATATTACATCGCTGTCATCAGCATACGGGTACCACCTTTTTAGAAATCTATCAGAACTGTAATATTTTTAATGACGGAGCCTTCTTCCCCTTTACAGAGAAAGAAAGCAAACAAGACAAGTGTCTATTTCTGGAGCATGGTCAGCCGTTGGTTTTTGGTAACGAAAATGAAAAAGGCATCAGATTGGAAAGCATGAAACCACAGATAGTGGATCTTCGGGAAGGGAAGTATACGAAAGATGATCTCTGGGTGCATGATGAAAGCGATATTTTCAAGGCTACATTATTGTCTCATTTTTTTGAAGACCCAAATGAGGAGGGCGCATTGCCTCGCCCGTTTGGCGTAATATATGCCTCGGAACGCCCAACCTATGAAAACATGCTGGAAGCCCAGATTGCAGAAGCTACGACGAAAGAAGCGGATCTGGATGCGTTGATTGCTGGACCAACAACTTGGGAGATTAAATAGGAAACCAATATATATTTTAAAAGATGTCCGTACCAAAATACTTGGTAGCCATCTTCGGTGGCGCCGTATCCGGATCCGAAGCTGCATACCAATTGGCTGAGAGAGGTATACCCTCTGTAGTCTTTGACCAGAATGCCCTGCCTTATGGAAAAATTGAAGATGGTCTACCAAAATGGCATGCCAAACTCCGTGATAAGGAAGAGCGCAGAATTAACGAAAAGCTGAGTCATCCACTGGTGACTTTTGTTCCCAAGACCAGATTAGGTACCGACATTCAATTTGAAGAATTGATTGAAATGGGCTTTAGTGCCGTTCTCCTGGCCATTGGAGCATGGAAAGACCGCCCATTGCCAATTGATGGCATCCAGGATTATCTCGGAAAAGGTCTTGTGTATCAGAATCCCTTCATTTACTGGTATAACCATAAGCACGAACCAGGCTTTGATGTGAACGCCTACAAGATTGAAGACGGTGTGGCAATTGTTGGTGGAGGGTTGGCTTCACTTGATGTGGCGAAAGTGCTGATGTTCGAGTTGGTTGAAACTGCATTAAAAGATCGCGGACATGATGTCGATATGTTTGCCCTGGACCGCAGCATTGCCAAAGTACTGGATGAAAAAGGCCTCACCCTCGAAGACCTCGGTATTAAAGGATGCACACTCTTTTATCGCCGAAGAATTAAGGATATGCCCCTTTCTCCAGGCACGCCCAGAACCGAAGAAGAAATAGCAAAAGCGGAAATGGTCCGGGAAAAAATACTGAACAACTATCAAAAAAAATACCTCTTCAATGTGATGCCAAATCATGTGCCGGTAGATAAAATCGTGGAGGGTAAACGACTCGTTGGGCTCGTTTTTCAGGAAACAGAAGTAGTTGATGGTAGAGTCAAAAGCATTGAAGGATCTGAAAAAGAAGTCAGATTTCCCTATGTGATCTCTTCCATCGGGAGCCTTCCGGACAGAATACCCGGCATTCCTGCTTGTGGAAACACTTATGAAATCTGTGATGATCTTTTCTGCCGGTTGAGTTGCTATTCAAATGTTTTTGCCCTGGGGAATGCGGTGACTGGCCGGGGAAACATCAAAGAATCTATGGACCATGGAAGGGAGATCGCCCAAAATGTAATTGAAGGATATCTTTCAGAGGCAGATGGAGATCCCAATCCGGAAGCACGTGAGCGGATAGCCCTGGCCGTGAAAAAGTTAGAATCCGAAATAAAAGAACACAAAGTAAGCCGTGCACAATTTGATAAGATCAGCAAGTGGGTCAAATCATTTCAGCAGAAATCGGGCTATGAGAACAATTATATGGCCTGGATTGAGCAGCATATGCCAGAAAGACTGGAAGATATGCTTGGGAGTACCCATTGAGTGAGATACTTCCCCTTCAATCGATCCTCTCTATTATTACACCTGGGATGGCATTCCCAAAAATTCTTTGTGCCTGAATCAAGAAAGCATGCCTGTGGAGTTTCCTCACCCTATCATCTTAGCGTAAGTTCGCAAGGACAGCCTACCATGACAGGAGCACGGTAAGATCAAACATCCAAATCAAGGTGTAGATTTTTCTTTCTTATCCGGGATCTTCGTGGTGATGAAAGGAATATCGGACTGATCAATAGCCTCATTGAATTGCTGCACGTCATTTGCCTGGATGTACAACCACTTGTCCTTCTTCATCTTCCAATCATCTAACACTTCCATAGCCCGCGTAGTCTGTCCAGTCGTCACCGGGGGGTACGATTCCTCAATAATGGACTGGATATGTCTGATTTTGGCATCCAGCTGATTGGGAAAATTGATCACATCCTGAAATGTCTTCTGTTTCTCTTGCACCAGCTGTTTTTTTAATGAATCGATGGCGGCAATCACTGACTTACCTGCGGACAAGAGGGTAGTATCGGAAGCAATCGCCAACCGTTTGTTTAATGCTTCAATTTGTTCAATTACATAATTCATAGCCTTGACACTCTCGGTCAGATCTCGTGCTGCCAAATCGAGTTTCTCCAGCCAATCCTTTTTCCGGGCAATGTCAGCCGGGGAAACTTCCAGTCGCGGATCTTCCAGCACCTGAAAATCCGTCTTTAACGTATCTCCTGCGTAGATCATTTGAAGATGATACATTCCTGAACGTATTTTGGGGCTGGAGTTGCCACCCAGGGTAATCAGTCCTTTTATCGGATCAACACCGTCCGGCACCAGGTTCCAAACCAGCTTATTTACTCCCTGCTTCTTTATTTTTATTTTTTCGTTGGGCTTTTTAGATTTATTGGAAAATGATTTTATTTCTTCACCATGTTCATCGGTAACAAAGAATTTCAATTCTTGGTCACTTTCGATGTTTGGTAGATTGTAAAATGCGACCAAGCCAAAATCCGGGTTTGTACCCATGTCCGTCAGTGAGTCATTTCTGGGTCCACCCCACAGAAAAACCTGGGCAGGATCAAATAATGCGACTGCTTCTTCCATTCCTTTGTCCCAGTTTTGCAATGGAGTAAGATCATCGAGGATCCAAAATGCCCTTCCTGCCGTAGCAGCAATGAGATCATTATGATGCACCTTGAGATCGGTGATCGGGACGACCGGCAAATTCAATTGAAATTTCTGCCATTGCTCCCCTCCATTCCAGGATAGATAAAGCCCGGTTTCAGTACCAGCGTAGAGCAAACCCGGCTTGCGGGTATCCTCCCTCACCACCCGGACAAAGGCCTCTCCTTCAAAACCCTGAGCCAGGTCTTGCCAGTTCTGACCATAATCGTGCGTGATATATACATGGGGAGTAAAGTCATTAAATTTATACCGGGTATAAGCTATGTAAGCGGTTCCCGGCTCATGGGGTGATACTTCGATGCAGTTAACCATTCCTTCCATCATATCCGGTGGCGTTACATTTTGCCACTCAGTTCCTCCATTCCGGGTTAAGTGCACCAAACCATCATCCGAACCAGCCCATAACACCTGTGGATCATGGGGTGACTCCGCCAGGTACATGATGGTTTGATAGTTTTCACCACCCGCCCCTTCATTGGTAATGGGACCACCTCCTGACACCAGCTTCCCCGGATCATTTCCGGTAAGATCCGGGCTGATTTCCTCCCAATTGATACCACGGTCGGAAGACTTTAAAACCTGATTACCGGCATGATAAATCACCTTTTTATCATGTTGAGACATGATGATCGGTGCATTCCAGTTGAAACGATATCTCATGTCGGCGGGATTTTCACCCAGTCCCAGATGGGGATAGGCCATGATATCCTTTTCCAATTCCAGTTTTGTATCATACTCCGTAATAATACCCTGGTAGCACCCTGAATAAACGAATCTCGGATCGTCCGGATCGAAAGCAGTGTATGCACTTTCACATCCCCCCACCGGGTAAAAATCTTTGAGAGGAATCCCAGCGCCATTACTTCCACTAGGTACCGCCACTGTAGAGTTGTCCTGCTGGCCTCCATAAACATAATAGGGAAACCGGTTATCGGCATTGACCCGGTAAAACTGGGCAGTTGGCTGATTGGACTGTGTACTCCACGTCCGGCCTCCATTATAGGAGATGTTAGCGCCACCATCATTGCCATTGATCATGATCATCGGATTTTCCGGATGTATCCACAGGTCATGGTTATCGCCATGGGGGGTCATTACTCGTTGAAATGTCCGGCCACCATCAATGCTTTGCATAAATGGTGCATTGAGGACCACCACCTTGTCTCTATTTTTTGGATCGGTGAAAATGTGCATATAATACCAGGAACGAGCCCGGAGTATGCGATCTTTATTCACCAGTGTCCAGGTTTTACCTCCATTATCCGACCGGTATAATCCACCTTGATCAGATTCAATTATTGCATATACCCGGTCGTTGTCAGCTGGGGACACGGCAATTCCGATCTTTCCCATGATACTATCTGGCAGCCCCTGAGACAGTCTGGTCCAGGTCTCGCCACTATCGGTAGTTTTCCAGATACTGCTCCCCTTCCCTCCACTTCGCATTTGCCAGGGATGACGCTGATGATCCCAATAGGCCGCATATAGAATTCTGGGATTGGTAACGTCAAGGGACAAATCGCAGGCACCGGTGGAGGAGTCTACGGAATGGATTTTCATCCAATTTGTTCCTCCATCTTTCGAAAGGAAAATGCCACGTTCGCTGGTTGGCATATAGGGACTGCCCTGAACCGCAACATAAACCCAATCCGGATTGGCGGGATGTACTCGCACCTGCGATATCTGACGGGCATCACTGAGTCCGAGATGCTTCCATGTTTCACCCCCATCGGTCGTACGATATACGCCGTCACCATGGGAGGTCATCACCCCGCGTATGGGAGCCTCGCCCATGCCGACGTAGATCACATTAGGATCAGAAGGAGCCACATCAATGGCTCCAACAGACCCTGTATTGAAAAATCCATCGCTGATATTTGTCCAATTTGCGCCTCCGTCATCTGTTTTCCAAACACCACCTCCAGTAGAACCAAAATAAAAAGTATAGGGATCTTGAATGACACCACACACCGTAGTAGCCCTGCCGCCACGAAACGGACCTATATTCCTCCATTTTAAACCTGGAAATAAAGAATCACTGATCGCAGGTTTTTCAAGTTGTTTCTGGTCAGCCGGCAATTGTCGCTTTTTCTGAGCATGAAGACTATTCTGTCCTGCCAACACCATACAGACAAACACTGCCACCGTATACAGTATACGTATCATAGAGCTTTCAACTTTTATAAAAAGAAAGGGAAAATAATAAAAAATACAGGTCACAACTCTCATCAAATCCGGAAAAAAGGGGTAATCATGTAACTTTTGGAGAAATACTGAAGTATACTTAGCGGAAGAACTACAACAATTAATAGTGAGTGAGCCAATGACAGATGAACACCTAATGGAATCCATACAGAATGATGAAATCAATGACCTGGGAATACTCTATGAGAAATACAAGACAGCATTGTATTCCTATTTTGTACATCTACATCAAAGTGCTTTTGTGGCTGAAGACCTGGTGCAAAATGTTTTTGAGAGGATCCTGAAATACCAACACCAGTTCAAGGGAGATGGCAATTTGCGGTCCTGGATTTTCCAAATCGCCCGGAATGTGTCCTATGATTACTTCCGCAAAGAAAGGAAACACCGGTCAGATGAAGTAAAACCCAGCCTGAACATCGTAAGTAAGCAGCCAGGACCTCTGGATAAATTGGATGTCGCCGATAAAAAGAACCAATTGCATTATGCACTCTCCCAGTTGTCAGCGGACAAGCGGGAGGTGGTCATGCTGGTAAAGATCGGTGAAATGAAATACCGGGAAGTTGCCGAGCTACTAAACGAAAATGAGTCGACAATTAAAGTCAAAGTTTTTCGGGCTATAAAAGAATTGAGAGAAATCATGGTACACCAAAATATAATGACACACTATGAATAAAGAGCAATTAACATCACTGATTGACAGAATAAAAAAAGGTATGAGTACAAAAGAAGATGACCGGATTTTGGAGGAGTTGATTGCATCCGGACGATTGGAGTTAGAAGACTTTGAAGAAATTAATCACCTTTCCAGGAATTTGGTTGATCACCTTTTAATAGATCCACCCAATTCGATGGACGACCGTTTTTATCAAATGTTAGCCAAAAATAATCAGAAAGCAACGAAAAGATCAGCCCGATTATTCAATTTTAAAACACTGGCTCTGGTAGCCTCATTTCTGTTGCTTCTGGGCTTCTTTGCAGGCTATCTCCTTCACCGGCAGAATTCAATAAGTAAATCAGAGCTGGTTAGCCAGCTGAACGAATTGAAAGAAGAGGTCGTAATCTCCAAGCTCGATAACAAATCAACCAGCTCGAGATTGCAGGCAGTTGGATTAACCCAAAATCTACCCGAGGTAAGCCATAAAATAACTGAAGCACTCTTAATGACAATCAATAATGATCCCAGTGATAATGTTCGTATTGCATCGATAGAAGCGCTGATCCCTTATGGTCAATTGGAAACCGTGCGGTCCGGATTAATTAACGCAATTCCGCAGCAAAAATCTCCATTGGTTTTGATATCACTGGCAGAAGCACTCCAGAAAATTGGTGCGGTACAATCAGTGGATCAATTTAAAAATCAACTGAATAAAGAAATTCCTCCTTCTCTTTCAGATGCCTTCGAAAAAGATCTTAAATCAGTCTTAACCGATAAACTATGAAAAATATAATAGTCCTATTCCTTGGTGTATTTACACCCATTATGCTGACAGCACAGGAATTCAATCAGGATTTCGATGCGCAGAATATCCGGCATCTGCTGGTAGCAAATATTCATGGCGATATAAAGATTTCTGCTTCCGGAACCAGCTCTATTAAAGTCAGAACCACCCAGGAATACCGGGATGTTGTAGCAAATGACTATCCTTCCGTCGCTTTCCTCCAACAAGGAGACACGCTGGCACTATATATTCGGTCGGATTGTAATAAATTTTCTCTGAACAGAAGAGATAAGTACGATGAAAATCGGTGGGGCTATTATAATTGGGATAATTGTAAGAAAAATACCATGCTGGTAGTTGACTTCGATATCGAAGTTCCCTTCGACATCCTGGCGATCTTGTCAACAATAAATGAAGGAGACATCCTGGTAAAAGACGTTCGAACCCCCATATGGGCAAATAACATCAACGGAAGCATCTCTCTAAAGAATATCCGGGAAGTGCAAAAAGCACACACTATAAATGGCAATGTTGATCTTGAATTTAATGAGATTCCGGATACACCCGGATTTTTCTACACTTTAAATGGAGATATTAATGCCTACCTGCCAAAAGACCTCAGTGCAAATGTCACCTTTAAAACTTTTCAGGGTGACTTCTACACCAATTTCAATAATGCTCAAACCAGGCCAGCATCAATTGAAGCAAAAAAAGACCAGAAAGGATTTATCTATCGCCTGGGAGGAAAAGCAAATATTCAAATAAATCAGGGAGGGGTCAATCTCGACTTTGAAACATTCAATGGTAATGTATACTTACGAACAATCTAAATAATTAATAAAATGAAAAGAAAATATTTTTTAATTCTTGCCTTATTTGCAGTAATTAAACTGTACGCCCAAAATTCAGACCAGGTTACGGTGCCTTTGTCCAGCCCAGGAAAGTCGGGTCATTTGGAAACGAACCTAAAGAGTGCTTCTATAAAAGTGACGGGGACGGATCGAAAAGATGTATTGATAAAATATACACTTTTAGAGAATGAAGACGACGATGCTGAAAAAACAAGCGGTGATTTAAAACGGATACCGACAAATAATTTTGACCTCGAAATCAGTGAAGACGACAACACGGTATCTATTAAAAGTGAATCGTGGTTTCAGCGAATTGATCTGGACATCGAAGTCCCGAAATCATTCAATCTCGATTTACATAACTATACCGGACACTACATTGAGGTCAGCAACATTACCGGAGATCTGAATCTTGAAAGCTATACCGGATATATTAAGGCTACTGCAATTAATGGTACCGCAAATGCCAGCACCTATGCCGGGAAAATTGAAATAGCATTCCAACAAATAACTCCGGATAAACCCATGGCATTCAGTAACTATTCAGGCAGCATCGACCTCACTCTGCCTGCGGATTATAAAGCCTCTTTCAAAATGAAAACTACCTTCAGCGAAATTTTCAGCGCCTTCGATATGGACGTGGTCTCTAAACCATCAACCCTTAAGAAGGTGGAGGGAAACAACTTTAAATTAAGCACAGATGAATGGACAACCGGCTCTATAAATGGCGGGGGTCCTGAAATTATGATCAAGAACTTCAGCGGAGGTATCTACCTCAGAAAGAAATAAAAAATCTT
>JAGQWZ010000333.1 GCA_020436835.1 Saprospiraceae bacterium | reverse complement strand
TTTACTAGCTCATAGGTTTCTATTTTATCCCCCTTTTTCTTACCGGTCATTTTACGGAATAAATCAAAAAATTCCAGACTCGGAACCCGGTAGACTTTCAGATCTGGATTGACTTCATTTAGCAAACTATGATCTATAGCAGGGTATTCGCCATCTTTTACAGTGATCACCACCGGCTCCCAACCAAAATGAGGTAAATATTTTACAAATTTCAATACCCGCTGTACTCCCGGTCCTCCGGAAGGTGGCCAGTAATAGGTAATGATCAATACTTTCCTACTCAATTTTCAAATCGGCATTTAATTTCAGTCCCGCAAGCTGGGGTATAGGCCTGAATTGATGTATGATGAAGGCTATTAATAATAACAATATTATGATGGAAGCAATATTCGATATAATCTCTCCGGTATAAAATGCCTTCGGTTTGAATTCGAAAACGATCGTGTGTTCACCAGCCGGTACTTTCATACCGCGTAAAGCATAATTCACCCGGGCAAAGTCAACGGGCTGGTCATCCAGATAGGCTTGCCAGCCTTTGTCGGGGCCATACCATATTTCCGAGAAGACAGCAAACTGATCACTGCTTGAGTTTGAATTATAGACCAGTCTTTCCGGATGGTAGGATGCCAATGTGATTTCTCCATTCGGTTGATAGGAACCGGATCCCTGGTAGTCACTAAACTCCTGATGGATCACCGCAGTCGTGGAGGGATCCATATTAGCCAGCGATTCGATCTCTTCATTGGCAGTGTTTACTTGTTTTATCTGAGTGATGAACCAGGCATTGCCCATTGCCTGCATATTGACCCGTACTTCACCGTTTTGATCAATAATATACTTCGCGTTGAGCATATTTAGAATTTGCAGATCATTTTTTGAAAGATAGTAGTCGATCAAATCCTGATAGCGTTGCAATTTCGCCGCATGATATCCGCCAATCATCTTATGATGATAGGCAGGAATCGCAGATTGGAATGGGTCAACGGAAAGGTCATGCACCCGGTAGTACAGGTCTTCGTCCTTATTGATAAATTCGTCCACCTGACGGGGTTGTAAGGCTGCTTCAGCCTGATTGGGTCGGACAAAAGTGCTTTCATTAAGATATCGCCTGCCTACTCCCCAGATGTCAAAAGTCACCAGGAGGATAAGGCCTACTAACAAGATCTGGGAAGAGATCTTCCTGAGGATAAATGCATAAAGCAGCCCTGCTCCGGCAACGATTAGTAGTAGTGACCGAAAAGCATCTGAGGTCAACAAAGCCTTGCGATCGTTGATTAATGCTTCGACCAACCTGGGATCATACCTGGCGTCATTTGCACTGGAGAAGCTAAAAAACGACCTACCCATAATCGCCAGTATAAGGCATATCCCGGCGGTGATTCCTCCCGCTATCATCAAGCCACGTTTCAGTTTAACAGTCTCGATCTTTCCTTGTACGATTTCAGATATGGTATAGGTGGCCATCAAGATCATCAGAAATTCAGTGATAGATGCGATGCTATTGGGAGTCCGGAACTTGTTAAACATGGGAAAGTAGTTGAAAAAAGCCTTGTTGAAGAATTCCAGGTTTTTTCCCAGCGAAAGTAAAAGAGTGAGGATCGTCGCAGACACCAGCCACCACCGGAGATCACCCTTGGTTACAATGGCACCCATCAGAAAGAGGAAGAAAATAATGGCACTTACGTAGGAAGGGCCGCTGGTAAAGGGTAAACTGCCCCAATAGAGGGGTGCATAAACAGTCGCTGCATTATTCTGTCCGGTGAGCCGGGCAAAATCACTATCGCGCTCCACCGGTTCACGACTTCCTCCTCCGACCATGCCTGGTATGAGATAAGTAAACAGATCCAGGGTGCTGTTACTCCATTGCATGGCGTAATCCCAGGCCAGACCCTCCACCTCACTGCTGCTCGACTCATTCACGGTCGTCTTTTCCAAAATGGGTTTTCCGCGCATGGTATCTTCGGCATATTGTGCGGTGGTCCATAACCGGGTGGTGTTGGCAGCGACAGCCAATATCAGTCCGGCAAGGAGATAACCACTGGCTTTAAAAAAGCTTGCCATCTTGCCTTCCCTCACATCCCGGTAGAAGAGAATGCCTACGTAAATCAAGAGAGTGATAAACAGGTAATAGGGCATTTGAATATGGTTTACGCCGATTTCGAGGGCCATTCCCAGGGCAAATAGAAATGCCCCGAGCAAGTACCGGCCCCGGTAGGCATGCACCAGACCGGCCACGATGATCCCAAAAAAAGCAAAAGCCCGTAGTTTGGTGGTGTGTCCTGCTTCAAATAGGACGAAGTGATTTACGGTGAGTCCAAAAGCAATGCTTCCCAGTAAAGCTACCAGTGGTCGCATACCGAAGGTGATACACATGATGTAAAAACCAACCATCATGGCAATGAAATAACCTATCGGCCTGCCTATGAAAAAGTTGAATACTTTTTCCACAACCATGGCCCGGTTTCCCGGAGCCGGCATGGAAATCTGGTAAGCAGGCATGCCGCCAAACATGGAGTTGGTCCAGAGGGGAGATTCACCATCCTGCTCTGCATAGGTCGTGATTTCATGGGAGGCAGCCTTATAACTGACGATGTCGCCCTGTGGAATGACTTTACCCTGCAACTGAGGGTAGAAGTAGGCGATGCAAATGAGAAGAAAAGAGACCAGGGCAATACCATGGAGTATCCAGGGATTGATTGAGGTTTCTTTGGGTGCTTTGACTGTGGAGGTTGTCTTGGGTTTTCTGGTTGTTTTGACTTTCTTTTTAGCCACTTGCTAAGATATTTATGTGGTTCAAATGTTGAGGCTGCAAAATACAAATTGTTGAAATAATATATATGTAGCAACGAATAAGGGGGATATCACTGGATAAACGTTGCGTTCCGCCGTTTAATTTGCACAAATGGATATTGTTTGATGCCGGGGCGATCTTCTCTGGCACCATGGTGCGGTTGCCTGGCGGTGGAATGGCGATTTGGTAGGCCGTTATTTCACCAAACATAGAACTCATCCAGAGAAGGAAGTCCCCATCCTTTTCAGGTTCTTTAAATAGATGCGGCTCAATCTTATACGTATAATTTATAGATTTACACTGTCTTTAAAGCTATAGCTCAGATGATTAGATATTCGATCATTGTGGCGGTTTACAATCGTGTAGACGAAGTAAGGGAATTGCTCGCATCGGCAGAGGCTTTAGTATTTGACCGGTCGGGCTTCGAGTTCCTTTTTGTCGACGACGGCTCGACCGATGGATTTAGAGAGATGATCGAAAACTACCAGAGTGCATCCGGGCTTCAGGTAAGCGCTATTTATCAGGCGAATCAAGGTCCCGGGGCTGCCCGCAATCATGGCATGGAAGAAGCAGCCGGCCGGTATTTCATCTTTTTGGATTCCGACTGCATGGTACCTCCCCATTGGATTAGTGCTATAGACGAAGCAATCGAGCAATCCGGGTATGATGCCTTTGGTGGACCGGACACTTTTCATCCCAGCTTCAGTCCTTTGTTAAAAGCCATCAATTATTCCATGACCTCCTTTTTAGGTACAGGAGGTACCCGGGGATCCAAAAAAAGCATTGGCAAATTTTACCCCCGCAGTTTTAATATGGGAGTCAGCCGGCAGATATTTGAGAAGATCGGAGGCATGAACAAACTGCGGCATGGACAGGACATGGATTTTTCAGCACGCATCTATGCTGCCGGATACAAAGTCGGCTTGATCACCGATGCCTATGTATTTCACAAACGGCGCACCAGTATCTGGAAATTTTTCAAGCAGATATTTAACTGGGGTGTGGCCCGCATTAACCTTGGAAGGTTACATCCTTCCCTGCTAAAACCGGTCCACTTCCTGCCCAGCCTGATTCTTACCGGGCTGATCATACTTTTAATCATTTCCCTCCTGACCGGAATTTGGTGGATTTGGTGGGTCGTGGGGCTTGGTTATGCTCTGGTGTGCCTGACCGCATTCGTTCAGGCATTTTCACAATACCGTGAGTTAAAGACGGCATTTCTTTCAATAATTACCCTCAATATTCAGGTTTTTGCCTATGGAATGGGACTGCTTTATGCATTGTGGCAGCGTATCTGGCATGAGGAGGCCAGGGGATTTACAAAAAATTACTACGGAAAGAAGTGAGTTGTTTTTCTCTTTCCTCAAGTAGTTCTTTTTGGGTGATTGAACGTATTTTGTTTTGGCGTAAATAATCCAGGATAGTCTTGTAGAGTCTGAGCCAGCCAGGATTTTTTATTGGCGAGAACATGTCATTATGCCAGAGGATGGAGATTAGGGAATTATACCGGTGATTTTCAAGAAAGTCGATGATTGATTTTTCCGCTTTTTTAGCGGGTAATTTATGATAGAATTTAAAGGTTGTATCCATGATCTGAAGAGGTACTTCCAGAAATGAATAGGCTTTATACTTTGACATGTTGAAAGGAATGATTGGTCTGCCATAGGAATTACGGTGGCCGTACATGCGGCCGAATCCAAGACTGAAGTCTAAAAGAATATCGCTTTTTTCCACAGCATTAAAGTGATGGGGGAGACGGACAAACAAATAGTGATTACGATTACCGATAACAGGTAAATCGATACGATCCAGTTCCTCGTTAAATGGTTTCTTCATGACACTTTTGTGCAGCCCATTTTCAAAGCCCCTTCTCAGAATTTTATATTGCTTTTTTATAATTCTCTTTTTCTGAATCCTATAATCAGAGTGAGGCACCGGTTTGTTGGTGTAGGGTGATTTGCGCCTTCCCCTTTCAACTAGCCAAAAGAATGTAGACTTAAAACCTTGTTTATCATGGATGTCCATGATGCGATCCATCTGATTTAGATAGGACGGGCCCTCAAGGATGTGCTTTAAAATGACCTGCATCACCAGCGGAAAATCTTTTTGTACCAACGCAGCCTTGCCTTCATGGAGCAGAGATGAAGTGATCGTGTCCACATCATGAGAGAGAAAGACTCGGCTGGCTGTTTTCCTGTCTTTGATAAAGCCGGCGGAAATGGATTCCGCTATTTTTCTGAAATAGTCACTGACTAAATCCGATTCAACATTTTCAAACTTTGCCTGATAACTAGCCTTAAATGGAAACCTTCCATATTCATCCGTGACCAGATCTGGATCATTGTATTCCTGAAGGTAATTAAGCAGATAGAAACAGGTGCCAAGGTAATCCGGCTTCCCATTCTCACACAGGAGAAGTGGCTGGTTAGGGAAAACATTTTTATGTTTAAATCGCTTATTTCGAATGATAGAGGAAAACTTCCGAGAGACCTGAAGATCAGCGTCCTCACTGAGGGAGATTTTAAGACCTTCTCTTTTTGTATTGAAGGTGGGTTTTAAGTCATAGTGTTGGCAGAAGACGATCCAGACATACTTGATGCAATTTTGCAGTGGTGAAGGTAGGTCGATGTAAGCCGGAATTTCTTTCATGCTCTGGACAAACTATTTGATGATTTGATTTATTTCATCGATCTGAAGTTCGGTGAGTTTTTTCTTTTTGGAGCGCGGTTGGGCGTTGACCGGTTTGGCGATTCGTTTCTGAATCGCACTCAGTGGAATAGTATCAATTCCGATAAAGGTGAGAAGTTGATTCACTTTATCTACATCGCTGTAGAGATCTTTGCTGTCCAGGTAATGATGACGGTGGTCTGGCAGCGAATCTGTAAAGGATCGGATAAACTGATTGGTTTCCTTCCACAGCCAGGCGATCTTTTGCACCTGATTATATTGGTCCCAGGGTATCTGGGATTGCGATGTTGGGGTTATGCGACCTTCATCAAATAACTTTTCATAGGCATACCAGTTGCGTGAATATCCGCTTGCAATAAATTTATATGGATCCCGTTGAAGGTGGATAAATTTAGATTGAGGGAATAGACTGGCCAGATGAGGTGCAAAAAAGGTGATTCGATTATTAGTTTCCACATATTTTTTCTCCAGCAGCCAGGCATCTCGAATCATTTCGTAGCGACAGGCATCAATGATTTGGGTAATCTTATGAAAACTGTTCGCATCAGAATGTTGATGTGCGTACCAGGCAGTGTGGGTCAATTCCGGACTTGGTTGATGGGTTACGATAAAACGTGGATCTGTTTCCACCAGATCGGAAAGCAGCTTGGTACCGCATCGACCGGTAGAAAGAACAAAAATAGGCTGAGACCGGGCATGCACCAGGTTGTATAGTTTGTCAATTTCGATTTGAAGCTGGTTATGTAGTATACGATTATTTGCCTCTTTGTGGAAGAATAGCCTCTGGTGATGTAAGAACCTGACAAACAGTCTTTTATACTTGTCGAGCACTGAATATATTAATTTATTACATCGTCAAAAGTAAATAATATCTTGTGAAGCCTTTAAGACTCTCTCAAGTTTGTCAAATTTGTTATTGGGTTGAGATGGAGTATTAGTTCGAGAAAAATTTATTCGCATCAAGAGCAGTAAATGGGCATAGTCAGGAGACAAAGTATTAAAAAAACCATCGTTTCATTTATAGGGGTATTAGTTGGCACGGTTAGCGTGCTGAAAATTTATCCTCTGGAATTTGAGATCTATGGTAGAGCTCAGTTTATTATTGCCACCGCAGGACTTATAATTCCATTTGCCACTTTGGGCATAAGTAGATTAACTGTGCGATATTTCCCTGATTTCGAGGACGATAATTCTTCCCATCATGGATTCTTAGGCTTTCTACTACTTTTCACGACCTCTTCTTTTTTAGTCTTTGTTCTTTTCCTTTCAATCTTTGAAAGTTCGTTCTTAGCAGCCTTAGAGCATTTGGGAATTAAGTCCGATAATTTCCTGGAAAACAGAAATGTGATATTGATTATAAGTCTGGTTCTGGTCTTCAATTCCATACTTGCTATGCATGCCAGTAATTTCAAGCGGGTTGTAGTGCCGGAAATTTTCAATAATCTTTTCGTAAAACTGGGACTTCCTGTCTTGGTTCTTCTATACTACCTAAGATACATTGGAGTTTTAGAGTTTAATTACTTGTACGCTCTGGTTTACATCCTGGCCATGTTTGGACTTATAGGCTATCTTATGTATTTGAAACAGTTTTCTCTGATGGTTGACCTTAAATACATCAGAGGAACCATGTTTCGTGATATGATTGAGTACGGCCTTTTTAATACTTTAAGTTCAATTGGTTATTTATTGTCTTTCAGGATAGATAGTGTAATGATTGGTTCTATGCTAGACCTGGTCAGTGTGGGTCATTACAATTTCTATTCTTATATTGTGAATACAGTTGCGGTTCCGTTTCTAGCACTAACTTCTATTGCCGGACCACTTATAGCGCAAAATTTCAAGAAAAACGATCTAGATAACGCTGCAAAAATATATCGCCAATCCTCAGAAACATTATTCATCGTGGGGTTGGGCATACTTGGTGTTGTGTTGATTTCACTGGAGAGTCTCCTTTCAATTACTGGAAAATTGGATATCCTGTGGCCGTTTCGCTATTGTTTTATCTTTCTTGGACTTGGACAACTGATCAACGTTACAACTGGAGTAAATGAACCTATTATTAGCTATTCGAAGTATTATAAGTTTAATCTTTATGCCATGGCTTTTCTATCCGTTATGAATTTGATTCTTAATTACTTCCTTATTCCCAGATTAGGCATATTAGGAGCTGCTATCGCAACTGCAACTTCCTTAGCTGCATATAATATCCTTAAAAGTGTATTTATCTACCAGAAATTTAAGATCCTTCCATTGACCAAGGTGCATTTTAAAGTCTTACTAATTTCAATCGGGTCATTTTGTATTGCTGCGTTGATTCCAAGCATCGAGAATAGGTATTTAGATATATTTGTTCACTCAGGGGTCTATGCCTTAGTCTTTTCTTTATCTATGATCAGCTTTAAGATTAGTGAAGATATCACTGAATTATGGTTAAGCATCAGAAAGATATTTTTTTAGAAATATGCTATCTGCCTACATTTTTCGCATGAAGAGAAAATTTTACCACGTTTTTTTTCTTGAAAATAATTACTACTATAAATTCAAGGAATTTATAGATCTAAATTTTGACTCAACTGAGCATGAAATCATCTTTATGACTCATGCCAGTTTTAATAAGTCGAATTTATCCAGAGTTAGATGGATTTTGAATCAGCTCAGAAAAATTGTAGCGATTCAACTGAAAGTATGGAATTCGAGGAAGATTTTTATCCATCTGATGCCAACAAATCATTATCTATTGTTTTGGTTATTTAATTACTTTTCTTTAAAGAAATGCTATTGGATAACCAGTGGGAAGGATGTATACTATCCAAAGATAAAAGCAACTGGAAATGCCAAGAGGACAATTGAGGCGATTAGAAAGATCGTAATCCCTAAAATAGGAGCTGTATGCGGATATAAGTCTGACTATGAGTTTCTAGTTAAGAATTATGAAATTACTGAGAACCACTTTATAACTTTTATTCCTATCCGCGGTCAGGATTTTGATGGTGTTGAAGCTTTGATTTTTAATGATAGTATGCCAGCAAAGATATTATTGGGTAATTCCGCTGACCCATCAAATCATCACCTCGAGGTATTTGACATGTTGACCAAGTTTAAGGGGGCAAATTTGGAAATTTACTGTCCTCTATCCTATGGTGGTAGTAAAGGATATTCAGAATTGGTCATTCAATCCGGAGTGGAATTGTTTAATAGTAGCTTCAAGCCATTGACTCAATACATAGAGATTGAGGAGTACAATGATTTTTTGAATCAGATCAAGATTGGAATCATGAATCACCGACGACAGCAGGGCTTAGGTAATATTCTCACCTTACTTTATTTAGGTAAGAAAGTTTATATGAGATCCCAGGACACTCCCTTTCCATTTTTTAAGCAGTTGGGCTTAAATATATTCGATATCGAGAATATTGCAGAGTCAAGTTTTCAGGATTTTGAGAGTTTCACAAGCGATCAGGCCGAAGTTAACCGACGCATCATTACTGGCACCTACGGTACTCAGAACTTAAAGTATCTTTGGGGTAAAATATTTGACTCATGATGGACGAGATATTGTATGTCACAAGGCCAGATATGCCTGATTTACAAGAGTATGTAAAATATCTCGAACGTATCTGGGATAGCCGCTGGCTTACTAACAATGGACCTATTCATGAGGCGTTTGAATCGGCATTGTGCCAGTATCTCGGAGTAAAGTACCTATCGCTATATTCGAATGCAACGCTGGCACTTATTTCCGCATTCAAATGCCTCGAGCTTTCAGGTGAGGTAATTACTACTCCATATAGTTTTGTTGCCACGAGTCATGCTTTATATTGGAATGGTATTACTCCAGTCTTTGGTGATGTTGACCCCATTTTTGGTAATCTAAATCCCTCGTATATTGAGCGATTAATTACCGATAGAACTAGTGCTATCTTGCCAGTTCATGTTTATGGCAACCCGTGCCCATTGGCGGAAATAGATTCAATAGCACGTAAATATGGACTGCGAGTAGTTTATGATGCAGCACACTCTTTTAATGTAAGGATTGGAGGAGTTCCATTGGTCAATTTCGGTGATTTATCAATTCTTAGTTTCCATGCAACAAAAGTTTTTAATACAATCGAAGGAGGGGCTATCATCTGTAAAGATGAAGAAACTAAGAGAAAGCTGGACTACTTTAAAAATTTTGGATTTGAAAATGAAACTTCAATCGTTTCGCCTGGTATAAATGCTAAAATGAATGAGCTACAAGCGGCATTTGGTATTCTACAATTAGATTCCATTGATTTAAATATTCAAAAGAGAAGTCAAATCGCTCAGCGCTATCGGGAACAGTTGAAGGATATAAAGGGTCTTAGACTTATTCCGGAACTTGATCATGTGCAACATAATTATTCCTATTTCCCTATTTTTGTTGATGCAAGTGGAATTAATTTTAATAGAGATGATTTGTATGAGTATCTAAAGATTAACAAGGTTTACAGTCGACGCTATTTTTATCCACTGATATCGAATATTCCTACTTATAAAAACTTGAAATCGTCAGAACCACAACATTTAATAGTTGCAAATTCTATTGCAGAACAAGTCTTGTGCCTACCTATATATTCTACTTTGGGTTTAGAGAATGTCGACCGAATTTCTAAATTAATTAAAGATAGATTTGCTGGTATCTAAATCACCTACTTTTTTACAGGGAGAACCATAGTATAGTCCCGGAGTGGATATGGATTTTGTTACTAAAGATCCCATTCCAATCAGTGTGTTCTCGCAAATCGTTATCTTATCCCTGACGATGACTCCTGCACCCAAATAGGTTCTTTTCCCAATGTGACACCCTCCACCCAGCATAGCACAGGGTGCAATAGACGAAAAGTCATCAATTATGGTATCGTGTGTAACTATTGATCGAGTATTGATGTGGCTATGGTTCCCTATTTTTGTAAAGTGAGAAATTATTACTCCCTCAAATATTAATGCTCCATTACCTATATTAGAAGTGTCCCTAATTCTTACCGAAGGATGAATCATACTGGGATAGGTGAACCGATCACCAAGTTTAGTATAGATCCGATGACGCGCAAATGGATCGCCTACTGCCAGAATTAGACTGTGTTGCATTGGATCTAATTCCGAAAAAGTAATTACCGGCTTATTGAAGAAAGTCCTTTTTCTATAGAAATCATTGTCTTCTGCGAAGGCAATTACATTGTCTCTGAGATTGAGATCATCAATGATAGTCATTAGATCTTTTGAGTGTCCACCGGCACCAATAATAACTAAGTATTGTTTCACAAAATCAAAATTTACATTAGTATATAGATTATGCAAATGTAGTTGAAATTGTCTTTAGCAACCATATGATGATCAACATTAACATGTTTGGTTGTATATTCCGATAGGTTTGACCCCCTGATTCCGATTTGTATTGACCCCGGCATTCCGGAGGTTTGACCCCCCTAGATAGGGGGTGAGTGTTAATAACATTCCGGAGGTTTGACCCCCCTCTGCTAG
>JAGQWZ010000332.1 GCA_020436835.1 Saprospiraceae bacterium | reverse complement strand
CATTGATAATGGTATGATCTTCCACAAAATGCTCATACTTGCCGAAATAAGAAAGTTTGGCAATGATGATGCTGTGGTCGGAAAATTGAATGCGATAAACGTGGTTGGTCGATACTTTGGCACTGATGTCGGTAATCCTTACGATTTGCCGGGAGTTATCATAAGCCAACCAGGCCTCACGCACTATTTCGGTGAAATCAATAAATGCAGACATATCCGGAAATATCGGGACTTAAGATAACATTTCCGGAATTCTCCTCAGTTTGGCGACACTAAATTCTGATCCTGCTCATTCATGAATTCTAGCTCAACAGCTTTCCCAGCCCAAAAAATATCGCCAGCCACACCAGGCCTTTGATGAGAAAAAATAAAAACCCGGCCACACCAAAACGCTTCAACCAGGTTTTATAATTGTGCTTTCCGGTCATACGGTAAGTACTTGATACGTCTGGAAAGAGCTTTTCATGGGAGGTTCTTTGCCGGCTGCTCTGGCTTCATCCAAATCCTTAAAACCCCGTTGATGCCCTTCCCTGAATTCTGCCGAGCCTGTCCAGTCTTTGAAGGACTCTTCACTCTCCCAATGGCTAACAATCAGGTAATCGGCAGTTTGGTCCACGGGTTTAAGCACCTGCATGTTTAAAAATCCCGGCATCCGGTCAATCGCATGTGCCCTGGTCAAAAAAAGCGATTCAAATCTGGGTTTGTATTCTTCCTGACAAGTGATGTAATTGATGGCAACAAACATAATACTTAGGTTTTTCACTAAGTCAAAAATAGTTAATTAGATTTAATCTAAATATAAATAAGAGTTAAAATTATCAACTTATCCTAGCCACGATAGCTGATCCACTTCCACAACTCTTTAAAATTGGCCTTTTTCCCATACATCAGGATACCTACCCGGTAGATACGTGCTGCTACCCAGATACTGGCCAGTACACCCAAAAACAACAGGATCAGGGAAAGTCCAATCTGCCAGACCGGAGGATTGAATGCCAGCCTGGCGGGCATGACGATCGGCGAAAAGAAAGGAATCAGGGAGGTCCAGAAAGCCAGGCTGCTATCCGGAGAACGCAGGATACTCATAGCGATGTAAAAAGATAAGATCACCGGCAGCATGACCGGAAGGGTCAGTGACTGGCCTTCATTCATGTCATCGCCGAGTGCCGAGCCAATGGCAGCGAAAAGGGAAGCATACAACAGATAGCCGCCGATAAAATAAAGGATCAGCGTGGGCAGGATCAGCAGCCAGTTTTGGTTTGAGATTTCATTGATGACCATTCCAAAGTCGAATTCAGAGATCTGGTTCATCATTTCCGGATTCATCTGTGGGGGATTCTGCACCGCTCCGGGCACCAGAAGTTGTCCGATCATGACCACGATCGGCATCAATATAGCCCAGATACCAAATTGGGTAAGCCCGACACCACCGATTCCGATGATCTTGCCAAGCATCAGTTCCATTGGTTTGACCGAAGAAATAATCAACTCATTGATCCGGTTGACCTTTTCTTCAAAAACACCGCGCATCACAAATGACCCGTAAACTATGGTGATCATAAACATCAGGATGGTCATGATATAACCCAACGCTGCTCCGATAATATTGCTGTAGGCACTGGTGTTTTCTCCGTTATCGGTGATCGACTGAGGTTTAATCTGGATTCTGGTATCCAGCCGGTCCATCTCTTCGGCGGTAATACCCATTGCTTTGAGTTTGAAGTCCCTGACCTTACCCTTCACGATGTCTTTCACAGTCTCATCCAGGGTCAATGGCAAACGTTTATCGGAAAAATATTGCGGCACATATTCCTTATTCGATACCTGGATGGGTGGCAATACCAATACTCCAT
>JAGQWZ010000331.1 GCA_020436835.1 Saprospiraceae bacterium | reverse complement strand
TGAGTCGTAATTTTGAAACTGTTGAGTCGAATATTTAAGGACCCCATTATTGAGTGTGCCAATCCACAAACTGTGATCATGTCCTTCTTCAATACATATTAAGTCTGTGGAATTAAATTCAAGTTTTCGTCCAACACTGTGGAGTGAATCGTTTGAGTAAATGAATAATCCATTGTCCCTTGAAGCTATTAGAATGTTCCGCTCATCATAGAAAGATTTGATCATGGAGTAAACTGGTCCTTGTATAGCAAAATCCTGCTGCACAATTGCATTGTTTTCAACAATAAGTAATCCTTTTTCTGTCCCTAATAGGGTTACTTGATTGTTATGAATGATACTTCTTACAGGAATAGATATTGGATAATTTTCAAGGATAGTAAGATTCTTTTCGAAGAATTTAAGTCTGCATAAACCGTTTTCATCTCCTAACCATATAATTGATTCATAGTCTTCTGATATAGTCCAAACACTATTACCATTTATTCCGTCATTTTTTGTTATTCGCGAGTATGTGTCTTTTTCAATACATACAATTCCATTGTCACTTGTTCCTACCCAAATTCTATTTGCTGAATCTTCAAAAATGCAGCTTATATTGTCACTAATCCATCCGTTATTAGTGGAATATTGATAAAAACAATATCCATCATATTTTATTAGGCCATTTCCCCATGTTCCAAACCAAAGATTTCCTTGACTATCACAAATGATATTCAAAATTGGATGAGCTTTAAAGAAATTTACTTGGTCAAATGTTACAATATCATTGCCATCGTAACATGCAATTTCTCCAGATCGAAAGCCAAACCATACTACCCCTCTTTTGTCTGTACAGATGCTAATAACATCGAGATCGGGCAGACAATGTTGCTCATTTAATGATCTGAGAGTAGTCGTGCCTACTTTTTCGTATCCCATTGGAGGGATTGAAACACGTTGTATTAGAGGATTGCAGACTTTGTGAGGGGTAGGTAATGCATATTGAGAAATTTGGGCATTCAATTGAATAGCTGCAAAAAGCATTAGTCCCAAACAGATAAATTTGAGATTTAGTCTCATGCACAAGTTATTTTAGTTCTTAGTTAGAAACTAAAATAATATAAGTTGTCTAATGTGTTATATGATTTTCAATTTGAAATTGATCGACATAATCAGTACAATTCCTTTATAGATTAGTAATGAATCATATCCTGTCCCGGTGAATAAGGAAAGTTCATAGGAATAAAAAAGAAATAGCGACTCACTTATCGATTCCCATCGCTCAAATCATTCCTCCGGGCGGGGATTTTGATGTCGCCTCTTTCGATGCGGCGGACCACGTCTTCAATGATGCGGTCTTCTACTTCAGGATCATAATCCTCCTTGAGGTTGCTGCCGAAAAGCCTCGCTACACTCTGCCAGAGAAAGGCAGAGAAGCTGCCCTTGAGTTCTTTGATGAGTTCAAAGGAGGTATCGCCTGTCTGACGGTCTATCAGCTTAATGAGAATCAATCCCTCACTCACAGTCATCCGCCTGATCTCTCCCTCAAATTCTTCTTTCAACTGGTCCTCAGCGCTTTTGATGTACTTTTTCTGGGCTCTTTTGCCGTGGATCTTGGCCAGGTCGGCTTCGTAGTCTTTCATCAGCTCTCCCGCTGCCTGGGCATAAGGATAAACCTTGATCACTTTGCGCTCGGTTTTCCAGTACCTCTTCTGGTACCTGCGCTGAAAATCAGAATCGTTGGAGATCACACATTCGCCCAACTGAATGGTTGCCATGGTGTCCAGATCGGTAACCACAGCCTTCATCACCCGAACACTGTCAGGCAAAGCCTGGGCAGCAGCATTCAGACCAATGAGGGTCAATATGGAGAATAGGGCTATAAGACGCATCTTCCTTGCAATAACGAAGAATACGGAAAAATCGTGTAAGGGTTCGGAATTAAGACAGTCGGTTGCGCTTCCATTTGGAGGCTATCGCCTGTCCATTACCTGATCCCATGGATACTGCCGTCTCTTTTTCGCTGTAAAATCTAGCCCCCAGGATCGCCGCCAGCTCGTCCAGTTCTTCCGTTCTTCGGTTCAGGTATTCCGGCTTGAAATGATTCTTCACGAAGTGGGTATCGAATTTCCCGCTTCTGAACGCTTCGTGATCTACCGCAAAGCGGCAGAAGGGCAATGTCGTGCTCACACCTACAATGCGGTAATCGTCAATGGCCCTGATCATTTTGTCAATGGCATTCTCACGCGTATCGGCATGAACGATCAGCTTGGCAATCATGGGGTCGTAGTGAATAGGAATGTGCATTCCCTCGCGGAATCCGTCATCCACCCTGATTCCCAATCCTTCCGGTTTTTTATAAGTTTTCAGTTCCCCGATATCCGGAAGGAAGTTGTTGGCAGGATCTTCGGCATAGACCCTTACCTCAAGGGCATGACCGTTGATGCTGAGCTCTTCCTGACTAAATGACAATGGTTTTCCCTCCGCCACAAAGATCTGTTCCCTCACCAGGTCCAGTCCGCTGATGAGCTCAGAAACCGGATGTTCCACCTGCAGTCGGGTATTCATTTCCAGGAAGTAGAAGTTCAGATCTTCATCCACAAGAAACTCTACCGTGCCCGCCCCCACGTAATTACAGGCCCTTGCAACGTTTTTCGCAGCCTCACCCATGGCATGGCGCACTTCAGGAGTAAGTAGGGCAGAAGGAGCTTCTTCCACCACTTTCTGGTGCCTCCGCTGAATGGAACATTCCCTTTCAAAAAGGTGAACCACATTGCCATGCACGTCGGCCAGCACCTGGATCTCAATATGTCTTGGAGAGCTGATGTATCGTTCAATAAATAC
>JAGQWZ010000330.1 GCA_020436835.1 Saprospiraceae bacterium | reverse complement strand
TACTGGGGGCAAACAAAGCTCCACCACCCCCTATTCCCACTGAATTCCATTCCTCAGGTTGAGCACCAAGGATACCTGAAAAGAAAGAAAGGAATACAGTTAAGATTAGAATTAGGTCACCACTATAATTATTCATTATTTCTCTTATTCGGTTTTAACAATATGTGGTTGGAACATCACTATTTTTTTCCAGGATCATTCTTCAATTTTATTTGTCATCCTGTCCAGTATAAACATGAACGACTTCGGTTTTGAAAATAGATTCCTGAATTTGACATTTTAAGTTATTTATTTCCTGACGAAAAAATTTATTTTCTCTCTGGAGACTTTCAATAAGTTCCTGTTGTTCCTGTACCGCTTTGACCAGAGGCACGACAAATTCGGCATATCGCAATCCATAGAAATCAGCTTTGTTCTTAGGGTAATCGATGCCACTAAACTTAAACTCTAATTCAGCAGCCGATTGATTCACTTCCTGAGCAATAAAACCGTTGATTCTTGTCGAATCATTGAATGCCTGGTTTTCTTCCGGAGGCTGTTTTTCTTTTCCATACTTATCCTGGAAAAATGAAGCTATTTTATCACGGCTCAAAAGGTAACTGACGGGACGCAACTTTCTTATGAAATCCAATCCCTGTATGTCCTCTCGAATATCCTCTTTGAACCGGCCATCACTGACGGTTGTCCAATTGGAATAGCCACCTATGCTAGTGACATTGGAATCCCCAATACGAACTTGGTTGGATGCAGTACAATCCGCATCAAACCCCAATCCCGTTGAATTTGAGAAATTACCAATGGAATTGGCACTCCTACCCAGAGCCGTATTTGAATTCCCATCGGAAACTCCGAAAAGGGTCTGATATCCAATTGCCACATTATTTTCACCAATGGTATTATTATGAAGAGCCTGATATCCAAAAGCTGAATTATAATCTCCTTCCGTATTACTGTACATTGATTGAAAGCCCTGGGTAGTATTGTGCTGCCCCCCATGATTATTATAGAGTGCATCATTACCGACTGCTGTATTCCTAATTCCAAAATCATTCCCTCTCAAGGCATTATATCCAATTGCCGTGTTTTCATTTCCTGATGTATTAAGAAACATCGAATACCTTCCAACAGATGTGTTATTTTCGCCACCGTCATTAAAATGTAAAGCATTATTTCCGATGGCGGTATTATTGGAATTTGAGAGATTTTTAGCAAGAGCGCTTGCTCCGACTGCTGTATTTCCATCCCCTGTAGTATTTTTTGTCAAAGCCTCATATCCAACCGCTGTATTTACCGATCCTGTGGTATTTTCCTTTAGTGCCTGAGAACCCAATGCAGAATTTAGGTTGCCATCTACATTTGAAGTCATTGCTTGATTTCCTACAGCTGTATTGTTATTCCCGAAAGTATTGTTGTACAAAGCATCATTTCCTACCGACACGTTGTAACTTCCGGTGTCATTATAATACATTGCTCTCGAACCCACAGCCACATTGAACATTCCGATACCATTTCTATATAAAGAGCGTTGACCGAGGGCAGTATTGAGTGATCCGGTTTCATTAAACCGCATAGATCGAAACCCTAAGGCAACATTGCCCCGACTACCCATATCTCCCGACATCGCTTCCTTTCCAATAGCTGTATTTTCCTTAGGTGATATAGCGTCCCCAAGTGCATCAAATCCAACAGCTGTATTTTCATCGCCATTTCCAATTTTCATTGCTCCATGCCCGATCGCGGTATTCTCATAACCATTGGAATTATCTCTCAAGGACTCGTATCCCAGTGCTGTATTTGATTTTCCATCATGATTAAGTCTGCCGGCTGATCCTCCGATAAATGTATTTTTTCTGAAAATAGCGAATACAGTATCAAGGTCAACATTTAATCCCGCTCCCAATCCAATTACGGTCACGGTCGTGTCATTCATATGAGCCAGATCCAATCTGCCTCTCATTTGGCTATGTCCTTCCACATCCAAATGTTGAGCATCAATCTTGGTAAACAGACCGGCGAGGAAAAGCATCATTGAAATACCGATCCTGTATTCTGATCTTATTTTAATCTTGTTCATAATTATTGTTAATTTGTCAATCAATCTTCATTAGATCAAAGTCTTATTCAGGATTAAGGCCTGTCAATCAAGACCTTCCATCTGCCCTTCGCATCTTTCTTCCAAATCAATAGATAAGGCCTTGTACGTGTGGATGGCTGTCCGTTTGGTCCGGAGCGGGTAACCGAGCCCACACCATAAGTATAGCCCATATCTCCTGACGGAGATACGCCCACTCCCTGATTCTTCCAAGTGATCCGGAAATTTATGTCAACACGGTTTCCCACAGTAAATTCCTTTATTTCTTCTATTCCCTTGACTGTTTTTTCTAAAGACAGTAGCATTACGGCGTCCTTATCCCAGTGAGACCAAAGGCCCTCTAAATCATCAAATCCCGCTGCCATGTTCATTTCCCGTTCGGCTTGTAGAATTGCAGATTTCTCATTCTCCGGATCCAAATTCTGGGCTGCACAGGTCCAGTTTATTTGGGCAGTTGCAAGTAGTACAAGAACTTTAAGAAGAATTTGCTTCATGATATCCATTTTTATGTTCGGCTTATTGAGATGAGATTTGAGTACTAAATCTTCCAGATTTTGATTTATAGGGTTTTCAACTAATTGCAGAAGAATTTGCTTAGTAATTAGATGTATGAGCTTCCAGATTTTTGATTTTTTCCGACAATCCCAAATAAAGCTCCATCAGTTTCGAATTTTGATCTTCGAGATTTTTAATATCCTGCAGATAGTTTTTCTGTTGCTCCTGGATCGCCCTGGTCAGGATCACCGTCAATCGAGCATAATCAAGAGATTTATATCCTTCAGCATTGGTATGAATCAGTTCGGGGTATATTTGCTCCACTTCCTGAGCAATAAATCCAATCTGTTCTTCTTTGATAAAGTGCTTTTCAGGAAATTCCTCTGCTCGCCACCGGTACCGCACCGGTTTGAGCTTGAGTATTTTTGATAATGTCTGTTCAAATTCCCTGATGTCTTTTTTATATCTGCGATCGGAAGAGCATGCCATTTGTGATGCCAGTATGGTACCGGTGGCTGCAATATTTCCCACTACGCTGAAAGCTTCACCCGGACTTGAACAATTAATACCCAATTTATTGTTGGCAAAATCTCCATAGATCAAAGGTGGAAAGGCGGATGAGTTCGCTATGATCAAAGTATTACTGGTCTCAACACTGTCCAGCATTCCCGCTTCATGACCAATATATACATTGCCACTTCCTTTGTTCATCCTGCCGGCATTGTCGCCAATAAATACATTGTTGGAATTATTATTCATTCTCCCAGCGGACCGGCCGACAAAAACGTTATTGTCACCAGTGCCATGAGACAAACCGCTAGCCTGACCGATAAATACATTATTATCACCGCCGGTAAAATCCCTTCCTGCCTGCGATCCGATCATCGTATTCCAACGGCCGTCTTTATTCAATAATCCGGCAAAATACCCAATAGCTGTGTTTTCCCCACCGGTCGTGTCATAATACAGTGCACTGGCCCCAACCGCCGTATTAAATGAGGCGGTAGATGCAGAAAATAATGCATTTCTCCCGATGGCGGTATTATCATTCCCGGTGGTGTTAGAATGCAGCGTCTCTTCGCCTACGGCAGTATTTTGCTGGCCGGTCTTATTAAAGTAGAGTGCGCCTTTTCCAGTAGCAGTATTTCGATCTCCGGTGGTATTAAGACTTAATGACTGCGATCCAACCGCCGTGTTCATAAAGCCCGTTGTATTCAAAGATCCAGCATCACTTCCTATCAAGGTATTATAGGTGAAAAAAGTGTCAGGACCAACAATGTTTGTCGTATTAATACCTGCATCAATGCCGATGTAAACCGAGCTTGGATCAAAGTCATGAGCCAGGTCCAGTCTGCCTCTGATCTTGCTGTCTCCTTCCACATCGAGGTGTTGGGCGACCAGAATGAGGGGATGGATGAGTGTAAGAAAAAATATAAATATGGCAAATTGATATTTGGTTTTCATTTTATAGAATTTTGTCTGTTGGCAATAGGCATGATAGAAAATGGAGTGCAGGGTATCAAAGGAGGACGATCCAGTTTGATCACCCTACTTTCTTGAAACTTGTGTTCAGGTATCAAATATTTGTTATTCCTTTTTTTCTACACTCAAAGAAGATGTGGATGAAGAAAGTTGTTTAGCGGAATTCTCGCTCAAATTCATCGGCTTACCATAAGCTTCCGGATAAAGGTATCTTCCCTTGTTAAATCCCTTTTTTTCAACGACATTGGGAATACGGTTTTTTTCGGCATATGGGTCCCTACGTACACCAGTGATTTGCCAACTGACTTTTACATTAGGGCGATCCGTAGCCACTGTAAATCTATTTTCGTCAATTTCTTTAGCAATCATGGCCCGGGCAAAACTCCCGAGCACCGTCAACTGATAGCGGAAATCACGGTTCAGGCTTTCGAAATAATCCGGCAAGGTGATGGTAGATAACCCTTTGGAATCAGTGACTGTATTGCCATTATAGATATTCATCATATCCGGACTCTCCACAAAGCTGTGATATAAATATTTATTTTCCGGATCCAGGGGGTGATCAATTTTAAATGACCCACCTCCCTTCGATATATTACCTCTGATATCTACATCACCAGTTCCTGATGAGATTGTCAGAGCGGTTGGGTTGGCAAACTCAGTAAACTTTAACGACCCATCTAATGGATCGAAGTGAATAACCCATTTCCTACTTCCATTATCCAAAAGCCGAAAGGCCGCATCACCGTCTGAAGCATCGACATCAATCGTCGAAAATGAAGAGGAGGACCGGACCACCAGGCCTTCCCCACCAGGATGAACAACTTCTGTCTGCTGGCCAAAAATAATGGTGGAAAAGACGCTAAATATGATGCCTGCCAAATTATTTCTATAAGTTTTCTGCCTCATCTGATTTTTTTAGCTCTGTTCATTAATGATGACTATCAGCTTCCCTTAAATTCTAGCTTTTATTTTCCTGGTACTCGAGAATCGACAACTGGTTTTTCTTGAGTTTGGCCTGAGGCATATTCCAATTCCCTGTCCATCGCCTCTTCGGAAAAGAACTGACTTAGCATTTCCTTCATAGACTGAATCTCAAGAGCCTGCTTTTCTGAACGATTGGCGAGCATCTGGTTCTGCCTAAGAAGTAACTCATTTTGTTGAGAAAGTTCCTGGACAGATTTAACCAGCGGGACTACAAAAGCAGAATAACACAGACTATACATTCCAACAGAATCAGTGGCTTGATGGACGCCATTAAAATTATAATCTGCCAATTTCGCTGCCTCATCTACTTCCTGCGCTATGAATCCCGTGATTCTCATGTCTTCAATATCATATTTGCCTGTCCAGTTATCTTCATCATACCTGTCTCCAAAGCACATTCTATTTTGCTTGTGAATATCAAGCTGATATGTAACGGGGCGTAAATGATTTACAAAAGAAAGTCCTGGAACATCTTCCCGGATATCAGATTTTATTCGAGCATCACTGTAAGTGCTCCAGCCCACCTGACCACCGATCCACGAAACACTTGTATTACCAATTTCAATCCGGTTATGGTTATTGCTAACACCCCCTGCACCATATCCAACACAGGTTGTATTGTCCAGATTTCCTAAGGCACTTTGAAAACTTGCATTATTGCCAATGGCTGTATTATTCACTCCTATCTTATTATTTTTCATAGCCTCATATCCAACCGCTGTATTTCCATTCCCTGTTGTATTATTATACAGGGCATCAAATCCAGCTGCGGTATTATATGACCCGGTATTTGTAAAAAGCGTATTGCCTCCAAAAGCAGTATTGAGGTCTCCACTCATGTTAGATGAACCACTGAAGGAACCAAAATATGTATTGGCATCCCCGGTTTTGTTGCCGTTTCCCGCACGATGGCCAAAAAATGCATTCAGACTACCAAGCGTATTGGATAGGCCACTTTCGCTTCCATAGAATGAATTTTTATCTCCCGAGCTTGTAACAAATCCGGATAGGTATCCGGTAAATGTATTATTCCTGCTTGATGCGAAAGTAGACAGCAACCCCGCATTTACACCAATGTGTACGGTGGTTAAATCTTCAAACCGGGCCAGGTCCAGTCTACCCCGAATCTGACTATTGCCGTCTACACCCAGTTGTTGAGCAGTAACCAGAGCCGGGATGAACGCGGTCAATATGAACAGAAATCCTAATCGCCTCATAACTTGATATTTATTTTTCATTTATATTTAAGTTTAATCTAAAACCAGCATTGGCACCACCCGATGTTCAAATGCCCGGCGAACCAAACCGGCAACATTTCTCGCCTTGAATTTTTCCAATAAATTCTTCCGGTGGGTCCTAACTGTTTCAGTGCTGACAAATAATTTATTTGCTATTTCATTGGTGGTGTATTCATCCACAATAAGATTCAACACCTCTTCTTCTCTTTTCGACAATGAAACATTCATGTTATTTATATTTAAGCATCCCAGATAGTCGGTTG
>JAGQWZ010000329.1 GCA_020436835.1 Saprospiraceae bacterium | reverse complement strand
CCCCTGTATTGATTTTCAAGTACTTAGATGCTAATTTTACACGTTTGGCATTTTAACCGGACACTAATGATTAAGAATTAAGAATTAAGAATTATTAAGAATTAGGAATAATTAGGAATTGATAATTGACAATTAAGAAATGACAGGATTTTTGTTATTTTATCATTCCCTTGTTATTAAAATCAAAAGACTATGGCACAAATTAAAACGAAGGTGGGAAGAAGGTCCTTTCTCAGAAATATTACCGCTACCGGTGGTGGTTTAATGCTGGGATTTAGTTGGTTTGCATCGTGCCAGGTAAATGAAGAAGAGTTGTTATCCATGCCGGATGAATGGTTTAACCTGAATGCATTTTTAAAGATCGGTGACAATGGATTAGTGACGATCATGTCTCCAAACCCGGAAGGAGGACAAAACGTAAAGACTTCCATGCCCATGATTATAGCCGAAGAGTTGG
This sequence comes from Saprospiraceae bacterium, assembly GCA_020436835.1. Classification (GTDB taxonomy): domain Bacteria; phylum Bacteroidota; class Bacteroidia; order Chitinophagales; family Saprospiraceae; genus JABDMH01. The sequence continues at coordinate 6,260 of JAGQWZ010000329.1, read as the reverse complement.
ATGTCGACTGGAAAGATGTCATTGTCGAACAAGCACCTCTCGATACCGATTCGTACACCCGTCAATTCATTGGAGGTAGTCAGGCTCTTCGCAGGGGGTGGCAGAGCCTTCGCATGGCAGGTGCTACAGCCAGACAGATGTTGAGGGAAGCTGCAGCCAGATCCTGGAACGTGTCTGTGGCTGAAATCGAAACGGAAGGTGGAATGCTAATTCATAAAAACAGTGGCCAAAAATCGGGATATGGAGAGATGGCATCAGCTGCTTCCCAGATTGAAGTACCGGAAGAGGTTGCTCTCAAGGAAATCAAAGATTTTAAGATTATTGGCCACTCTCAGAAAAATGTAGATGGTTTAAAAATCGTGACCGGGAAACCCTTGTTTGGATTGGATTATTCACGGGAAGGAATGCTTATCGCCATGATCACTCACCCTCCTGCATTCGGAATGAAACTTAAATCCTTCGATGATTCGGTAGCCAGGAATATGCCGGGGATAAAAGATGTGTTCGAGATCAAGGTCTTCAATGAAGATTATGGAAGACAATACTTTGATACCTGTACCCACATGAACCTGGTAGCCATTGTAGGAGAAAGCACCTGGCAGGTGATGAAGGCCAAACAGGCTTTAAAAATAGATTGGGAACCGGCACCGGAGTTGAGTTTTAACCGGGATGTTTTTGGAAATAGTCAGGGTGTGACCGTGCCTTCCGGCCTTGAAAACACGGATGAGCATCTGGAGCAGATGAGCAGGATGGCGCTAAAACCGGCCCAGGTACTTCGCCAGGACGGTAATCCGGATGCCGCATTTAAAAATGCAGCAAAAATCATTGAGCGATCCTATACCGCCCCGTTTCTGGCTCACAATTGCATGGAACCAATGAATTTCTTTGCGTACGTGACCGACGAAAAAGCAGAGTTTATTGGTCCTTTACAAAAGCCGGAATACACCGAAAAGACCCTTTCGGCCCGGTTGGGCATACCCCTGGACAAAATCGATATAAAGATGTCCCGGCTGGGTGGAGGGTATGGCCGCCGGTCTTATGCTCATTGGCTGGTCGAAGCGGGAATCATCTCACAAAAAGTCAATGCGCCCGTCCAACTGATCTACACCCGCGAAGATGACATGACTTCGGGAATTTACCGTCCTGCTTACCACGCGATCTATAAGGCCGGCCTGGATGAAGAAAATAATTTGATTGCCTTTCAGGTAAAAGCAGGGGGCATTCCCGAAAGTCCCTTATCTGCCGATCGCTTTCCAGCTGGTGCTGTCGACAATTATAAGGCAGAAGAATGGTCGATCAATTCAAACATTACGGTAGGCTCCTTCCGGGCACCAAGATCTAATTTTATGGCCGCAGCGGAACAGTCTTTTCTCGATGAAGTAGCGGAGACTGCGGGTAAGGATCCGATTGAATTCCGGCTGGAATTATTGGAACGGGCGAAAAATAATCCGGTAGGTGAAAACAACGATTACGATCCCGAGCGCTATGCGGGTGTATTGAAACTGGTGAGGGAAAAATCCAATTGGAACCAGGCTGATCCCAAATTAAACCGGGGCGTGTCAGCTTACTTCTGTCATAACTCCTACGCGGCGCACGTGCTCGACCTGGCCATGGAAGATGGCAAACCGGTGGTAGAAAAGGTCGTCTGTGCACTGGACTGCGGGATTGTGGTTAATCCGGACGCCGCCGTCAACATGGCAGAGGGAGCCATCACGGATGGGGTTGGTTGCGCTCTCTACGGTGCCATTACCTTTAAAGAAGGAGTACCTCAACAAAATAACTTTCACAATTATCATCAAATCCGGATGCATGAAGCACCAAAAGAAATTGAAGTGCACTTTGTGAAAAATGAGATCGATCCCACTGGTTTGGGAGAACCTCCTTTTCCTCCCGTTTTCGCCGCATTGGCGAATGCGATGTACCGCGCAACCGGGAATCGGTATTACAGCCAACCGTATCTGGGAGATCAGGGCATCCCCGGGTGACCGGCAACTATTTGATTATCGTAATTTCTTATTTGATTTCTATATATATTATGTATTTAAAATGTTTTATTTGATCGTTGGATCTTAAAGGAATTTAAATTAGTCTGGACTATGGCAGTATTTAATCTAAACATTAATGGAAAAGAAAGGCAGGTAGACGTGGATCCGGCCACCCCCATGTTGTGGGTGCTGCGGGACCATCTGGATTTGGTCGGTACCAAGTATGGATGCGGAATCGCGCAATGCGGTTCGTGTACCATACATCTGGGAGATGTAGCCATGCGTTCATGTATTCTGCCCGTTTCACAGGTTGGCAATCAAAAGGTGACCACTATTGAAGGACTTTCAGAAGAGGGTGATCATCCGGTACAAAAGGCCTGGCTTGAGCATGATGTGGCCCAGTGTGGCTATTGTCAGTCGGGCCAGATCATGAACGCTGTCGCTTTACTAAAAGCCAATCCGGCTCCTTCCGATGAGGAGATTGAAGGGGCGATGAGCGGCAATATCTGTCGTTGTGGTACCTATGTCCGGATCAAAGCGGCCATCAAAACGGCTGCAAAAACCTCTAATTAATAACTCCTGAACTTATGACTAAAATAAAAACTCAATATAATCGCCGTTCATTTCTACAGGTTTCGGCCGCAACTGGTGGCGGCATGCTGATCGGATTCAATTGGCTGACCAGTTGTACTCCGGCGAAAAAGGAGGTCGCGGAGATACCCAATGAATGGTTTGAGATCAACGGATATATTAAAATCGGCGATACCGGTCTGGTGACCATCTACTCACCCAATCCTGAAATCGGACAGAATGTAATGACGTCTATGCCGATGATCGTTGCCGAAGAGCTCGATGTCAAATGGGAAAATGTGATGGTAGAACAGGGTATGCTGGATGAAGATGCTTTCCACAATCCACAATTTGCCGGTGGAAGCTTATCCATTATGCTTGGATGGGATGCACTCAGGATGGCCGGGGCAGCCGGTAGAAGGATGTTAATGGAAGCCACTGCGCAGGAATGGGGCGTGGGATTAGCAGATCTCAAAACCAGCCAGGGAATGATCAGTGAGGTGAATGGAAGCAGAAGCATTGGTTATGGTGAAATCGCTTCCAAAGCAGTAGGTATCGAAGTACCGGAAGAAATCGAACTAAAAGAACCAAAAGATTATAAACTGATCGGAACGCATCAAAAGAATGTGGAAGGTCGGAAGATCGTGACCGGTAAATCCACTTTTGGAATTGACTTCAAAAAGGAGGGCATGTTGCTTGCCATGATTGAACACCCCCCTGCTTTTGGCATGAAGGTCAAAGATTTCAATCAGGATGAGATCAAAGGCATGGCTGGTATCCTTGATGCCTTTATCATCGACACAGCGTATGAGGATCCCGGTCGTTTTGACGTGAACGCATTTCATCAACTAATTGCAATTGTGGGAGATTCCACCTGGCAATTGATGCAGGCAAAGAAAGCGATCAAAGCTACCTGGGATACGGAAAGTGCGTTGGAAAGCTCCGAGATTCATACTGCGAATCTGGCAAATGATTTGGAAAAGGGAAGTTTGCAGGAAAGCAGAAAAGACGGAGATCCGGAAGCGGCTTTTGCCGGTGCAGCAAAGGTCATTGAGAGAACCTACACGGCTCCCATTATTCCGCATAACACCATGGAGCCCATGAACTTCTTTGCCCATGTAATGGAAGATAAAGTAGAGTTGGTTGGCCCGACCCAAACACCGAACAATCTCCGGGAGTCGACAGCCAAAATGCTGGGGATTGCTCCCAAAAATATTTCAGTGGCCATGACCCGTATCGGGGGAGGTTTTGGAAGAAGGCTGTATACGCATTATGGCCTGGAAGCAGCCGCCATTTCTAAGAAAGCTGGGGCTCCCATCAAATTGATCTACACCCGGGAAGATGATATGACCCAGGGAACATACCGGCCGGCATATCGTTCCACCTACAAAGCAGGTCTGGATGAAAGCAACAATCTGATCGCTTTTTCCGTGACCGGAGTAGGATTCCGGGAAGGGCCTGTTTTCCCAAATCGTTTTCCCGCCGGAGCCATCGACCATTACCTGGCAGAAAAGCGGGTCTCGCCTTCCAATATTTCCTTTGGGGCCTGGAGAGCTCCCCGTTCTCATTTTACCGCCGGTGCAGAGCAGGCATTTCTGGATGAAGTAGCGGAAGCCGCCGGAAAAGATCCGATCGATATGAGATTGGAACTATTTGACCGGGCGAAAAACAATCCGGTAGGAGAAAAATACGAATACGATGCCGACCGCTACGCAGGAGTTTTAAAATTAGTTAAGGAAAAAGCGCAGTGGGGTACCGAGATTCCTGGAGTACACCGGGGCGTTGCTGCCTACTTTTGCCATAATTCATATGTGGCGGAAATCGTGGATATGGTCATCCGTAATGGCCAACCCCGGGTGCAGAAGGTCTGGTGTGCGGTCGATTGTGGTATTGTAATTAATAAAGAAGGAGCCATCAACATTATTCAGGGTGGAGTCGTGGATGGAATCGGGCATGCCATGTATGCCGAACAAAGATTTGAAAATGGCGCTCCGGTCCATCAGAATTTTAATACGTATCAGCTGATCCGACATAATCAGGCACCAGAAGAAATTGAAGTGTTCTTTGTTGAAAATGACATCTCTCCGACGGGCTTGGGAGAGCCGGGTTTACCACCTTCTGTCGGAGCCTTAGCTAATGCATTGTACAAAGCGACCGGTCAGCGATATTATAATCAGCCGTTTGCTGAAGAACGATCTGTACCAGGATAAAGTACTGAAAGATAAATCTAGGAGTCCACAGATTAGAAAAAGGCGACCTTAAATTCCACATCTTCATTTTATGATATTTGATGAATGAATTTCTAATTCATATTTAAATCCGGTTTAAGGCGATTAATCTTGATCCTTTAATGCCTAGATAAATTTAAGTTGTAATCATGGCTTTAATGGTTCAATTATCCCCTCAATTTTAACGACCAAAGTGATTTAGTCAATTTGAATTGCATCCCTCACCAGCAAGGATTGCAAACAATTTATCCTATGCATCCCTATTCAATTCAATTTTCAGCTTCCAAATAATTATCAAGAAAAGGTCTGTAATCAGATGATAAATTTGCTGCCGAAAATGATTCTTTTTCCATATCTAAATAAGCGGGAGAAATCTATTTTTACAGAAAGTATCAATGGTATGCGGTATTCTCGATTATATTTTCTCCCGGTTATTTTATTGACCATAATTAAGGCACCAAATTTAATCGCTCAGCCGGGTGGTGAAAATAGTCCCAGACCTAATATCATCTACATTCTGCTGGATGATGTCGGATTTTCCGATTTGGGTCCTTATGGTTCGGAGATCGCAACACCGAATATTGATCGTCTCGCAAAAAATGGTATCCGATACAATCATTTTGAAACCCGGGCGATATGTTCACCCACCCGTGCTGTTTTACTGACCGGCAGGAACAATCAAAGTGTAGGAATGATGGATCTTGCCCGGGGAGGAGACCCGAAGGCCCCTGCCCACTCTCAGGGTTTCATCAGGCCTGAGGCAGGGACCATTGCTCAGGTCTTGAGTAAAAATGGATATCGTACCACCGCAGTGGGAAAGTGGCATTTAACTCCCACCGCTGAGCAAAGTGATAGCACAAAAAGCAGATCAAACTGGCCCTCAGGTAAAGGATTTGAGCATTTCTATGGCTGGCTTTCAGGGTGGGCAGATCAGTACAATCCATCCGGCCGGGGAAGGGAGATGATGGAAGGTGATCACCTGGCTCAGGAAAAGAATCCGGGTGGTCAACATGTTTCGGAGGAGATCGTGAATCGTGCCATTCAATTCTGGCAGGATAATATCATGACAGATCCTGCCCAACCACAATTTCTCTACCTGGCTTTTGGAGCCGCCCACGCACCTATTCAGGTGCCGCGCCGGTATATTGACAAATACGCCGGCGTCTACGAGAAGGGTTGGGATGTCATCCGTCAGGAGCGATTTGCCCGGCAAAAGAAAATGGGAATCATTCCTCTCCACGCCGTTTTAACCTCCCGCCATGAAGATGATCCGGTCTGGAATGATCTTTCGCCGGAAGAACAGACAGTATTTGCCCGCTTTATGGCCACCTATGCCGGTTTTATTGAACATACCGATGCGCAAATTGGAAGGCTGATCAATTATCTTGAGGACATCGGAATGCTCGAAAACACCCTGATTTTTTTAATGTCAGACAACGGAGCTGCCCCTGAAGCCGGAGTAGACGGCAATTTCACT
>JAGQWZ010000328.1 GCA_020436835.1 Saprospiraceae bacterium | reverse complement strand
CAGGTCTCACGCAAAAAGAAATAATCAACCTTTTCACTTTTTTAAAAGAAGAACCCTAAGCGGGAAATCCGTCATACAGGATTTAAATTGAACTTCGATTTAATTTAGAAAAAAAGACGTTTATAAATCCTCCCGATTGCTGTTTTGCTGAAGTATCCTGATCTGACGATTTAAATCCCGGGCTGCCATCAGCTCTTCTACCGTAATATGCATCCGATAACGCCAATAGTGATTTGGATTTGCCGGAATATTGATCCTTTCTTCCATCGGATCTTCACGCTTTAATTCATCATCTAATGCCAATAGATCCTGGAGAGGAAATATGGTCCACATGGCCGGCCAGTTGAGATGCTGAGAAATAATTCGTTCGGCAATAAAACTGTTGCAATGCTCCGGAGGAATGCCATGCAGATGCAACTCCTGGTGATAAAAACGGCTGATATATTCCCTTGTATTTTCTTCCCACCAGGCACGAATCGGAGACATGTCATGGGTGCCCGTACTACATACGGACAAATAAGGTATATCTTTTTCCTGAAGGAATTCGGTCCGGGGATTTTTCGACATTCGCTGAATTTCCAGCGTAAGCAAGTCCAGTTCCCTCATGACGACAGGCACACACGCCGGAATCATTCCAAGATCTTCTCCACAGATCAACATGTCGGTGGCATTTTTAATCGCAGGAAGTTTAGTCAGTCCCTGCGATTTCCAAAATTGCTCCTGCCGGTGATAAAAGTAATCGAGATAAAGGCTATCCAGTGCATCCTGCAAAGATGAGGGTAAAGCATTAAATGAAAAAGTCTTCTGAAAATCAATTCTCGGATGATAAACTTCATTTTCCTCATTTAAATCCCGTAACAATAAAACTTCTGCATGTAATTTAAGCAGCCGTTCCAGCCACTGTTCATACCCCGGATTGTCCTTTATATAATTATAGACCTTACGCTGATCGGCAAATTCTTCCCGGAAAACATACCGGCCATTTTCACCCGGAGTCAGGAATATTGATTTAATCTCGTCCGCATCCACATTAAACAATGCATCGAGAACCTCCGGAGTCAGGTAGGGTTCACAAAAACGGTTCGCTTCGAAGGGAATTCCTCTTTGCTCCAATTCCTCTCTCGTAATGGGGAGTGCAGGATTAAAATAACCCAGAATTCCCTGAATCTGTTTGTAAGGTATTTGCCAGATACGGAAAAAACCCAGGATGTGATCGATGCGAAAGGCGTCAAAATAGCGGGACAGGTTTTGCAACCGGCTCTGCCACCAGGCGTATCCATTTTTTGCCATGACCTCCCAGCGGTAAGTGGGAAATCCCCAATTTTGACCAAGGTCTGAAAATGGATCCGGAGGTGCTCCTGCCTGACTCCGCATGTCAAAAAGATCAGGAGAGGTCCAGGCATCGGCGCTATTTCGATAAATTCCAATTGCTATGTCTCCCTTTAGTACAATCCCTCGCGAGCGCGCATATTCCGACACCGAAAACAATTGACGATCCAGGTGAAATTGTAAATAGTAATAAAATAGAATCTGCGGATAATAAGTTGATTTATCCGCATTGAATTCCTTTAATATTTTTGCTGAATAATTGGAATATTCATTCCATTGAGTAAAATCAGGTGTCCCATATTTATCCCTCAATACGCAAAATAATGCATAAGGTTCGAGCCAGTGCTTATTCTTCTTAAAATATTCTTTATATGCCTTAGTTCGGACAAAGTCAGTCTTCTGGTTTTCGAAAATTTTCCTGGCATAATCGATTTTAAATTTCATCACCTTTTCATAGTCAATGGCAGGCAATTCATTTAATACTTTCTGTTTTTTTGTGTAAGCCTTCCGGTCTATACATTCCTCAAAGCCTTCGAGTTGAGTCAAGTCCAGGTATTGAGGATGGAGTGCAAAAACCGAGATGGAGGAATAAGGATATGAATCCACCCAGGTGTTGGTGGCAGAAGTATCATTGATCGGCAGAATCTGGACGATTTTCATACCAACCTGTACCGCCCAATCAATGAACAGGTGTAAGTCGGAAAATCCTCCGACTCCAAAACTGTTTTTGGTGCGGAGAGAAAAAACCGGTATAGCAACCCCACTACCTTTCCATGCCGGTGATTTGTGTCGATAGTAGACATCCCGAACTGCCGTCAAATCGAAATGTTGGGTACCATAGGTCGAGAAAATACGGTTTTCACCAGCTTCGAGTTGGACTACTTTCCTCACTAATGGATCATAGAATCCATACTTATATTGAATGACTGCTCTCTTTGGCATCGGTATGGAAACCTGCCAGCGGGGATAGGATTCATTTGTCAATAACAGGGGCTGGTTTAGATCCCAATTACCCAGTTCATCGATATTACCGAGAATGCAAAGCTGTAGTCTTTGAAATGACCGGGGAACATCGATTTCGAAATGCAACCGGCCTCCGGTATTATCTGATTCGTCGGCCGGCGAAGGAAATAAGACCGGTTTGAAAATCACTTTAAGAAATGCCGAATTATAAAATGCGTTTTCAGGATGCTGCCTGGCCCGCCAACCTTCGCTTAATAATAGTTGATCGGACCTCGAAGAGATCTCCGGTATGGTTCGATCTGCTCCCCATTCCTCATCCAGAATGTCTCCCGCATTATTTATTACGGCGTAGCGGTAGGAGATTGCCGCCGGTAATTGGACCTTCAGGGAAGCCTTCCACTGCCCCCCGGCAATGTATTCCATAGGAAGGCCATGCTGCGGCTTACCATTTCCGAGCTCAGGAATGTTACCAACTACCACCAGCTGCTGGCCCCATTGAGTATGATATACAGTTTGAAAGGTAATTTCAGGCATACGCAAGTAATTAAACTGCCAAGATAAAATTAATAGCCATTGAGAATACGGTGATGATCCAGGCAAAAATGAATCGCCTCTAAAAGCATTATCTTCGCACGGACATCGATTATCAATTAAAAAGCTCTATAGAATGAAGTGGTCAATAGTATTCCTTACCTTTTTATTTCTTTTCAGCGGGCAGGTGCATGCCCAGGATAAAGAAGCAACTCCCGTTGAGAAAGCAATCTCCGGACTAAAGTGGCGAAATATCGGTCCGGCGTTCTGTTCCGGACGAATTGCAGACATCGCCATTCATCCCGATGACGAACATACCTGGTATATCGCCGTCGGATCAGGTGGTGTATGGAAGACAGAAAATTCCGGAACCACCTGGAAATCTGTTTTTGACGGTCAGCCCTCCTACTCTACCGGTTGCATTACGATTGATCCCAGCAACCATCATACGGTATGGGTGGGGACCGGTGAAAACGTGGGTGGAAGGCACGTAGCCTATGGTGATGGCATTTATCGGAGTACAGATGATGGTAAGTCATGGAAGAAAATGGGCCTGGATAAATCCGAGCACATTTCCAAAATAATCGTGCATCCCACCAATTCCAACATTGTAATGGTGGCGGTACAGGGTCCACTTTGGAGTAAAGGAGGAGAACGCGGTTTTTACAAGACTATTGACGGTGGAAAGACCTGGAATCGCACCCTGGGTGATGACGAGTGGACCGGAGTCACGGATGTGGTGATGGACCCTCGCGATCCGGATATTCTTTACGCAGCCACGTGGCAAAGGCATCGCACTGTCGCAGCATATATGGGAGGAGGTCCGGGCTCAGGAATCCATCGCAGTATGGACGGAGGAGAGACCTGGGAAAAACTGACCTCCGGTCTACCCAAATCCAATCTGGGCAAAATCGGATTGGCTATTTCACCCCAAAATCCCGACAAAGTCTACGCAATTGTGGAGACAGATCGCACCAAAGGGGGTCTATACCTGAGTGACGACCGGGGAAACAGTTGGACAAAACAGTCCAACACGGTATCCGGAGGCACCGGACCGCATTACTATCAAGAACTTTATGCATCACCCCATAAAGAGGGCATGCTCTATCTGATGGATGTGCGCGTGCAGGTATCAACCGATGACGGTAAGACCTTCAATCAATTAAGTGAGCGGGAGAAGCATTCAGATAATCATGCGATCGCATTTCGTCCGGATGAGCCGGAATATCTGATGGTAGGATCAGATGGGGGTCTTTACGAAAGTTTTGATCATGGCGAGACCTGGAGGTTTATTGACAACATGCCAATTACCCAGTATTATAAAGTTGCCGTTGACGATGCAGAGCCCTTCTACTTTGTCTATGGTGGAACGCAGGATAACGGATCAAGCGGAGGACCTTCCCGCACTGACAACGAACATGGTATTATGAATCAGGATTTTTTCAAAACCTTGTTTGCCGACGGACATCAGTCCGCTACCGAACCTGGAAATCCAAATATCATGTATGCAGAAACCCAACAGGGTGGATTATACCGGGTAGACCGAATCACCGGAGAACAGGTGTATATCCAGCCACAAGCGGGTGAGAATGATCCGGCTGAACGTTTTAACTGGGATGCACCTATCGTGGTAAGTCCCCACAATCCGGCCCGCCTGTACGTTGCATCCCAAAGAGTCTGGCGATCGGAGAACAGAGGGGACAGCTGGACATCCATATCGGGAGATCTGACCCGGAATGAAGAAAGGATGACCATGCCAATCATGGGAAAGGTACAAAGCTGGGACAATCCCTGGGACATGAAAGCGATGAGCAACTATAATACGGTCACTTCCCTTTCCGAGTCACCGGTCAGAGAAGGGGTGCTTTTTGCGGGGACCGATGACGGCATTATCCAGATCAGTGAAGACGGCGGAGGAAGCTGGAAAAAAGTGGAAGTCGGATCGATCAAAGGCATTCCGGGCCGCGCTTTTATAAATGATATCCGGGCCGATCTGCACGATGTCAATACCGTTTACGTTTGTTTAGATAATCACAAAGAGGGTGATTACAAGCCCTATCTGATTAAGAGTACGGATCTGGGCAACTCGTGGCAAATTATATCTCAGGGGTTGGGAGATCGCAACCTGGTGTGGCGTACCGTCCAGGATCATGTAGATCCAAATCTAATCTTTTGTGCGACGGAAACGGGCCCCTATTGTAGCCTGGATCGGGGTATGAACTGGATGCCGATTAAAGGAGGATTACCAACCATTTCATTTCGCGACATTACCATCCAACGCCGGGAGCATGATCTGGTTGCCGCCTCGTTTGGAAGAGGCTTCTTTATATTGGACGACTACTCTATGTTGAGAAATTTGAATGAAGAGACGCTCGCGGGTGAAGCGGAACTTTTTCCCGTGAAGGATGCCTGGTGGTATGTAGAAAAATCGATAGACAATTTCAGTGGTCATGGCTACTATGCTGCGGAAAATCCTCCTTATGGTGCCGTTTTCACTTACTATCTGTCCGACGACCTGGGTGAATCGTTGGAAGCCAGCCGGAAAGAGATGGAGAAGAAGATAAGCAAGGAGGATCAGGACATTCCCTTTCCCGGATGGGAGGCGCTCGAGGCCGAAATGAGGGAAGAGAAACCTTCCATTTTATTTGTGATCCGCGATTCAGAAGGGTATATCGTGAACACGGTAGAAGGTAAAACCGGAAAAGGCATTCATCGAAGCAACTGGGAGCTGAATTATGCATCCAAAAATGGTATTACCTTGTCCAGAGCCGGTGGTAGTCGAGGATTCTACGGTCGGGGAGGATTTCTCGTTACACCCGGGACCTATTCCGTTCAGATGTATAAATCACATAACGGTCAGGTTACACCCCTGTCTGATGAGAAAAATTTTGAAGTAAAAGAACTCAGGGATGGTGCTTTACCGAGAGCTGAAAATTCAGAAATTGCCGCCTTCAGAAAAGAAGTGGAGTCATTTCAACAGGATCTGACGGCAACTTCAACGGTACTAAATCAAACTGCTCAGAAGCTGGAAGCGCTAAGAACGGCCGCAATGCGCACCGACAAGCTGGCATCGGAAACTCTCGAGTCCATTTACAATACCAAACAAAAGATACTGGATATTGAAAAAGAAATGAATGGAGATCCGGTGAAAGATGAAGTAGGAGAACTATATGAAAATAGTCCGCGTTCGATGATGTATCTCGGCTTCCGGGCTTTGCGTACCACCTATGGTCCGACTGAAATGCATAAAGCAGGTGTCAAATTAGGCATGAAAAAATTAGCACAGATTAAATCCCGTCTCAATAAAATAAATTCAGAAGAACTGGCCAGCATAGAAAAAACACTTAAAGCAGCCGGAGCACCATGGATTGAAGGCCAGGGATTAATTTCAGATAATTAAAAGTGCTCAGGATCCAGACTAAAAAAAATCACCGGTTTTCTTACCGGTGATTTTTTTATTTCATTTCTGTTCGGTCAGGCTTCCAAAGCCTTGTGGCAATATTCCAGACACTTTTTAACTTCCTGCACCGCGTCCGATCCATCCGGGATTTCATATTCCAATTCCACTGTGGCCGGAAACTTATACTGATTGTCCCGCATGAGCTGAAGAATATCCGGGATGGGGGTATCTCCCGAGCCCCAGGGTAAATTCCCTTTTCCATGTGCAGGAGTCTGACGATCTTTTACATGCATACTCAGGATACGGTCATGTTTTTCTTTCAGAATACCAAGTGGATCAATGTTGCCTGCTGCCACATAATGGCCAATATCGATATTCATTGCATTATATTTTGATTGGGCAAGCGCAGTATCCCAGAAGGTGGGAGTTTGTTGTTCATGTCCATGGTAAGCCACGTACATTTTGTTTTTCTTCGCCAATTTACCGAGGCGTAAGGTATGTGCATCGTCATTGGGATGTTCGAGGGTCACATGACTGGCGCCCAGCGTTTTTGCTGCCTTCATGCCGTAATCTATTTCTGCATCGGAATTATCCTTACCAAATGCATTAGGTTTGAAAGCATAAATATGCACTCCGGCTGCATCAAACATTTTTTTCACCTCTTTGAATTTATCCATGGACACTCCCAGCCTCCATTTTGCAACCTCCATGTTATAAGCTTCCATGGCATTCTGCATTTCTGCTTTTTCCTTCTTCTCATTTTCCGTCAGCATTTCACCGTTGCGTTCCTTACGGATAAATTGAAAGAAAGCTCTGCGGTCTACCGGATTGTCCGGTTTCCCGGCATACGATTCTGCCGGATCTCCCATCAGTTCCGTGGCATTCATTCCACAGTCAATAATATACTGAAGCGTCGCTTCGGCACTTTGATCCGGCATGGACCGGAATGAGTAGGTGATGACTCCGATCTGCACACCTTTAAAATAAGATGTTGGTTTACCCCAAAATTTTAAGATCGCCGGCGTTCCAAAAACCGGTGCGGCCAGTGTCGCTCCCAACACCGTACCTCCGGTACCAATAAATTTGCGTCTACTAACCTTTTGATGTTTCCTCTCCATGACAATGATTTTATTAAAATAAGCATAGCGTATATCAGGGATCCTGATCACTACGACTGGCAGATTGAATGACTAGCAACTTCTAAGATAGTAATTTCCCCGGTGGAAAAATCAATATCCCCGAAGGTTTCTCCGGCCCGGGATTATTACTACAATTTTACGATCCATACCATAAATGTGCGATGAATAATTAGTAAATTCCGGCTAAACGAAATAATTATGAGAACAATATACTTAGCAACGATCCTGCTATTTTCCCTACCACAATTAAAGGGGCAGGATAATTATACTGACGAAGAAATTCTGGACTGGTATGCCGAGCTGCGAGTTGCCGATGTCTCTGACGGCATGGACATGGCCGGACTGGCCGATATCGGTTTGATGGAGAATAACATGATGGCTTTATGGAAAGATATTGATCATTTTGATCACGTGATCCGGGGAATCGCCGTAACGGCACGATATGTACCGACTAACCGTCCAAGACCAACCTTCGAAAATGACGACGACTTTCGGGCCTGGGAGGGAAACTGGTATGGGGAGATCTCTCCGGAGCCATTCGTAGACCATCTCAAGGCAGGATCCATATTGGTCATCGATGCAAATGGAGATGGAGATACCGGATCTATCGGCTCCAATAACAGCCTTTTTTGGCGGTCGAAAGGCATGGTTGGCATAGTCACTACCGGAAGTTTACGGGATAGCGATGAAGTCATCAAACAGAAAATTCCAGTGTACATGGATCCGAATCAAAGGGGCCGTGGTATTCGACCGGGAAGAAATGAGATCGAGTCTGTACAAAAAACCGTGCAGGTTGGCGGAGTGCAGATCAATCCCGGTGATGTGGTGGTAGCGGATGGAGACGGAGTGATTGTCGTTCCCCGTAAATATGCCAGGAGGGTGGCTGAAGCGGCTCAAATAATCCTGGATAATGATAAGGGAGGAAGAAGAGCACTCTATAAGCAGTTGGGAATGCCGCTTGACTTTACCGTTGAAGAAAAGAAATGAGTATAAAGTGACAATTATTGATGCAGGATCCGGAATTGTTCCAGGTTCTGCATTTTTTTTCTGCGAAAATTAAGGCCCGGATTCAGTGCATTTTTTACCATTGTGAATTGCACTATTTCATCCTCCGATAGAGCTTCCGGTTGATCTTTTTTATTTTCTCATGCCAAATATCGTAGGTATAGCATTTCTCCCATCCCTTAAAATCGTAGTGCCACCATTCATAGGGATAAACTTCAAAACCCACATCCAGCATGGCATCTTTCAGGATCTGCCGGTTTTGCAGCGCCTTTTTACTACCGTCCATGTAGTCATGATGCGATCTCTCCGTGGTTTCATCATAAGCGGAGGGCATTTCCACGATCTCTCCTGTTTTCAGATCATACATGGACAGATCAATAGCCATACCCCGGTTATGCCGTGATCCCTTCCTGGGGTCAGCCACATAGGTGGTATCTTTAATTTCCTCGTAAAACAGAACCGTGATTTCATACGGACGATATCCATCATGGAAAACCAGTCCGAAACCAAGCTGTCTTAAATTGTCGTGAACCTCTCTGAGCGCTAATGCTGCCGGTCTGCGCATAAAGACATCGGCAGTGGGATAAAGCGGACGGCCAATTAAATTGTTAGCTGTCGCATAACGAACATCGAATTTAGCATCGGGAATGATCTGACGCAAGTCAACCAGTACATTGTCCGGATCTGATTCAACAATCCTTTGATAGGTTTTTGCCCCTTTTACCACCGGCAGACCATATTTACTGACCGGCATTTTATGATCCGGGACTTGTGCAGTAAGCACACAAAAAGAAATTGTCAAACCAGCCAGTAACACCAATCGAAACATGTGCTTCTTTTTTTCTTCAAAGTTAAAATTACCTGTCACAATGGGCTAATAATACCGGGATGGGGATCCATCGGATTACCTCTGATGTGGAGGTCCCGGATATTTCTTATTCTGTGGATTAAAAGACATCTTTGTCGGATCAGAAGACCAACGGAGTTTATTTTTCTTGATGAGTAAGCATTTAGTTCGATCTATGTGGTCCGGGATAATCCAACTTAACTGGCGGTTTGGGCTGCTTCTGATTATCCTATTGGGCCTTCCCCGTTTCGCACTGGTCATGCATGCCAATGAGACCGGCCAATATAACCAGGTTTCGCTGATCTTCGTTAGTATGATGTTACTCCCCGTCATCCTTCTCAAGAAACCCGGGAGCGTGCTGATCGGATTGGTGAAGCCGGCCCGGCCAATATGGATCCTCTATTCAGCGTTGCTTGGAATCGTATTCTGCCTGATTGTACACTTCATTGGCATACAACTATTTGGACACAGCTCCAGCAACTGGTTTGTTTATATTTCCCAATCCTATCAGGTAGATGCTTCCATCCTTGATAGCCGGGATTTGTTTATTTTCTTTCTGATCTATGCCACCACCTCCATGTTCTTTAGTCCGGTCGGAGAAGAACTATTTTACAGGGGTCTGGTGCACCAGTGTTTTCAGGATCGTTTCGGGTCAAACCAGGCATCGCAAATTGACAGTGCCGCCTTCGCCCTGACTCACCTGGCTCATTTTGGAATCGTGGTCCACCAGGGCCGGTGGGAAATACTTCCCATTCCGGCGATCCTTTGGGTTCTACTGATGTTTATGGTAAGCCGAATTTTTTTCCTCTGTAAATTGCAGAGCGGATCCTTGCTCGGACCGATCGTCAGTCACGCAGCTTTTAATGTGACCATGATTTATCTGATCTTCTATCATTTGCTCTAATAGAGATCGCTAATTATTTCATGGTAGTCGCCGGGATAATTGGACAATAAATAATCGAGTCCGGGTGGTCGCTGAAAATCCTGCCCGGAAAAGGCAGGGGCCATAGTCGTACCCAGCAGGGCAAAACGCCCATGACCTATTAGTCTGCTACCTTGCCAAACCCCGGCAGCAACGGTACTCTGGAGCACAAAGCCACTGAGCAGGTCCGGTCCGAGCCTGATAATTTCGGCCTTTTTATCATTTTTAAGCAATAACAGTTCGACCGGATCACCTAAATAAAAATGATAAATCTCATCGGAGGGTAATTTATGGATCCTCGAATGCGATTCAGGTGTAATCAAATAAAAGATCGCAGAACAGAGATGTTGGCTGGATCCGATTTTTTCCGGAGAAAGATAGGTGCGCCGGAAATAACCTCCTTCGAATGAGAGCGGTTCTAATCCCAGTAGTTTAATAATTTTTTCAGCGTTAAGGCCTTTATGTTCTTCTATCACCTTTTAAAGATAATTGAAAGAACCTATCGGCAAAAATGAAAAAATCTATCTCTTTTTATAGGGAGGAATTAAAATTGCATTTTTAGATAATGGCGAGGCAGTTAGCCATTCGGCATCGAGACAATTTCGGCAACCTACCGAGTTCTTACCAATTCGCTCCTGTTGACAGTTCAGTTTTTGGTTGCGGCTCTGACATTCGAGTCTGGCAGTTAGTTGATTTAGATCCAGTACATAGCGCAATTGTGAGTTTTCGGGTAACAGCAAACTAAAATCAATAACCCGATCCTGGAATTCATCCGGAACCAGGATAAAAGTTTCCGTATTTCTCAATTGCACAAACTTAAATTCTGGTCTGGCAATAATTCTATTTTTTTCTACTATGACATTTTTAAGTTGATCCGGTTTGAATTGTTTGGCAATATTTAAAATATCCTGATTTTGCATGCCCAGACAATTTTGAGCAATGAGTCCGGCACTACATAAATTAAGTACGATTAATAAAATTACTCTATAAGTCATAGTATAGTCAACCTGCAGTAAAATTCAGCATCCTGAATGGAATGCTCCTCACCCATCAAGGTGATTTTTCACTGAATCACCGGTTAAGTATTAGTTATCATTCATCTGATGGACCATCTGGTCAACCAAATGAAACGCCTGGAACTGAAAAGAAACCCTGGTACCCTGATCTACGGAGATCTGGTAGGTACCTTTTAACTTCTGAACAAAAGATTGGATCAAGCGGTACCCCATTGTCTTTTTTGTTCCCCAAATATTATCGGGGATCCCTTTTCCATTATCCTTTACTATTAATTCCAGGATGTGATTTCTCTTTTTCAGAGAAATAAATATTTCTCCTCCGGCATTGGAAGGAAAAGCATATTTCAATGCATTGGTAATAAGCTCATTTAAAATAAGTCCAAGTGGTATCACCGTATCAACATCGAGTATCAATGGTTCAACATCGGTCTTAAGTTGAATCGTACTGTAGGCGACACTATAGGAACTCAAAAGTGACCGGGACAACCTGTCGATATATTCCCGGGCGTTGACTCCGGTGAGATGCTCTTCCTGATAAAGGTTCTGATGGATCAACGCCATTGATCTCACCCGGTCTTTGCCTTTGGCCAGTGCCTCCAGGGCTTCCTCTCCTTTCAGTGATCTGGCTTGCAGGCTAAGGAGTGAAGAAACTACCTGTAGGTTGTTTTTAACCCGGTGATGGATCTCTTTTAGCAGCACTTCTTTTTCTCGCAGACTCCGGTCTATGATCTTATTCTTTTCCAGTAAAGCTTTATTTGACCGTGATTTGGTGATGGCAAAGATGGTCATCACCACGACCAACAGGGAAGAGATCAACAGGAGTGCGGCAAACCACCGGCTTTCTCTATTCTTTTGATCGATCTTTTGTTCCTGGATCAGCAGCCGGGCTTCCTTCTCCTGCAGATCGAATTTGGCCTTCATCTCCCTTTCAGTTTCGATCCGGTCCAGTTTATTTAATGTATCCAGGATCGACATTCGTTGATCTGTAAACGTCAGTGCCTTCTCAAAGTCACCTAAAGCTTTATAGGTTTCTGCATAGACCGCATAATATCGAGCTTTTAATTCGTCACGGTTAGAGTTTTCTATGATCGAGTATCCTTTCTGGAGCAACTGTAAAGCCTCCGCAAAATCTTCGTAATGCAATTTGATTCTTGCCAGCATCAGATGGCAAGATGCCCGGTAATGGGGCAGTAACCTGAGTTGCTCATCCAGAACCGTAGTCAGGATAGCCTGTGCTTCGTGCCACCTTCCGAGCTGGATATAGATTGATCCCAGTGAAAGTTGGGCCTGATCCGCCTCTGACACCTGTCCTACTTTTTGATACCAATCGATGGCCTGGTTGAGATGGTTTACCGCGTTGTGCTCGTCATCAATATAGCTGTATGCCAGACCAAGATTTTCGAGGGTATTCGCATAGCCAAGACTATCACCCAGCGACATTTTCAGGTCAAGCGACTTTTTATAGATCGATATGGCCTGATCATACTGCTTCAACTCCCGGTAGACAATGGCAATGTTATTTAAGAGTTTCGACTCCTGTTGGAGTAATTTTTGATTTCTGACGTATTCGAGCGCTCTCAAATAGTGTTTTAACGCCTCTCCGCGATTTCCGGCATAGTAATGAGCGACACCCATATTTACCAGAACTCCGGCAGCCGCATCCAGATCCCCACTCTGAGATAGTGAAGCAAAGGCATCCTCATACAAAATGAGCGCCTCTTCCAACTGACCGGTTATTTCGTTGGACATAGCCAGCAGGTTCAGACAATGGCCTCTACCCTCCTGAAAGCCCAGAAAATCAGCTATATCAATACCTTGTGACGCATATTTCTGTGCCTGCTCCGTAGAATCATAAAGGTAGTACTTACCCAGTTCATAGCAGGCGTTGACCTGGGAGGTGTCAATAGTATACGTTCGGGCCACAAGTCTTTTGAGACTATCTAATTCGGTACCGGATAGCTCAATGGCAGCGATTGCCCTGGAGCATATCAACACTGCCAGAAGTACAGTCAGCAATGCCCCTATATTGCCTTTCACAACCACTTTAATATCCATTCTTTCATGATGGCCTTATTTAACTACACAAAAGTATTATGGTTACATGCCCCTTTCCTCACCCGCAAGGGTGATTTTTCAAATCCTTAGTCCTACGATGTCATGAATGGTACCTTCCTAAATTCGTAAACTTGATTATCTGGTAGTCCCTCCCGGGAGACAGGGAAACGATAATTGCCCCTCCAGACGGAAATAAGAATTTGACTACCCTTATTTCGAAAATCTCTCGTTTATCACTGCCTGCTATTATCACGATTAGTGGCTACAGAATGGAGATTTCTAACTATTCTGTCTGAAGTAGATGTCTTCAAAATGACACTAAGACTTTGATTCTTAAGTACCTTGCTTGATCGGTCGATTTATTTCATCCCAGGTCAATTTTCCTGAAAAACCAGTCTCCCAATATTGATTATACTCTCCTTTGGGGAAACAACTTTTACGATGTATGATCCGGATCCAGGTAATGCAGCGTCAAGGGTGTATAGTCCATGTAAATTCTTCCTTTCCAATATGAGCTGGCCTACTTGATTAAAGATCTTCAATGTCCAGGCATTTGTTATTTCTACGCCAGGGTCTATTATCATTCGCTCGTTAGCTGGATTAGGATAGATCGCTAGAGAA
Source organism: Saprospiraceae bacterium (assembly GCA_020436835.1). GTDB lineage: Bacteria > Bacteroidota > Bacteroidia > Chitinophagales > Saprospiraceae > JABDMH01. The sequence continues at coordinate 14,226 of JAGQWZ010000328.1, read as the reverse complement.
TTATCAACTTTCAAATCTGTCGTAGAGGTAACTTCACAGAAATGGAGACTTTCTTTAACAACATCGACTATTCGATAAAAGGCATCTGTTCCATTCAATTCGGTCAGAAAAGTTGCAATACCCATATCTAACTCAGGAGAGTAATATGCTCTAGTCCGATGGAATAAGAAACCAGTCTCGCCATTGAAAGGGATGTCAGCATAACGGATAAATCCAATCCCCAGACCCATACCCTGCCACTCACCAAAACTGCCAGGAGGAATAAAAATGGTATCCAGCATCATGGACAAAGATGAGGCGCTGATTATTTCCCCCTTGAATAGTGATCGTAAAAATGCTACAATATCTGTTGGAGTGGAAATGATTGCCCCTCCGGTCCATGCACTTGACAGAAGTGAATTTACACTTTCGAAGTATATTTCTCCCGTAAATATGTTTTTGCTCTGAGCGAGTTTGTTCTCAAAGTCTTCATATGGTGCTAAAAAAGTGTTTTTTAATCCCAGAGGATCGTGAATCCGATGTCTTAATTCCAGATGAAACGTGTTTTCAGTTACCTCCTCAATTATTTTTCCAAGTAACAAATAATTCAGATCTGAAAAATAGAAGCCTAAGCCTGGGTTATTTACAGGTGGTTTAATATATTGGTCAATCAAGGAATCGATATGCCAGACTTTATCAGCATTCTCAGGGGAGGTTAATTGTTCGAGTTCCGGGAAATCCACCAGTAATTCCAGACCACTTGAATGATTCAGTAATTGTCTGATTGTAATTGAGTTATCAACAAAGGGAATAGAATCGATGTAATGATGAAATTTATCATCAATGGTCAAAAGTCCTTCTTCCTGAAGTAATAAAATCAGGACCGCAGTAAAAAACTGGGTGCACAAATTAGTCTGAAAAAGAGTTTCTGAATCGATGGTATCTACACCGGTGGAATTTCCACTCGTTCCTGACCAAGTGCAGCCATCTGGATATATCAAGGCAGCGGATATTCCATTATATCCCCAGTCGTTGCGGTCCTGATCAAGAATTGCTTGAAATGTTTCTTCCAGTTCCTGGTCTAGCTGGGCATCAAGCCTGATGGATACCAGTACCAATAGTGTAATTAGTAAAGAACGAATCATGAGCTTTTTATCGTTTTTTTCCTGATCAATTAAGATAGTAATTGGACTCAGATTAGAGTGGTTTCAGAGACTAATTTGAACAATGGTGCTAGAAAATATCAGTTTGTACGATGAACAAGAAGATCCACAGGTTAAATCTCTGAGTATTAAACTATCACGAGATCAACTGAGTTTAAGGATTTAAAAATCTTGATGATAAAATTCGTTCAGATCCAATAAGTCAGACCCAATTCTAAAATACTAGAGGAACAGGAAAAGCACTAAAATTAATTAATGAATATGGATCCCGTGTTTACTCATCGCGATAGATATCATGTTTTAGATGTGATTTTAAGCGCATTTCCAATGTATTACCGGGCATTCTACTGACAAGAATTTGGAAATAAAAATCGGTGTGGTAAAACGCCTGTACTGGAATTTCGTAATTGAGGCTAAAGTAACTCCTGAAGTATAGCAAGATATTGTTAGAAATTATTCCAATCGAACTCTTGATCAAACAGATAGAGCTGCCGATTAACTTAGACCCAAAACGAACCGAATACCACAAAAAAATCAAAGCATTGGTTCAGCCGGAATGGTAAGCACTCATTTCCCTCAATTTGGCAATGGCCTGGGTGCGGGTATGCACATCGAGCTTGTCGTAGAGATTCTTGACGTGTGTCTTGATGGTATTTAGCGAAATGAAATGTTCTTCCGCCATCTGCCGGTTGGTTTTACCGTCAAAGATAGACTTGAGTATTTCGAATTCTTTCTGAGTCAATTTTCCTAAGAGCTTCCCGTTAAGTACGTTGATATCGAGCTCTATTTTTGGCTGAGACTGGCTGTAATTGTGCAGGGCAATTTCCAGGGTCGTAAAGAGATCCCTTTCATCAAACGGTTTAACGATATAACCCATAGGGCGGGTGTGTTTTGCCCGGTCTACCGTGCCCCGGTCGGCATATGAAGTAAGATAAATGAAGGGGATCTGATATTTCTTGTTAATCAGTTGGGCGATATCAATTCCATCCAATTCAGAACCCAGGTTGACATCAAGGAGCACGATATCCGGTGTGTTGGTGGCTAGTTGTTGCAGAGCCACATCGCTATCGTAGGCCACACCTGAGACTTCAAAATCAATATTATCGAGCGTTTCACGAATATCCTCGGCGATCAGAGGTTCGTCTTCCACGACTAGTACCCGAATACTTGACATAAGTGTTAATTTTTTCTTGGTTTGGCAACTGCTCCTAAACCTAACAATTTAAAGATAGAATCCTATCCAGGGTATGTGGTCAAATGTAGGATTAGTCAATTTACGGCTCATCACCCGGATGGGTGATTTTTAGCTAGTCTTTTCTTACATCACCGGACCCATCCCGGATCCATCCGATGCCTTCGCCCTGTTCATTTCGTATCCGGTCTTGCAACTGCCCTAAATGATGCTGCAGATGCTTCAGATTTACCAGTTGATGTTCCAGCTTATTCACCTTATACCAATAAAAGCCACATTCCGGAGCATTAAGGTCAATTCCGTTTACCGCTGATTCCAGGCGATTATCAATGTAACTGAGGAATTGCAGGACTTCCGGCTTGGTATAGGGATCCAGGTCCTTTCTTTCGAAATCCTGATATCCTTTTCGATGACCTTCCCAACTCTTGCAATCATCCAGGTGCGGATATAGATAAAGGTCCATAAAAAACAGCGCATGATAAACCATCTGCCAGGTGGGGTTCGGATATCGACCGGAAAGCCATAATTCCGGTGAACAAAGGTTAATGGCATTGCGGAACATCATAAGGGAGGCCCGGTATTGACTAATCAGGGCAGATTTGATCGCAGTATTGTCTTCCTCACGCATGATCCAATTCGTTATTTAGTTTAATCATCTTACCGGACACTCCGCGAATGCTTACCAACGCTTTCTCAGGTGTAATCCGGCGAAGTTGAAAATAGACAATTTTCAATGCACCACCCTGGGTTTTTCAAGTAAACCGGTTAGCAATGCCTCGCCGATTTCATCGACACTATGGGCTGAGTTGGCAAGTACGACCACTCCGGTGTTTTTTTCTGCTACAAAACCAATAAAAGATCGAAATCCGCCGGTTCCTCCGCTATGTGAGATCTGCGTAAAGCCGGTACCCCCTAATGGCCTGGACATCCATCCCAACAAAATCTTTCGATCATCTGTCCAGTCGAAGTAGGGTTTAAAAAGGATACCCGGACTAAACTTACCTTGCATCTGGGCCGAAACATACTTCAGCATGTCCTTGGCATCGGACCGGATTGCACCGGCACCGGGAAGAACGGGCATCTCCCAGGATGAGACTACTTTTCCCTTTTCATCATGGCCGGGTATAAGCTGCTGTTTATCATACTCGATAAAACTCATCTCCATGTGAAGGGGTTCGAAAATCCGTCTGGAAACCATGCTTTCATAGTCCGGCTGACCGTCGATTTTCACTAAGAGATAGCCCAATAGTCCCATCCCTAAATTGGAATAGGACACCTGGCGTTTACGGGGTTCCTCCGGCACGTATTGCCGGAGAAAATCAAGTAATTCTTCTTCCTGGTAGGCCGCATAGGGATTCCCGGGATTTTCGGCATAGCTCGCTTTTAAATTATCCGGAATGCGGGGAAGACCGGAATGATGCGTGGCTAAATCCAGAAAGCTGATCTTGCGATCTTCCGGCCATTCTACCAGGTTTGCTGGCAAAAAATCGACGATATTTCCATCGAGGCTAAGTTTACCTTCTTCCACCATTTGGGCCAGCATCGTGGTGGTAAAGGTCTTGGTAATGGAACCGATTTCATAGATACTTTCTGCAGTCGGTGGTATCTGTACGTTTCCGGAGATATTACCATAATTGAAAAATCGTTCCTCTATACCATTGGTAATGGCGATCGATAGGGCCCAGGTGTTGTCGTCACGGACAAAGGGACTCACCAGCGTATCAACCGAAAAATGCTTGCTTACCCCTAGTTCAATCCCTGTGCGGTGGTTACATCCCGACCAAAACAGGGCAACAAATATCAATCCGGCTATCGATTTAGAAAAAAACGACGATTTATTCATTTACAATTTTTTGAATCGGCAAAACCATCCTCTGTTAGCTTTGACTTTTTGCCGATTTCGTTCAAAGATATTACAGTTGATTGAATCCATGAATTCTATGCTGACTGACGAATGAGGCCCTAATGCGCATTGAGATAAGACGGTCGCATCTCCTGAAAGTTTCGCCTCTGCTTCGGGATTAACCGGTGCGATGTCATACATTAGTGAAATAAAACAGAATCGATGCGGTACTTACTAATATTTACCATACTCACCTTTTACCATCATGGTCATAGCCAGCACGCTTTAGTTGACCGGGAAGCAGATGCAGCGGTAATCAATCTCGCGAATCAGCTGCGCAACTGGTCGAAAGATAAGATCCTCTTTGGACAACAGGATGCACTGGCCTATGGAGTGCATTGGAAAAAACACCGCTCCAACCGTTCCGATGTGAAAGATTTGGTCAGGAGTCACCCGGCTCTGGTTGGTTGGGAATTAAGCAAGCTCGGGCAAGGACCATATAATATTGACAGTGTAGAATTTAAATCCATGCAAAAATGGATCAAGAAAGTACACCGCCAGGGAGGGATAAACAGCATCTCGTGGCATATGGACAATTTTGTGACCAGCGGTAATTCCTGGGATACTGCCGGATCTGTGGTGGAACATATTTTGCCCGGAGGAGATCATCATCGCGATTTTGTGGCAAAGCTGGATCTGTTCGTCGCTTTTCTCGGTGAGCTAAATGACCGGGGAAAACCGATTCCCATCATATTTCGACCTTATCATGAACATAGTGGAAGCTGGTTCTGGTGGGGCAAAGCGTTGTGTACGCCAGAAGATTACAAAGCCCTATGGCAGTTTACCGTCGAATATCTTCGCGATGAGAAGAACGTGCATCAACTGCTTTATGCCTATTCTCCCGATGCGGTGGAAGACAGTAGCGAATATCTGGAGCGGTATCCCGGCGACGGGTACGTCGACATCATGGGTTTGGACGATTATCGCGATGTAGGACAGAACGCTGATCATTCCCGATTGGCCGCACGATTGGAGATGGTGGTAGACCTGGCAGAAAAGCATGGCAAAATAGCCGCCCTCACAGAGACAGGTCAGGAGCGCATTCCGGAGCCCGAATTTTGGACCAAAACGCTGATGCAGCAATTACTTAGTAGCGATAAAACAAAGAGAATAGCCTACGTCATGGTTTGGCGAAATGCACGCTTAAGTCATCATTATGGCCCCTTCAAAGGACATGCTTCGGCAGAGGATTTCAGAATATTTGCAAAAAATGAGGCTATCTGGCTCCTGAAAGATCTGCCCAAATGGCAGTAGCAAGCGACCTGACCTGGCACCAGGACGTTATGAACGGGAAAATCTTTTGAGATTGCGTTGGCGTGCTTTCTCCCGCTCGGTTTCCCGGTTTTTGGGAGTCGCCGTTGTCTGGAGATTATTCAGGAGATCTCTGACACATTCGGAAATCCTTTCTACCGATTCCGTAAAAATCTCTTCATTTACCTGGGAAGGCGAAGTGGAGCCGCTGACCTTCCGGACAAACTGTAAGGAGGCTGCATAAATCTCCTCATCGGTCGCGGGAGGATCAAAATTAAATAAGGGACGAATATTTCTGCACATGTCACCAACGTTGTTGCGATTAAGATACTAAATAATTGAACTCAGCAGAAACAGGTTCGCCGGATCAAGGCAGGCTTTGGTAGCGTGTTCGGATAAAACCCGTGCTTCCATCTCTACCCTACGACATCGCTCTCATACCGGTACATTTCCTCCGGCATCTGCGATTGGGCCTGGAAATTACCGTCCTTCATTTCTTTCTGGATTTGTCTCACTGTCTTACGCGAGCCATCATGACTCCAGCCGGGAGGGCCGAAAGTGTACATAAATTTAGCTTTCCAGGTAGGAGCTTTTTTAACGTCCCGCCAGATATCCTGATACTCATGGGTTAGAATCTTGAAGATGTTATGTGATCCCGGAGGATGCAGCACCCCAAAATGGGTCTTGTTGGATTCGTCCAGATCTTTGAAAGTACCAAATAACCGGTCAAATAAATTGAGATATCCACCATGATTTTTATCGAGATATTCCAGATTGGAAGAATGGTGTACGTAATGATGTTTATGGGTATTGAGAAACTTCTCCAACCAGCCCAATCGGGGAATAAACTGAGTATGTAACTGAAATTGCCAAAGTGATTCAATCACCATACAGGTCATCACCATGATCGGATGAAAACCAATAGCCGGTAGCCACATGTAGAAAAGGGGCTTGTAGATGAGAGTCACCCATCCATTTCTCACTCCCGTGCCCAGATTGAAATTTTCCGAGGAATGATGTACAATATGTGCGGCCCAAAAAAAGCGAATCTCATGATTGGCCCGGTGAAACCAATAATAGGAAAAGTCATCGAGGATCTGGCAGATCAGCCAGGTATACCAGGCCCAGCCAAAGGCGGTATATCCCAGGAGATTGGTATGCACTCCGTTCACTTCAGGATTGAAAAAATAGTAGACCAGATAGAAAAAACCAAGGGTAGCCGCCTTGGTAAAGACGGCTATCAGGGCAGAACCCACACCCAGTGAACTACTGGCTGCCAGGTCTTTCCATTCATATAGTTCGCGGTCATATCTCAGACTGAAGATTATTTCGATGACTATCAGAACAACAAAACATATGCCCCCAATAGCCTGAATATTGGTAAAATCCATAAAAACGTTTAAATGATTCTCGCAGAGAAAAAAAGAGTAAAAAAAGAATTCCCACCTGCATCCTTTGATCGCAGGATCTTTTTTGGCTGGTGATCAACGATTCTATTGTGAAACAGGAATTTCGCCCTGAAGTATGAGAAATCTACTGAATCAGACCAAATGTAAAAAATTAAATCGATTGCATAAAAGTCGCACCTGAATTCCAACTTCCACCACCATCACTATATTGTCTACCAATCAAAAGTTAACTCGATTTACAAGAGTTCCGACCGGTAATGTCCGGTTACATCAAAATCCATTCGGCTCCGGATGATCTCATTTCTATCAATCTCCGCGATCAGACTACCCTCCTGATCATAGAGAGGACCCGCCAATATTTCACCATAGGGCGAAACTATGCAGCTCCCTCCCCGGCAGAGAACCTCAGGTTGATCTTCTTCCAGAAGAGCCTGAAGTTCCGGATCATAGTCTCCTTTTGTAAAATATTGATTACTACTTAATACATAGCTTCTGCTTTCACAGGCGATATGCCGCATGGATGCCGTCCAGCTATCCCTCGCGTCAGCTGTCGGCGCCACATACAAGTCCACTCCACTCCGGTAAAGTTTCATCCGGGCTTCCGGCATATAATTTTCCCAGCAAATCAAGCTCCCTACCCGGCCACATCCGGTATCGACCGATCGGATACAACGACCATCCCCTTCCCCCCAGATGACCCTTTCGGTGCCGGTGGGTTTAATTTTGCGGTGCACATGGATCAGAGATCCTTTCTGAAAATGAAAACTGCTGCAGTACAAACTGCTGCTAATACCATCTCTTTCCGTAACCCCGACAATCATATCCAAATCGAATTCAGCCGAAAGCTGTGCCAGTCGCTTAGCAATATCCCCTTCCCGGGATACACTTCTTTGGTGGTATTTTAACCACAGCGATTTGCCTTCTTCGGTTCGTCTTCCCACCGATGCCCCAAAGGTGAATCCGCGGGGATATCCCGGGAACAATGATTCCGGTAATACCACAAGACGGCATTCCTGCTTCTTTAGTTCGACGAGGGATGTTTCCACTTTTTCCAGAGTACCGGCATTATCGAAAAAGACCGGTGTCATTTGCAGTACGGCCACATTGAAAACATCTGAATTCTTTTCTTTCATCATCGATCATTGAAGCGATTAAGTCTGAGCTTGTACACCAATTTATGACAACAGTTGCCGGTGAAGAATCAGACGACAACCACTGACTTATTTACTCAGTCAGAGGTTCAGTCATCAGGGAAAGGTAAGTATAAATACCTTCCAGGTAATTACCGATTCGAATATTTTCATTCGGGCTATGCTGATTATTATCGCGGTTAACAATGGGTACCGTCACCGCCGGTATGCCGAGCGTTTCCACAAAGGGAGCAATGGGAATCGATCCGCCGGAGGTACGAATCTTAATCGGACTTTGTCCGAACATCTTGGACAAAGCCCGGTCGCACCACCGGGACACGTCCTCATCAAATTCAGTGCGGAAGGCGTTGTACGATATTTCGTAATCAAATGAGAGCAACTTGTTGTATGAGGCTCTTTCCTGATCCGTAGGTTCGCCTTCGCACAGGTGATACCCCTCGTTTATGATGTGCCCAATAATCAGATCAACTAGTCGCTGAGGGTCGGACTCCCTGACCGTTCGGATATCAAGATTGGCTACCGCCGCGGAGGGGACAATCGTCCGGACTTTGGTTCCTACCCAGGCAGAGGCCAGACCCCGAATATTCAGTGAAGGGTACTGGAGCGACTGCTGGTATGTTTCAGCGACCGCATCCGGTTCAGCGATTCCCAGATTCTCCCGGATCACTGCTTCATCATCAGGTACTGCAGCCAGGATCATTTTTGTCGCTTCATCCAGATCAATACCATCATAGAAACCAGGTATGGTCACTCGTCCTTTGTCGTCCTTCATCGAGGCCAGGAGCTGGGCCATCCTCAGCGCAGGATTCGGCGCGTAATTTCCATAATGGCCGCTATGTTGTGGTACCCTGGGTCCGTATGTAGTGAGCCTCATTGTCGTAATACCCCGGGCTCCGAAGGTTAAGGTGGGCAAATTGGAAATATGCCGGGGACCATCAAAAATCACCAGCATATCTGCCTTTAATTTCTCCCTGTATTTCATCACTGCCTCGGGTAAATGAGGTGAACCTAATTCTTCTTCACAATCCATAATGATCTTCAGATTAAAATCCGGACTCCAACCCTCCCTGTCCATGATCTGCAATGCAGTCAAAAAAGCGGCAACCGGGCCTTTGGCGTCAGAAGCGCTACGGCAAAATATCCGCCAATCAGGATCAAGGGAATCCTGCTCAACAGATTCCCAGGGAATAATCTCCCACTGCTCACCGGACTTCTCCTTTAATACCGGTTTGAACGGATCCGGTTGCAACCAACTACCCGGATCTACCGGCTGTCCGTCAATCTGCAGATAGACCAGCACCGTTTTAGTGGCAGCCGGGTACAGTTTCTCAGCGAATAAAATGTCAATTCCCCCGGTAGGCAGCCGTTCGACACGAAAGTTTAACCGGGAAAAGGCATTATGAAGCCACTCGATATTTGGTTCCAGATCGCGGGGAAAATGTGCATCATTGGGTAAGGCCAGAAGATCACGAAACTGGCTGAGAGAGGATCTCAGATACGCATCTGCCTGGATTCTCATCCTTTCAGGACTCTGTGCATCACAAAAAAATGAAGCAAATGAAATCAATGGGAGAAAAAGAAAAAGGAATCGTGACATCATCTATTGTTTGAAAACTTTTGACAATGTACTTAATCCGTGCTTTCCAAAAACCTACATTACCAATAAATAGGGCTGTATCGGTTCATTTTGAAATAATTGATCAGCCGTTCAGATCGAACGCTATCTAATTAAACTAAGTGGAGTGAGAAAAGAGACTGCACCCCACCTATCCCGGCACAGCCCCCTTTCTCTATGATTCCCAAAACACTACCTTTCGAAGGTGAGATAATCGATACCACCATTTCCACCACTGACGTGTATTAATTCGATCTTGTTGACGCCTTGACGGAGCACCTGCCAATCCTCAGAAAGTTCTTCAAAATCCGGTGGTGCAGTGAAAATGATTTTAAAATGTAAATGGCGGCTGCTATCATCACTGGAATGGTCTTCTACAAGGGTCCAGTGACCATTGACTTTGGAGGTACCTTTAACCGCTATGATGGAGTGATCACTAAGAAATTGGAATGAGTATCCCCTAAAGTGACCGCTCTCATCCTTTTCAGAATCCCAGAAATAGGTAAGCTGCCAATCTCCACCGGAAACCATCTGAGAAAATGAATCACTTCCTGAGTTAGGATCGATGTCGAGATCGGGGGAACAAGAAAAGAGCAGGACACAAAGCGCCAACGACGAATAGCATAGCTTGATCATGGTATGATTTATTTTTCATTCAAAAATACCACCGCCGGTGCGGATGCATGTATCGATCTGTTTGAATCCGGAAAATCCCTGCTCAGACCGGGAAAATCGAACATGGAACTATTCTATGGAAAGGTTAAAATCTGAAATAGGATCGGGTTTGATTAACACCGTTTTAACGATCAAGTTAAGGTTGGATTAAAGCCGGTCTCACAGGGACTAAATCTGCAACTCCTGTTCTAAATTATCGTCTTCTTAGTACACATTAATATCGACCGCCATGAAAAACTTACTACTATTTTGTACGCTGGTATTTATTGCAAGTTCATGTACCAAAGAAGGCATTATCCGCCGGAAAGAAAACAGGCTAATTGGTGCCTGGGAATTTGAAAAAGTGTTCTACAAAAAGGATGGTGCCATTTTTCGCGATAATATTACCCATGACTTTGCCAATGATATTATCGAATTTTTTCCGAACTACACCGCGATTTATGATGACTATTCACTGAATGCTGTTTTTGACGGAGAATGGGATTTGATCATTGACGAAGATGATGTCTATGACAACAGCAATTCAGACCTGGAATTTTTTGTCGATGCGGTATTTTTTGATTTTATCAATCACGAAGATTTCTATGTCTTCGGCAGCATTGACCGGCTGAATAGAAATAAGCTTAATCTGGAAGGAAGTGACCGGTATGGCAAATATATATTTAAGCTGAGAAGATTGTAGGTTTTAATTTGGCAAGAGGGAGATAGATTTCCGTCACTGCGTGAACCGAATTGTTAAAGACTAACACTAAGGTAATCAGACATTAGATCAGCATAGTCAAAGCCACGAAAACCCAATCCAGCTATTACGTCATCATTGCAACGTTAATGTTTTACAGATATTCGACCATATTTTCACTTCGAACATACGCGTAAGCACAAATGTTAGAATAAAACTTTTAATTTTGACACTTTCCACAAAAGTGAATATATTCATATCTGAAAAGACTATGGTCACTGCCAAATATTAAACACTGATATAAGGCGCTTAGTCATAGAGCTTTCAGAATTATATGGATAGACTATGCCTGATTTTAATTCTCCTGATCCTTTTTCTGGATATTCGTTGTATCGATCCCATTGAGATCGAGGTAAGCCGTGATTTCAAAAATAGTCTCTTTATTGAGTCAAAACTATTAGTGAGTGATACTTCGATCGTCAGACTGAGAGTCACACCAGTTTTTGATTTTACAGCAAATAGTGTAAAGCAAATAAATTTACGTGATGCCTGGCTTGAATCAGAAAATGGCGATCACTACCAGATACCTGAAATAGAACCTGGTCTCCACGTGGGTATTATTCACAGCTCTACCTCTGAAATAGTTATAAACAGGGAGCTTTCATATAAGGTTGGAATAGAAACCTTTGATGGAAGAAGACTTTCTTCGAAGCTTGAGCCAATTTTATCGACACCCGAAATTGGAGAAGTCACTTTCAAAGTGATTAATAAGGTTGTGCCGGTAGAATCAAGGGTAGAAAGAGTAGACACGCTGAAATTCTTTCAATTTCTACTTTCTACCAACTTGCAGCCCATCGATGGTTCCTCCAATTCAGATTTAAAATGGGATTTTGAACAAATAATTAAGGTTAGCAATTCTCTTGGAAAAGTCCAGTGGCACAGGAAGAATGTCTTCAACTTGTTTTTCACGCCGCAAATATCCTTATTGGATGGTTCGGCCTTTGCAACGAATGCAGAGGTATCTGACTATGCAATTTTTGACACCAGGGTAGATTCAAGATTTGCGGAAGGATTTAATCTGATTGTTTACCAAGAAGCGATCAGTAAAAATACATTCAAGTTTTATAGCCAGATAAATCAGTCTGTCAGTCGCACCGGAGGTATTTTCGACCCACCGGCCGGCAATGCATTCTCGAACTTTCAGGATGAAAATGGTTTGATGGAGGGCGTGCTGGGCATTTTCTATGCAAGTGAACGCTCGAGCAAGGTCATTTGTATTTCGGGGGAATCCGCCGGGTCCCCAACTCCGATCAACATGCTTTCCCAGGAACAAAGATTTTACTATGATCAATATCTGCAAACAGCACCTTTAGCCAGCGAACCCGACAATTGGGTCAATTGTAACTGATATGAAAAGAACAATTCGTCCGGTTCGCACTGCAATAGTAGTCTTCTCACTTTTGTTAAAAGTAATTTGCCCATTGTGGAGTCAAGCAATAGTCAAGGATTTAAAATTTCAAGAGATTCCCTTGTCGACAGTCCTGGATCGTTTATCCATCGCGGCAAAAATGAGATTCTTTTATGATGAGCATAAATTACGATCGGAGATAGTATCAATAACGATTAAAGAAAGAGCAATTGACGGTATTCTGTATGATTTACTTAAAGGCCTAAATTATTCATTTGTCTACTATGACGACAGGTCAATCTTTATAGTTCCAAAAGACATTCTGGGAGAAGGTATCTCCTCCTCTGAGAAATCAAAGACCGCTGGCTCAATCGATTACAATCGCCAGGTGAATCCAATTGTTGTGGGGGATGAAGGAACAGTTACACACGGAAAGGCTTTGGTCTCCGGTCTGATAATTGATAGCCTGACATCTCAAGAACTAATAGGGGCTTCTATTAAATTTACCAATATAGAAGGACCAGGAATTGTTACAAATACCGATGGTCATTTTGAATTCGAAGTAACTCCTGGAGCTTACGAAGTAATAGTCGAATATCTGGGATACGAACCCAAAGAATTACTACTTAAAGTGGAAGGAAATGGCTTCATATCATTGTTGCTCAATAAATCATCCATTGATTTGGAAGAGGTAGTGATCAATGAAAAGGCAGATCGTACAAATGTAAATGAAGTGCAAATTGGGGTGCTAGATATAGATCTGAAGGAGATAAGGCAACTACCTGCATTCCTTGGAGAATATGATATCATTAAAACACTCATAGCTACTCCTGGAGTCAGTTCGGTTGGCGAGGGAGCTTCAGGATTCAATGTAAGAGGTGGGGCTGTTGATCAGAATTTAATCTTGCTGAATAATTGTGATATTTACAATGCATCACATGCCCTAGGATTCTTCAGTACTTTCAATTCCGATATTGCCAAGTCAGTTTCCCTTTACAAAGGAAACATTCCTGCCAAATATGGAGGCCGGATTTCCTCGGTCATGGATGTCAAATACCGAGAAGGAAATTATGCTAAGTTTGCTATGAAGGCCGGCATGGGTCCTGTCGTTAGCCGAATAATGATTGAGGGTCCAATCATAAAGGATAAATTGACTTTCATTGCCGGTACCAGGTTTTCTTTTGTCGATTGGATTTTAGACCTCACAACCATTCAGGAACTACAGAAAAGCTCAGCAAATTTTAATGACAATTATTTTTCGTTAAGCTATAAACCGAACCAGCTTGACCGGATCATTTTCTCTCATTATTCCAGTCAGGATCAGTTCTCTTACAATCGGGAATTTGGTTTCGACTATGACACTAGAATCAGTCAGATTAGCTATCAAAAGCTGCTTAATTCCAAAGTGTCTTCACACACATCATTCAGTTCCTCTCGCTATGTCAGTTCACGAATAGATTATTTAGGTTCAGATGCAGCCAAATTAGGAAATGAGGTTTCCAACAAACGGTTTGGCCAATCTATATTATGGAGTATCAGTCATGACCTGGCTCTTGATTTGGGAATTAATGCCGTATTTATTGAGGTTGATCCTGGCAAAGTAAGTCCTCTCACTGAAGCTTCCCTGGTAGCTGAAGACGAACTGGCAACCGAAAGGGCATCAGAAATTTCCCTCTATTTTTCAGGAGACTGTAATGTATCCAACCGACTTGCCCTGATTGGAGGTGTTCGTTTTACTCAATACGACTTCTATGGACCAGCTGACATTTATCTGTATAATGGTTCACCTTCGATCGAGTCT
>JAGQWZ010000327.1 GCA_020436835.1 Saprospiraceae bacterium | reverse complement strand
GCGACATAGCTACGGGACAAATTGCCAATGCATCCGCACAAAACGATCTTACTGCCGATTGCCTCATACAAACCCAGGCCCTCGTTAAGTTGAGTGCAGGTAGTTCCATTGAATTGCAGAACGGTTTTGAGGTAGCGGCCGGTGCAGAAATTGAATTGATGATCGCAGGATGTACGAACTAATCCTGGCAACTGGTTCAAAGCTAACTTATTCATGAACTTTTTTTCTCTTCTATGGAAATACAAATTCGAAAATTGGATAATTGGGATCTGGAGTTGTTTACCGGATTAATTCGTGTTTTTGAAGAAGTTTTTGCCATGAATGATTTTCGAATTCCACCAACCCACCACTTGCGGGAGCTCTTAAAACGGCCCGATTTTTTGGTTTTTGTGGTATTGCATCATACTCAGGTTGTCGGAGGTTTAACCCTATATACCCTTACTCAGTATTATTCGATAAGACCCCTTGCTTATTTGTATGACATCAAAGGAAGGGGATAGGGCGTAAATTAATCGATAGCGTTTGTTCGTTTTGCCGGGAAAATGATTACGAAGAGATATTTGTCCAAGCCGACAAAATTGATGCGCATGCAATCGAATTTTATCGTCGAACAAAACCTACTGACGAAGAAGAGATCCTTCATTTTTATTATACACTATGATTGATTTTTTACCGCCAGGAATAAGTGATCTCAGGCCTGCCTGTACGCTTACCCCAACAAAGTTTATTTAAATAGTCGAGCGATAAAAAAATCACCCCTTGGGGTTACTTCTTTGGGTTAAATTTCTCTTAACTTAGAAGGAGACATTTGTAGTATAATTTCGATAACCAATCGTTCTATGAAAAAGGTAATCAAGATCCTGGGGTTACTCCTGGGTGTAATGGTCGTATTGGGCCTTTTAGGATTTGTCATCATTAATAGCAGCGGCATTCCAAACTATCCGGTTGAAGCTCCCGAATATCACGCTAAAGCCACTCCGGAGGCACTGGCCCGAGGAGAAAAGTTAGTGAGTATGTTGTGTGCCGGCTGCCACCTTAACAAGGAAAGTGGAAATCTAGTTGGCCATCAAATGATGGATGCACCACCGGAATTTGGTACCATTTATTCTGCAAATATTACCGCAGATCCTACTTATGGCATTGGAAAATGGACGGATGGAGAAATTCTGTATCTGCTCCGTACCGGCATTAAGAGGGATGGCCGGTACGCACCACCTTACATGGCAAAATTGCCGACGATGGCCGATGAAGATATTAATGCAATTATTGCTTTTCTACGATCCGGACATCCATTGGTGGCGGCAGATGCAACCCCGGATAAAATGACTGAACCTTCTTTTCTGACAAAATTATTGTGTCGTGTGGCCTTCAAACCCTTTCCAATGCCGGATGCACCTATTCCTGCGCCAGATTCCAGCAATACCGTGGCTCTGGGAAAATATTTGGCTCACAATCTCGATTGTTTCTCTTGTCATTCTGCGGATTTCAAAACCAATGATTTTTTGGACCCTACTAAAAGTGCAGGCTATTTTGCTGGAGGGAATAAGCCGCTCAACCTGAAGGGTCAGGTAGTGCTTACGCCAAATCTCACACCAGACGAGGAGACCGGTATCGGCAGCTGGTCAAAGGAACAGTTTGTACGAGCATTGAAGTATGGAATTGTGGGAGGCGACCAACCAGCTCTTCAGTACCCAATGGCCCCATATTCTTTACTCACCGATCATGAGGCAGGAGCCATCTATGAGTATTTGATGACTATCCCACCTATTAAAAACAAGGTAGAGAGATCGGTTTATTAAATTCGATTTACTTCAAAGAATCTTTAATCATTAAAAGATTAGATCTGATAAAATATAGGCGGCAATATTTAATTCTTCATCGTTTGCTGAAGATGCAACAAAACAAGATCTTTCTTTTGTTCTTTACTAAGGTCACCCTTCCAACTCACGACCGTTTTTTCTCGTGGAAGTAAATCAAAGAAATTGTCGGAAAAGCGCCCATTCCCTTGCGGAATTTCAAGGTAAATGCTTTTTACATATGTGTCCGAAAAAATACTTAAATCTTTACCATTCCAGGTATAATCAATATTGGGAACTTGTAATTGGAGGTTTTTGGCAGGCTTAAATAGAAAAAATGCCCGGTCGATTTGTGCTCCATTTAAATCAGTCAATTTGGCTACAAGAACGACCTGATTTATCGGTTGATTTTCCAAAAGTTCAGATTCTTTTATTGAATAAATGATCCGGGAACTGTTGTTTCCTACCCGGACATTTTTTTCTACTCCCCAAAGGATGTTCCCGGAAAAGTCCATCAAGCTCAAAATGAATTTTTCATCCCTTGCCTCAGAGAGGTCGGAAATAGCGTAAATGTTGATCATCTCGTCTTTTCTCCAAATGGACAAAATTTCATTTTTAAAAGCTTCTTTGGCGATGAATTGTAATGCCTTCCATTTACCATAGTAATCAATACTGGACCAGGATGCTACCGGCCAGCAGTCATTGATTTGCCAGTAGAGGGATCCCATACAGTAAGGCATATTTTTCCGGTGGGCTTCGATGGCGTACCTGATTCCATCCGCCTGCAATACCTGGCCCACATAGAGCAGATCCCTAAAGTTGTCCGGCAGCTGATAGTCCTGGGCCATGTATTCTTTAATCCGAAGGTTACCAATTCCACTTCGCTGATGGGATGTCATCACCTCCGATTCGATGTCCCAGTCTTCTTCCACGGTATACTTTCTAACAGAACTAAAAAGGGGAAATGATTGAAATCCGTATTCACTCATGAAACGGCCCACATAGGTGTCGAAGTCAGTAAAAGGATGTTTGGCATGCCATACCCCCCAATAATGCATGTCACCTGAACGGGATTGATGATTAGCAAGCAAACCATCTCCGGCCGTTGGTGATGATTTCCAATAAAAGTCTTTGTCTGTATATTTTTCCACTACCTCCGGAAGGAGTTCATGAAATACTTTCTCATAGTCTTTCCAGATCTCTCTTCGCTGCTGCTCATTGTAACGTTGTTTCCATCCCCAGCCAGCATTTTCCTCGTACTCACCCCAGGCTGTTTCAATTTCATTGTTTCCACACCACAAAGCGATGCAGGGGTGGTTTCTCAACCTTTTGACATTGTCTATCGCTTCCTGTTCGACATTGTCGAGAAATAGCTCATCACCTGGATACATACTGCAGGCAAACATGAAATCCTGCCAGACAAGCAAACCTTTTTCATCACACTGCTGATAGAAGTAGTCATCTTCATAGATACCCCCTCCCCAAACCCGGATCATATTCATGTTGGCTTCCTGGGCCGACCCGAGAATGCTTTCATAGGTTTTATGACTTACCCGGGGTAAAAAAAGATCATTGGGTATATAGTTTGCCCCTTTGGCAAAAACAGGACGTCCATTCACCTCGAAATAGAATCCTTTGCCCATACCATCCGGATCATCTTTTTGTACTACCTCAATCGTGCGCAGGCCGATTCTGTGGTATTTTCTATCCAGTATTCTGTCATCGTGCTCCAACTGCACTTCCACGTTGTACAGTATTTGGTCGCCAAGTCCATTGGGCCACCAGCGTTCAGGATTGGCGATCCTGAAAGGAATGTTGAAGGTTTGCCGACCTTGCTTACAGGACACCCTTTTCCGGATTACTTCCGAACTATTTACGGCAATCGTTAATAGTGCTTCCATCTCACCGGATGCTTCCAATTCCACCTGCGCGTTCAGCCGGGCCATCTCCGGTTTCAGGTCTTCCTGGGTGATAAACACATCGGTTAGCCGCGCCGGATCAAATGCAATCAATTCGACATTGCGCCAGATGCCGGAAGTGACCAATCT
>JAGQWZ010000032.1 GCA_020436835.1 Saprospiraceae bacterium | reverse complement strand
GATCACGGTAAATAAAGTGCATGGAAACGATGAATCCATTGAGAGAATAAAAGAGAAATTTAATCCGGATATCGAAACGATGGAGGGTGCGGCTTTTTATTATTCGTGCCATTTAATGCATCAGCCTTGCGTTCAGATTCGATCGATTTCTAATAAAGTAGAGAGGAGAAACAGAGAAAATTGGAATATTCCTCTGGCTTTGAAAAATCTTACGGATCAATTATTTTATTTATTGACAAAGAAATTATCATGAGGATTGATTTGCATTATTTTTCTTCGGCCAAAAATCACCATATCTGAATAATTCCATAAAGGGCGATGACCAGGGTGACAATAATACTTATCCATAGCAGGATGTCATAGCTGCTTTTAGGTCGAAATTCCAGGGGCAATTGTTTATAGCGAAGATGTATCACTACCCAAATAACGAGCAACAATATGATGGAAGTGATGATACCTCCTGCGATGACCATTGCTACCGGCAATTTTATGAATAGAAAAATAATAGCCCATAAAAAGGGAAAAACCCAACTTAGTATAGCAATGGATTTTCCACGTTGTACCGGATCAAAAAAATTAATCCATCCCAGCTGACCAAATACATCCGAAAATTGACGTGTCCAGGCTGCGAGCGCAGCAAACAAGGTTGAAAATAAGACCATAAATGCTCCGGCGAGGAAAAAAGTTTTTACCTCCGGGCCTAATGATTCCGTATACATCCGTGATAGAGACTCTACCATTGCATAGCCTTCCGGTAAATCGCCGCTGGCATGTAAAACGGCGGCGCCCAATAGATAAAAGGCAGCCGTCATAATGGTGTAGACGATCATTGATGCCAGCGCATCCATTTGCATTACTTTGATCCATCCACGTGCTCGCTCCTGCCAGGCTATCGTTGGTTCTTTCAACCCGGTCTTAGAGGCATATCCCTTCTCCAGACACCAATAATTGTAGGCAATAATTTCATCGCCGCCAACACCGGTTATTCCAAAGGCCCCAATCGCAACGGCTACTGCGGCCTTAGGTAGTTTAAATTGCAGACCTTCCCATACCTGATCCGGGGTGATTGCGTAGGGAGTATACTTGAGAAAAATCAGGCAGATGAACGTGAATATGGTAAATATTCCGATCATCACCAGCGAGAACTTCTCGATAAACCGGTAGTACCCTTTATAGATCATGACGGCAACTACCGGTGCTAATAGAAGTGCGTAAAGTGAAATTGAAATCACCGGAAAACTCATATTTAGGATGATTGCCACTCCTCCGATGATACCGCCCAATTGCAGCATTTTTGTGATCATAAGGATGAAGAAGAGCCATACACTCCAATGGCTCTTGCCAAATCTAATCCCTGGCATCTGATTAAATACCTGCATGGGCGTTTTGCCATGCAATATGGTGTGTTTGGCAAATTCGATCTGCAACATAACTTTGATCAGACAACTCAATATAATTACCCAGAAAGTAACAAATCCGGCTTTTGCTCCCAGAGAAGTGGTAGCAATTAATTCTCCGGAGCCTACGATGGAGGCAGATAAAATAAACCCCGGTCCCAGGAATCTTAAACGGGACCAAAAAGATACCGGAGGATTTTCGACATGTTGTTGTTCGTACGTGTATTGGCTGGCAGTCATGGATACCAAAATAGGGATAAGAATCGAACATTCTTTATTTTACGGTATTTCCGGTGGTCAAATTTTCACTGCACTTCCTGCTTCCGGCAATGCATTCAAATATTGTATCTTGAATCCGTAAATCTCTATTTATGTTTTTACGAATATTAGGGCTGCTCTTCGCACTGACTTTAATTATAAATTTTGAGTCGGTGGCTCAGGTTTTAAAGTCAGAGTTTATTTTTCAGGAAGCTCCTTTTCCGAGTTGCCATGCTTCTACCATCTGTGCGACTTCTCAGGGTTATCTGGTTGCATGGTTTGGGGGTACGCATGAAAAGCATCAGGACGTGGGAATCTGGATATCCAGAATGGCTGATGATGATCAGTGGACGGAGCCGGTAGAAGTTGCTGATGGGATTCAACATGCAGACAAGAGATATCCCTGTTGGAATCCGGTACTTTATCGGCAACCTTCAGGTACGATATCGCTTTATTACAAAGTCGGTCCTAATCCACGGGAGTGGTGGGGTATGCTCATTGAGTCAACGGATGAGGGAAAAACCTGGACGGTACCCCGGCGACTCCCGGAGGATATTCTCGGACCGGTCAAGAATAAACCCCTTGCTCTTGCTGACGGGTCTTTGATCCACCCTTCGAGCACTGAACATAATGGCTGGAAAATTCACATGGAGATCTCAGACATCAATGGAATGAACTGGACGCGAATAGGACCTATTGACGGGGACTCGATAGATGCCATCCAACCGACAATCCTGGAACACAGTGAGGGGCTTCAGATTCTTTGTCGATCAAAAACGAATGGGATTGTGGAATCCTGGTCTAGGGATGGCGGACATTCCTGGTCGGAACTTACCCCTACGGGATTACCCAATCCAAACTCCGGCATTGACGGAGTAACCAGCAATAGGGGAAGACAATTTCTTGTTTACAATCCCACTTCCACCACAGAAGGTCAATGGGGTGGTGAACGCTATCCATTGGTCCTTGCCGCATCAGACGATGGAAGGATGTGGGAAGTGCTGGTCACCCTGGAATCGGAGCCAGGGGAGTACTCGTATCCGGCCATAATTCAGGGACTGGATGGTAATTTACATATCACCTACACCTGGAAAAGAGACAAGATAAAGCATGTCGTGTATCGACCCTAGGGAGGCTGTTGGAATACCCAACCTGTGCTGATATTTCATTCCAAATTTCTTCTTTCTTATGATCAAGCTCTTCTCATCGTTCTTGAATGGGTTGATTTTAGTTACCGCTTGAGATCGGCTTTAGTATCGACTGGTCAGCGAGGGGCCGTTTACAGCTCCGGAAACGACCGGTGCATTTAACAATCTCCCAGGAATGGTGAAGGATATATTTTTGTAAATTATACCTTTGGAGTCTTAAATGGAGAGATTATGATTCGGATTATTTTATTGGCTTTGCTTGGATTGTGGACGGTGAACCCCTCTCCATCCGATCGATTGAAAAAGGAGGTAACCGAGAATCTGGATGGTTTAGTGGCCTTCTACAAAGAAATTCACCAAAAGCCTGAGTTGTCTCTCTTTGAAAAGGAAACATCTGCCAGACTTGCCTCTGAAATGCGTGAGCTGGGATTTGAAGTCACAGAAAACTTTGGAGGATACGGAATTGTCTGCATGCTTAAAAATGGAGATGGCCCCACTGTTTTATACCGTACGGACATGGATGGACTACCAGTCATTGAAAAAACGGGCCTTCCCTATGCCAGCAGTTACTCCATGACGGATAAAGAGGGAGTAGAGAACCAAACCATGCATGCATGCGGTCATGATATGCATATGACGGTCTGGCTAGGTGTTGCACAGGTACTCAGTAGCATGCGCGACAGTTGGTCTGGTACCGCAATTTTTATCGGACAGCCTGCGGAAGAAATTGGTGCCGGATCGCAGCTGATGCTGGATGCCGGTCTCTATGAGAAATTTCCGGTGCCGGACTACGGTATTGGACTACACTCAAGTCCGGAAATACCGGCCGGGCAGATCGGCCTGGGAAAGGGATTTACGATGGCGCGGGCGGAGAGTATAGATGTCAAAGTTTTCGGACGGGGTGCCCATGGAGCGTCTCCCCAGAAGTCCATTGATCCGGTCGTGCTGGCTTCCCTGATGGTCATGGAATTTCAAACGATTGTAAGCCGAAATGTAGATCCGATTGAGTCAGCGGTACTGACCGTTGGATCAATACACGGGGGTACAAAACATAACATCATTCCGGATGAGGTCAGGATGCAAATTACTTTAAGGACTTTTAAGGAGGAGGTGCGGGAATTGATACATCAGCGCATCAAGGAAATTGCGCTTGGGGTAGCGATTTCAGCAGGTCTTCCGGAAGAATTGTATCCCGAGGTTATTATCCCAGAATTGAGTACGGTACCTAATTATAACCACCCTGATTTGGTGGATAGGCTTTCTGCTTCAGCAGCTAAAGTGATCGGAGCAGATAATGTTTTGTATGCAGCGCCTCAGATGGTTGCTGAGGATTTTTCCCGTTATGGACAGACAGAGCATAAGGTGCCAACGGTTCTCTATTGGCTGGGGACTATACCTCCCGACAGAAAAGCTCTGGCTGATAAGGGAGAAAGCATTCCTGCCTTGCACTCACCTTATTATTTTCCGGACCCAGCTCCCTCTATAGAGACCGGGGTCAACGTTACCTCGCAGATGTTACTGGATCTCTACCATACCGTTAACTAGAGTATATCTGCTTCTGTTGTCTCTTTTCGGGGGCGATCCCTGTGTCAAATTGCGAAGGCTATGATCCAAGGAAGACCTCTTCTTCAGTTTGGGTTTTCTTAAAGTAAAGGGTGCGAATCTCGTCTCCCTTTTTGATGACCATGACGTTTTTTTGAGCTTCAAAAATTTCCATCAACAGGTTATTTTTCACCAGGATTGATTTATCCGGCCAAATCTGACTGCTTTGTAAATTGATCTCCACCACATCCTGGTTCCTTATCGCTTTGGTCACCTGAAATGTGATTTTGGAATCACCTTGTACGAAAAATAAATGTTCATTCAGATAAGCCGAAATTGCGGGCTGATGCTGTGCTATCTGATTATCAACCAGATTTGGTCTATACCCGGAATGATTTGTAATGGCATCTTCCAGGTCATCAAAAAATATTCTTAACTGTGCTTCCCAGGTTTGATCATCATGCACCACCACTTCGCAGGTGCTCAAATAGAGTGCATGAAAGCTGCTGGTACTGAGAATAAAGAAGAGAAGAAACATGCCTGCAAAGTTAATGAGAAATGATTATCCGAACCACCCGGAGGCGATCACGGGGATCATTCAAAAATAGAGTGATATTGATTACCTTGTAGCAAAGAAAAACAAAAGGATATGAGATTCTGTACTGCTATTATTCTACTCTTATTTGGAACTTTATCCTACACCCAACCCATAGAGATTGATTTTGGAGCGCTTCAGGCTACTAAGCCATGGGCTAAGACCGAGCAATGGGAGCCTGTCCCCATGAAGGTGACCCCGGGAACCTTCACGGCTCCTCCTTCTGATGCAATCGTGTTGTTTGATGGTGGCGATCTGGATGCCTGGCACAAACCCAAGTATGGATATGGGGCAAGAATGGATCAGGTAGAGTCGATCATTGATTGGAAATCTGAACATCCTGAATTCTCCGATCCGGAATGGCTGGTAAAAGATGGTCAAATGATCGTGAATCCCGGCACGGGAGCGATCGAAACAAAGCAGGCATTTGGAGATGTACAGTTACACATTGAATGGCTGGCACCGGTTGACCCGGGCAAAGAAGATCAGGGGTACAGTAATAGCGGCGTCTTTTTTATGGGACTTTACGAAATTCAGGTGCTGAATTCCTATGAAAACAAAACCTATGCTAACGGTCAGGCGGGAGCTATGTACAAGCAGCACATTCCCCTTGTAAATGCAAGTAGACCCCCCGGAGAATGGCAATCATACGATATTATTTTCATGGCTCCGAAATTCAAAGAAGATGGCAACTTAGATTCCCCCGCTTATATCACTGCCTTTCATAATGGGGTTCTTATCCAGAATCATGCGGAATTGGAAGGACCCTGTGTTTTTATTGGGGAACCGTACTATTTTAAGCATGCAGAAAAGTTACCCCTCTTGCTTCAGGATCATGGGAATAAAGTGCGATTCCGTAATATCTGGGTAAGGGAGCTTTGAGGTAAACGGGTATAACTCTGCTGTTTTGAATTTACTACACCTGTTTTTGTTTGGGGTTATCTTTAGTGCGCTGGGAGCAATACCACCTGGTCTGATCAATCTTGCTGCTGCCGTAAGAACGATCACGCGGGGATATCGGGCAGGCTTGATGGTTTCACTGGGAGCGGGCGTCATCCAGCTCTTCTATACCTTTATCTCCGTCTATTTCATTGATATAATTATTCGTAATGCAATCATTACCGAAACGATTAATTGGATTGCCGGGATAATTTTCCTGGGCCTGGGTCTTTTTTACGTTTTTAAGAAGGTAAAGAAAATTCAGCCGGTGGAAAACACCAGTGATTCGAAACATTTCGGATATGGAATAGTAGTGGCGGCAATGAATTTTCTGATTATACCTACCTGGATATTTGTGGCCGTGTGGTTAAAAGGTAATGGATATGATTTTACCCATTTTAGGGAAATTCTATTCATCTCTCTGGGATCAGCATTGGGGGCAATATTTGTTTTTATTGGGTATGTGCGAATGAGCCGGCATATTATTCAGAAAATGTCCCGGATCATTAAATATACAAACCGTTTTCTGGGAGTGATTTTTTTAAGTCTGGCAGCGTACCAGGTTTTAAGAATATTTTACCTGCGCTAATCATCGGGATCATCCATGTCAGAAGGTACCGCGCAAAGGGTGGTGATGCCTCCATCGACCACAATTGTTTGTCCGTTAATCTGAGCGGCTGCATCAGAAGCGAGGAACAGCGCAACTCTGGCAATGTCGATAGGCTTGGATACTCTGCCACTTGGGATTAGTGCACCCCAGGTCTTATCGTAATTCGGATCCATGCTCATGGTTCGTTCGGTGGCCACAGCGCCCGGAGCAATTGCATTAACAGTAATTCCAAACGAAGCCAGCTCAATGACCAGATTTTTAGCCAAATCGCTAATGCCTGCTTTGGTCATACCATAGGCAGCCAGAAAAGGGTGGGAGAGAACACCAGTTACTGAAGACATTAAGATGATTCTGCCGGGCGATTTTTGGCTTATCATCTGTTGAGCAGATTTTTGGGCCAGAAAATAGGATCCCTTCAGATTGAGACTCGTTAACTGATCAAATTGCTTCTCAGTGAAATCTAAAAATCCACCATAGCTGGTAATCCCGGCATTGGCAACGCTGATATCAAGTTTGCCGAAGCTTTTGACTGCCGATTGTACCATTTTATCAATGGTGGGAATATGACCGGCATCCCCGGCCACCGTTATGCAACGGTTCGAATTTTCAAGTCGTTCATGGGCTTGCCTGATCAGGTCCGCATCAAGGTCATTGATCACTGCGGATGCACCTGACTCCAGCAATTGTTTTGCGATTTCAAACCCAATACCGGATCCGGCACCGGTAACGATTGCTACTTTATCTTTGAAAGTGTCTGTGCCCATCTGTTTCTGCTTGATGACACAAAATAGTTACTTCAGTCTAAAGAAAAAAAGATACCCGGTCCCGACAGGTATCAAATGCAAATCATCTTGCCTGGATCTGAAATCGCCTTTGTTTGCCCTCATATTTCAACATGCAAGTGTAATTGCCGGCAGGAAGGCGATCGATAAGGATCTTTTCCTTCTGAATCGTTACTTTACCCGGATCATCCAGCCTGGTCCCGTCCATTTTAAGAATAAGCAGGTCCGGACTTTCGTTCTGCGTTTCAGTTTTTTCAGGAAAATGCCCGACCAGATTCAAAAGGCTGATGATCGTTTGTGCTCCTGAATTAACCCGGAGGATGGCCGTAGTACAACCTTCAATTTTCGCTTCCATAACCGAGCCTTGCTCAACTTCAAATCCGGAGCCAAATTCCAGGTCAGTCCCAGCGCTGTAGGATATCTCAGACTGTTGTTCAAGTGTATCTGATGAAAAAATATGCACTCCTGATTCCATCAGAATCTGTTGGTTGGTCCTCAAACTGCCCATGGTAAGCGAATCCTGACAGTCAAGACAATTGTATACGGAAATATCATCGACATACCAACCGAAAGTTCCATTACATCCATCTGTACCTAACTCCCAGCGAATCACGATATTGCTACCTGCCATTACACCCAATTCACTTAGATTGATCACACTTGTACCCCAGGATCCATCCGGACTTCCCCCATCTGAACCTGTGAATGCGGGTTGCCCGGCCAACGGATTATCATTAGAGTTGACATTTAGATTAAGGTTGTAATCATTGAGGGTAAAGGCGCTGGCAGGAATTAGATTCCAACCTGCTCCATCAATATTGATCTT
>JAGQWZ010000326.1 GCA_020436835.1 Saprospiraceae bacterium | reverse complement strand
TCGCTTGCTTTCGAAAAGTATCGAACCACAAGACTTTCCATTCCGGCTATAGATCTTATGTAGAATGTCTGCTCCTCTACTACCAGCTACCGTTCTGGTGATCCGGTCTCCGGGGAAGGCTTCTTGCAGGGTTTCTTCGATCGCCTGTTCCTGGACATGGCCTTGTAGTTGAATGGGCACTTGTTCACTCTTACGCTTGAGTTCTTCAATGAGTTTACCCTGGTCACTAAATTTCTTACTCCATTCTTTTTCCTTCAATGAGTATTCCTCCGAGACTTCGCGCCTTGTCTTTAGTATAGCTTCCTTGGTGGCTATTTGTAGATCTTCTTCCTTTTGGAGGCTATATTCTTGCTTCAGTGTCTCCAGCTCTAATCTGTCCCTTCTGATTTTTGTTTCCAGCTGCTGTGTTTGTTGAAGAATTTCCTTCTGTTTGGCCTGATCATTATGCAACTTCTCCTTTTCTTTGGCATATTTATCCCAATACTTTTGTTCCAGCCGCTTTTGCTCTTCTTTTCTGAAGGCCTCATTTTCTTTCTCGATCTCCTTCTCCATATCCAGGCGCAGACCGCCAATGATTTCGTCTCTGAGTTGATCTGCCAGTATAAAGGTCTTACTACAGTGCGGGCATCTGATTTCATTTACCAATTTCATATCCTATATTTATGGTTGTTCATCAATATGGCCCCAAAGAAAAGGCCCTACCGTGTACTCTATTTACACGGTAAATAATTTTTCAATTTTTTTTTATGCCACGAAATAAAAATGCTATTGCCCGCATCAAGATCATTGATAATTGCCTGCAACGACCTGGCATCATGTGGAGTTGGGAGAGAATCGCACAGGAGTGCTGGGAAAAAATGGAAAGCTTTATAGATGACCCCCCTAGCCGAGAAACTATCCTGGGTGATATTAAGTTTATGCGTCAATCGTGGAGTGCCCCTATCATTTATGATCGAAATAAAAAAAGTTATTCCTACTCAGATCCCCACTATTCGGTTTTCAATCATCCTCTCACCAGGGAAGATATCGATAGTTTACAATTTGCACTGGAAGTCATCCGTCAGTTCAAAGGATTTCGCAAACTGGAAGGAATTGAAGATATCATCACCAAGCTACAGCACATGATCCAAATGGTAGAGCCGCAAGATCATCCCACTGTCCAATTTGAACACAGTCTGAACGAAATGGGACTCCGCTGGCTGGATGTCCTCTTCGGCTATATAATTAATAAATCAGTGGTTCGGATAAGCTATAAGCCTTTTAAAGAGGATCCGAGGACGATTATCGTTAGTCCGTATTTGCTCAAAGAATATAACAATCGATGGTTTCTTTTAGGTTTAGATCATTCCATGCATAAGCTTCAAATATATAGCCTTGACCGGATCCACCATGCGGATAAATTTCTCGAGAGATTTATTCCCAACACGGTGTTGGATCCGAAAACTTATTTTAATGACCTGATCGGCGTCACTCGCTACGAGGGCAGAAGAAGGTTGAAAATTCAATTCCAGGTAGAAAAAAATGCTTCTCCCTATATTCGCACCAAACCCATACACGAAAGTCAAGAATTATTGCAAGAGACAGACGAGTACGACCTGTATAACATAACCGTAATCCCCAATGTTGAATTGGAATCGAGATTTCTTAGTTATGGAAACTGGCTGACTGTCGTATCTCCACCCGGTTTTGTCAATCAGATGTATACCAGAGTGGAGTCGATGGTCAAGAATTATCAAAGTACACGTGAATGAATGGATTCTTTTCCTTGGAAAAAACTATGGACCAGAATTAATTCCGCATCGAAATATGTCAGATTCCACAATTCCACCATTCCCCGATTGAACGATTCCACATCTCTCACCTCACTGCCTGTCTTGCCAGTAATTTCCAAATACCGGCTTGCTTGGTCCAGACATAGAGCATTTTCAGATTAATCGGCGTAGTTTCCCCATTATTGAGAAGATCGGCGGCCATGTTAAACCGGGTCCAGGCGACATCTCCCTTGATGGTGATATCAACATCAGAAATTTCGATTTTAGCAAAATCCGATTTTCCTGATAATAAATTGCCAATAAATACCTCCTGATTTTCGACTGCCCCGCTGGAATGACCATAGGTGAGTTCAGGTGTGGTGAGATTATACAGAGCCAGCGAATCCGCGTCTACGATGGCTTTGTGAAACCGGTCCAGAGAGATTTCCAGCGCTTGCCTGTTATAATTCCAATCCTGGATATAGGCAAGATGCATGGGCAATTGTACGCCGGCCCGGGCAGATTCATCTTCTATAAAATGATATTTTACTCCGATCTCCCTCGATGCTTTTAAGACCTCTGCCATATTTACGTCGCCATCTCCCAGGACGACATTTCGTTCCCGGTCCTGCCGTCCGTTCAGATTATCCACGGAGCCGATCATCCGGTCTTTTAAGTGAGTGATGGGAATGCGGCCCGGATATTTCCGCATTAACGCGGCGGGATCCTGGCCGGGATTACGCATCCAGAAAACATCCATCTCCAGATTGACATATTCGGGGTCGGTATTTTCCATAAAATAATCGAACATGGTGCCAGGGCCATCATATGGTCTGAATTCATAGCCATGAGCGTGATAAAGAAGGGATATTCCCAAGGCGGCCATTTGTTTTCCTGCACGATTAAATACCTCTACACCTTTTTTCATGTCTTCGAAAGTGAAATTATCTCCATCATGGGGTATCCAGTAGCAAACCGCATATTCTGCCCCAAAGTATTTGAGATTTTCCACCACTTTCGCAACACTGTCGCTATTTTCCAATCGATCGAAATTAACGCCGCCGGCTACCACCTCAAATCCATATTTATCCAGCAGCGACTTGTACTCCTCTCTGGGCATCCTTCGGGATCCGGCTCCTTCAAGATATTTAATACCCAGATTTTTCAATTGTTGGAGACCGGCTTCCGTATCATCTCTTAAATAATCACGGGCAGTACCCATGATGATGCCCACTTCCTGTGCACCGGCTAATAAATGACCAAAAAGAAAAATCAACAACAACGCGATATAGCTTTTCATTTTAGAGAACTTTAATTTATGATGTTTTTAAAATTCATTTAATTTTCATTCGGATTCGGGATTACATAAATCCTAAACCGGATTCCTCGGACTCAACCGGATAATTATGTCCGGATTATTTAAAACCACGAAAATAGCGCCATCCGGACCCGTGGTTAGATCTCTTACTCTACCTCCGTTTTTAAGCAGGGTTTGACTGTACATCACCCGTTCCTTTTCAATATTCAGTAGCTGTACTTCTTCGAATTTAAGCGCGCCCACCAACAACTGATTTTCCCATTCGGGAAATAATTGACCGGAATAAAAATCTAAACCACACACCGCAATGGAGGGCTTCCAGTAGTGGATGGGTTGCTCCATACCGTCCTTCCGTTCCATCTCGGTGATTATTTCTCCATTGTAATTTATACCATAACTGATTACCGGCCAACCATAATTTAAACCGGGACGGATTAAATTTAATTCATCACCACCGAGAGGACCGTGTTCAGTGGCCCAAACCTGCCCGGTCTGAGGATGGACCGCCAGTCCCTGCGGATTTCGATGCCCGTAAGAATAAATGGATTGCACCACATCCTTTTGTCCATAAAATGGATTGGAATTAGGAATACGCCCATCCCGGTGGATCCGGTGTATTTTACCATTTGGTTTGCTCAGATCCTGAGCGTGTTCTCCGGCACCCCGGTCTCCGATGCTGAAATAGAGATACCCATCGGGATCAAAGACGATCCGGCTTCCGAAATGGTGGCTGGTCGTACGGTATGTGTCATGGGCCGCTTCAAAGAGGGTCTGTTCATTTACCCACTTTCCTTCACTGATCTGACCCCGGACAATTTTTGTCATTCCCGGCGTATTATCATCCGAATTGGATGGTGGCAATGCATGACTGAAGGAGAGATAAATCCATCCGTTACTGGCAAAATCAGGGTCAATGGCCACATCCAGTAATCCTCCCTGTCCCTGATTCCGCACCGACGGTATACCAACAATGGTATCGGGAAGGAGCACCCCATTTTCCCAGACGCGTAGCTGTCCTGATTTCTCCGTGATCAATGCTTTATTCTCATTCAGAAAATCAATACTCCACGGATTCTGTAGTCCGCTGGCGATCACTTCAATATTTACGAGGTAATCCTGGGTCTCCAGGGTGTCGGGTAATGCCGGTTTTGTCACTCCCAACCTCTTTTCCTCCGCCAGCAAATAACCCACAAGGGTATCCATTTCTTCTTCTGACAAAAGATGATCCCACGAAGGCATACCATGATGCGGGTGACCGAATTTGATCGAACGGAAAATATCATTCCGGCGGGATCCAAATTGCCAGGAACCATCCAGCAGACTTTGGGCTATTTCACCTTTGAGGTCTTCACCATGGCAGCTGACACAATGTTGATCAAACGTCGAAGGTCTGACCACCGCAGATTCCATCTTCTCCTGTGAAGAACAAGAGGCAAGCATGCTAATTAAAAATAATATGACACTGCATGAAAGCAATAGACTTGTGATGTATTTCATCTCCTTCCAAAGTTGAGCCCCTGAAAGTACTTTTTTCTGCTTACTACTCCGAAATAACCTTTGATTTTGTTCCCCTTTTTTTTCTGTGAGCCTCTGGGAATCCCCGGTAATACAATCCAATTTCCCAGACAGAAATAGATACAATATGAGGTGTTTGGCGACTTGAACGTCTATATAAAAACGGGGGTATTTGCCTTTGATGAAGGGGGATCTTACTGCTTGAACAGGGTGCCGTATATGAGAGTCGGCTTATTTATTTAACTTCCATTAAATTGATTTTTTTCATTGGAATATGGCTGGGCAAAAAAAGATAGCATGAATCGACTAACCACTCTCGGAGAATTTATTGTTAAAAAACAAGCTGACTTTCCCTATGCAAAGGGAGAGTTTAGCAGCCTTTTAAGTGCGATTCGATTAGCAGCTAAGATCATGAATAGTCAAATTAATAAAGCAGGACTTGTCGATGATATTCTTGGTAGTGCAGGGCAGGAGAATATCCAGGGTGAAGAACAAAAGAAATTGGATATTTATGCTAATGAATTATTTGTAAACGCCTTAAAGGCCCGTAATCAAGTCTGTGGAATCGCTTCTGAAGAAGAGGAGAAATTAATCATTTTTGAAAATGAAGCCGGCATTCAGGGGAAATATGTTGTATTGATCGATCCAATTGACGGCTCTTCAAATATTGAGGTAAATGTATCCATAGGAACCATTTTTTCCATTTACCGGCGAATCTCCCCGGAGGGCACCCCAGCGGTGCGTGAAGATTTTCTGCAACCGGGTCGACAACAGGTGGCAGCGGGATATATTATTTACGGATCTTCTACCATGCTGGTCTTTACCTCCGGAAATGGTGTAAATGGGTTTACGTATGATCCTTCGATTGGTGTTTTTTTTCTTTCACATCCCAACATGCAAATGCCTAAGTCAGGGAATATTTACAGTGTCAATGAAGGTAATTATCGATACTTTTCCAGGCAGGTGAAATCTTTTATCGAATATTGTAAATCCGATATAAATCCCAGCGGAAGACCCTTTACCGGCAGATACATCGGATCTATGATTGCCGATTTGCACCGGACCTTTCTTAAAGGAGGAATTTATATGTATCCTGATAGTTCCGTGGCACCTGACGGAAAATTGCGGCTTTTATATGAGTGCAATCCGATCGCTTTTTTGATCGAGCAGGCGGGTGGAAGGGCATCGGATGGCAAAACACTTATTCTTGATTTGGAGCCCTCGGAAATTCATCAACGCACTCCTTTTTATGGCGGTTCGGAGGAATTGGTCTTAAAACTGGAAGCAATGCTGCAATAATGGATTTATTTTTTTGAAGTGACTTCAAGTTATTTCAAATTAGCTCCACCATATCGGCAGATCCAGTCCTTCAAACCGGGGATTTCTTTTGTAATAGGGGCCTTCTACAAAGGGGAATCTTTTTTCCACGTCGTCAATTATTTCTACTCCGAAACCTGGCTTATCCGGTATA
Organism: Saprospiraceae bacterium; assembly: GCA_020436835.1. Classification (GTDB taxonomy): domain Bacteria; phylum Bacteroidota; class Bacteroidia; order Chitinophagales; family Saprospiraceae; genus JABDMH01. The sequence goes on along the minus strand of JAGQWZ010000326.1, from coordinate 3,501 downwards.
GTCAGGATGCCATTTTCAATGGGGTAAGGCTCTTTAAAAATTTCCCATTTCAGGGGATTGTAGGTCTGGTTTAATTCACACATATGACCGGAAGGGACTCCAGCCACCAGGTGGATGTTGGCAATGGTGGTCAGCCCACCCACCCAATTGTGCGGGCAATATCGTTGCCCATGGTCAGCGATCATTTTGCCGATGTACCATCCTTCGGTAATTCCGGTCAGGTTGGCATCTGTCTGAATGATATTCATCGCTTTATTTGCTACAAAGGGTTTCACCTGATATCGATTCCACATACTTTCCCCGCCGGAAACCATCACTGACGGCATAGCTTCATTGATGGCAATATGTTTTTCCAGGGCATCCGGACGGGTCCATTCCACCGGTTCTTCATACCAGTAGAATTTAAGGTCCTCTAAAACCGGACATAATTCCTGGATAATGGTATCAAAATCCCAGGGAAATTTTTCAATCACCAGTTTAAATTCAGGTCCCACCGATTTTCGCAATTGCTCCAGGATAGGAATGTATTTTTTCATCGTCATTCCACTATATTTCCAGCTGGTACCATTGCGGAATTTAAACGTATCGTAGCCAAGCTCTTTATATCTCTGCGCTTCATCGATTAGATCCTCTGCGCCATGATCATACCAGGCGTGACTTACTCCTCCACTGGCATAGATCTTCACTTTATTGGATGGATTGTCCTGATCAGAAAGCAATTGATACACCGGTTTGCCTTTCGCTTTTCCGATAATATCCCAAAGCGCATTATTTACACCTGCCCAGGCACCCTCCGCCACAGAATTATGTCCCTGATTATTGGTTAGAAAATCAACATCAAAAACATTGGCTCCTTTCAGAAGAGGGGTAATATATTTGTCGGTGTAAGTTTTTAATTTATCGGGACCCCGGTATGGACTTCCTTCTGCAATACCCACAATGCCCTGATTCGTAAATACCTGTACCAGAGCCGCATCCGACTTCCACACATAGAGACCACCACAACGCCACAGATATTCTCCATCGTGCTGATAGGAAAGGGGGATCACTTTAATGTCCTCGATGATAATATTTTCCCGGTCCAAACCTTCGGTGGGATGGCTGCGGTTATTCTTTGCTTCCTGATAATTGTACTGCCTCAGAATTGAAGACGAAAGACTCAAAGTCAGAAAAGAGCTGGTTTCCTGGATAAAGGATCGCCGGGATAAATTTCTCATTGTGGTAGTCGAATCATTAATCTCTGAAAAATTCAGGATAGAAAGTCCCATTAAATTAAAAAAATCGAATTATAAAATGTCAAATGATAGACTACAATCGGTTGAAGTACGAACTATCAATAGATGTTTAACTTCAGTTGCCTCTTTTAGCAAGAATCATAAGGTCAGAACTAGTGAATGTTGTATCTTCCAACGCTTCTAAAATAAATGACGTCAACCTTGCATTACTTAAATCCTTTTGGTTCGATAACCGGCAAATTCTTACTGCTCATTCTTGTTCTGGCTGCCGGTTGCCGTAATGAATCCCGCACAGTGTATCGTAACTGGACCCATTATCTGGGTGATCCGCACAGTAGCCAATATTCACCTCTAGATCAGATCAATACGGAAAATGTCGATCAGCTTGAGGTGGCCTGGACTTACGTGACCGGTGATAGTGCCATGTATCAAACCAATAATCTGATTGCCGATGGCAGACTGTTTAGTGTCACACCGGATAGCCGGGTGATTTGCCTTGGTGCCGCATCCGGCCTGTTACTTTGGGAGTTTGATCCGGAAGACATCAATCCGAATAGTGGTGATGCCGACCAAAGGGGCCTCATGTATTGGAAGGACGGAGAAGATGAAAGAATAATGAGTGCCAAAGGGACCTGGCTCTATTCCCTGGATGCGGGCACGGGCGAACCGGTAGCATCTTTTGGAGAAGGCGGCTTTATCCACCTGGGAGAGGGGTTGGATGTACAGGGCCGCCCGAATGTAGGTTTGAACACACCGGGTTACATTTACCGGGATATGTTTATCATTGGTACGAATGTGCCGGAGGATGTGCCGGGAGCGATCAGAGCCTTCGACATCCGCACCGGAGAACGGAAATGGATATTCCACATCCTGCCGCGACCCGGTGAGTTTGGATCGGAAACGTGGCCGGAAGGGTATTTGGAACATACCGGCGGTGCCTCCGATTGGTCCGGGATTGCGATTGATACCATCCGGGGCATTGTTTACACTTCAACCGAAACAGCAGGCCCTGACTTCTATGGTGGAGACCGCATTGGTCAGAATCTTTTTGCTAATTCATTGATTGCGCTGGATGCAAGTTCCGGAGAGCGACTTTGGCACCACCAGCTGGTACATCATGACCTTTGGGATATGGATCTCTGTACTCCTCCCACGTTACTCACGATTTCTCACGAAGGACAAAAAAGAGATGTTGTGGCGCAGGGAGGTAAGATGGGCTTACTCTTTGTTTTCGATCGCGAAACCGGAGAACCGATTTGGCCGATTGAGGAAAGGCCGGTACCCCAGTCCAAAATTCCGGAGATCAAAACCTGGCCCACTCAGCCGTTTCCGTCGGCTCCTCCTCCGTTGACACGTCAGCGCTATACAGCGGATGAATATTCAGATATTTCCGAGCAAGCTACTCAATTTAGTAAAGACGTTTATGAACGCTCCGGGTCCTTTGGTTCTTTTCCGGCGCCATCGCTGGAGCAGACGATTATTTTTCCTGGTTATGACGGAGGTATGGAGTGGGGAGGATCAGCAGCAGATCCGGATGGGATTTTGTACGTGAACGTAAATGAAATACCCTGGTTTTATCAATTGGTACCTACCAAAGGTCCGGATGGCAAAGCGTTGCCTTTCGGTGAGAGGAATTACCGGGTTCAGTGTGCGGCGTGTCATGGTATCGACCGAAGTGGCTATCCGGAAGGAGGATTTCCCTCCCTGGTAGACGTTTCTCAGCGATTGAACAAGGCTACGGTACAAATGCTTATTGAAAATGGAGGGGGTCGCATGCCTTCCTTTCAAACACTCTCGGATGAACGCAAAGAAAGTATCATTCGCTATTTATTTAATGAACCGGAGCCTGAACGCGAAAATTATAGGCAGGATGATACACCTCCCTATGTCTTTCGGGGTTTTCAAAGATGGTTTGACCGCGAAGGATATCCAGCGATTAAACCGCCCTGGGGTACATTAAATGCAGTGGATTTGAACACCGGTACTATTAAATGGAAGGTGCCTCTGGGAGAATATAAAGAACTCACCGAAAGGGGAATTCCGGTCACAGGTACGGAAAATTACGGTGGTCCGGTAGTGACGGCCGGTGGATTGATTTTTATCGGTGCCTCAGCAGATGCTAAATTCCGGGCCTTTGACAAAGAAAATGGCAAGATATTGTGGGAACACGATCTTCCTCTGGATGCCAATGCTACCCCTAGTACTTATATGGTGAATGGAAAACAATATGTGGTTGTTTCAGCCGGGGGAGCAAAAACTAACCGGC
>JAGQWZ010000325.1 GCA_020436835.1 Saprospiraceae bacterium | reverse complement strand
TCACAACAGTTTTATCTGGATTTTCAGAATGTCACCAACCATAAGAATATTTTTATCCAGCGTTATGACCACGCTACGCGTAGCATTAGGACAATCTATCAAATTGGTTTTTTCCCTGATATTTTGTACCGTATTCAGTTCTAAGGAAAGGTGGGGTCATAGAATTCGAAAGATGGGGTAGATGAATTGGAAGAAAGGATGGAATGGAAAAAAGCAATATGTTGAAGAAAAGGATGAATTGGAATACCAGTGATTAAAGAGTAGGAGGTTAAAAAATATAATTTAAAACAATGAGAGAAAATCAGAAAAAATATCTCGGTTTTAATGATACCTGGTTGCTTTTTATCGGCATTCCTTTTGCATCCCTGATCCTGGCCAGTGTTCTTTTTGCCGAGACGCTTAATAATAGCCCTGCTGATTTTTTCAAAATCTGTTATCCGGTTAACATGGTATTCACCACCGTATATTGGTTTTCTTTCCGGTTCCTGGTGATTCAACTGAGAAAGCGCAAGGAACTCGAAAACTCAATCAGAACCCGCATCATGGTCGAGTTTATCGCAGTGATGATTATTTTCCTAGTGCTCGGACCCACGTTGGAAATCCTGATTAAAAAAGTATTCAGGTTTAATGATGCATTGATTGAGCACAATGTCACAGTGGGCTTTTTCAGTACCCTGCTCCTGAGTCTTTTCATCCTATCCGTTTATGAAATTATATACATTCAGCGACAATTGGAACGATCAATTCTGGAAAAGGAGCAAATAGGACGAGCCCATCTCGAAAGTCAACTTCAGGGCTTGAAGAGTCAAATCCAACCTCATTTTCTCTTCAACAGCCTGAATACCCTGGTTGGTCTGATCCCTCAGGATTCAAAAAGGGCCATAAATTATGTGCACAAATTATCGCGAGTGTTCAGATATGTGCTTGAAATAAATGAAGAACCTCTGATCTCACTTGACAAAGAGCTTAATTTTCTGCAATCCTACAGTCATCTAATAAAAGAAAGATTTGGTGACAGCCTGAAAATAGAAATAGATATTGATCCGGTACAACGCGACAAACTGATCGTACCACTTTCACTGCAAATGTTGTTTGAAAATGCGATTAAACACAACCGCTTAGGTAAGGATAAACCACTGTCCATCAAAGTCAGGATTGATGACCGGGGCCGGCTGGAAATGACAAATAATATGCAACCAAAAGTACAAAGCGAGCATAGCATTGGCATGGGACTGGAGAACATTAAGAAACGCTACAAATTCTTTACTGAAGATCCTGTAGAAATAAGCGATATAGCGGGGCAGTTTAGCGTTTCGATTCCCTTGATCACCAGCAGTATGATTACCTCGTGAAGAAGTTGGTCCTAATCATCGAAGATGAACCGATTGCGGCTGAACGCCTGCAAGCACTCATCCTGGAAGCAAGACCAGGATATCAGATCATAAGTATTCTGACATCGATCTCTGATGTTGTAAAATGGTTTGGCGAAAACAAAGCTCCTGATCTGATATTTTTGGATATACATCTCTCTGACGGACTTAGTTTCTCTATTTTCCATCAAGTACAAATTGAGGCACCGATCATTTTCACCACCGCCTATGATCAATATGCACTGGATGCATTCCAGTTAAATAGTATTGACTACCTTTTAAAACCGATCGAACCAACGGCATTGTCAAATGCCATAAATAAATACGAAAAATGGGAAAGAATCCTCACCCCGATTTCTTCTGAATTAGCCAATCAGCTCATTGAGTCACTAAATCAAAAGAAATATCGATCCCGGTTTCTGGTAAAGAGCGGAAACAAACTGGAATACCTCACTAATGCGCAAATTTGTTTTTTCTATATAGAGGAAGGGGTCCTCTTTGCACGAACCACCCAAAATAAGCGCTTCATGCTCGATGCAAGTCTGGACCAGTTGGAAACCCTTATCAATCCTGCGCTCTACTTTCGTATCAATCGTAAAGTGATCATCCATATTCAGGCTATCTCGATCATCCATCCCTATCTCAACAGCCGTTTTAAAATCGAAGCGTTACCACCCTGCGACATGGAACTGATCGTTGCCCGGGAGCGCGCCGGTGATTTTAAGCGCTGGCTTGACGAAACCGGGCTCTAAACGATTCTATCCGGCTTGGCATTAATCTAACTACTTTTTCCGTTGTTGATCCGGAGGATTATGCATAGAAAAGCGGTGTTCATCGATAAGTTGTAAAAGATCAAAGGAACTGATGATTCCCACAACGCTTCCTTCATGCGTTACGAGCAGGTGATGAATTTTATGCTTCCGCATAACCCTGGCGGCAATAGAAATATTATTATAAGCCGGTACCTGGTAAACATGTGGTTGTAAAATGGAACTGACGGGGGTCTTTTCTCTCAATCCCCGGTTGAGGTCACTGGAGGTAATGATGCCCAGCGGCTCGTTATCCCCGTTTACAATGGGAACAGCACTAATGTGATTCCGTTGCATGATTTTTCTAACATGTTCAATAGTGTGATGAGGCTGAGAGGTAATCACCTGCTTAGCCATTAGATCGGCTATTTTAACATTCATAATGAGAAGGAGTTTTTGATCACATGACCTGAAATTAGTAGGCAGATTTTCAAATTGACACTAATCAACTCCAAATCGAATGATGTATATCACTCCTCCCACTGATAAGCCCCATGGCCTTCGACGTGAATTGACCTGAAATGACCGTATAAAAAATGGATAACAGAATGGGATTGATTCCCTAAAATATTCTACTTTTACGGCCCTGTCGTAGCTATGGCTAGGTCGGGTGGAAGCTGATCCAAAGGGAGTAGTCGCTTAAATTGTATCGAGCCGAAGTGGCGGAATTGGTAGACCCGCCTCCGCTAAAGCTGCGGACCGGCAGGCGCGCTGGATGGTCTTGCTAGATTTTGAATCCAGCTTTGAAATATACACTACTCAATGGAGTAGTCGCTTAATTGTATCGAGCCGAAGTGGCGGAATTGGTAGACCTGCCTCCGCTAAAGCTGCGGACCGGCAGGCGCGCTGGATGGTCTTGCTAGATTTTGAATCCAGCTTTGAAATATACACTACTCAATGGAGTAGTCGCTTA
>JAGQWZ010000324.1 GCA_020436835.1 Saprospiraceae bacterium | reverse complement strand
TTGCCGGCGATCCCTTGCTGAAGCCGGAAGATGCACAGAAACGGAATCCCCAGGGAGGACCGGGATTTGTGTTGCACCCGGAACAACAGGCTGGCATGCTGGTGGCAGAGAGGGACATCATCCTGGGTAAAAATGTACCGGGTTACCGGTAGTCAACCCAATTCAATCATTAAAAGGTTCTGTAAAATTTTGCGATGGAAGTCATAATTACCTTCACCGGACACGTAAATCCCCGGAACTGCTCAAATTGCGGTTAAATTGAACAATTCGGTACCAGTCCTCTGTTTAAAAAATGTGACCCAAAATTGAGAAAGTTGGTCCGTGTTCTTTACCTTAATCACTCAGGCTCGAACCTTTATATAATTCCATAAGAATTTGGTGAATAAATTTATTCACCACGTCTGATTTTGGAATTCGTAAAATAACGAATAGCATTACATGTCTATGAAAGGCAATCCAGGTTTCGACAAAATTAATTTCAATTGCATTTTCCAATTATTCTGAATAATTACCCCAGGCATCATCAAGACAGCTCCGAAATAGCTGTTATCCATAATGATTACCTGACCATGTTATGGATTGAAGTTATTGATCCCATGGAAAGGATGCGTATAAGTGTTTCGGACATTAATCATCTAATTGAAACGCACCATGGATCCTTAATGCTTGATCCACAGCATTCCATAAAGTCATTATTTGAATTTCCCGACGATGCGTTTTACTGTGCACAGCACATCGTGACTTGCTTGGATCGGGATTTAGTCCATCCCAGAATGGTTCTTTTGTCTGACGATATTGATCAAAAGGAAGTTGAAAAATTCTGTCGCTCTGCTGCTGATTATTGCAATACCATTTCAATATCCTGCTGTAAACGAGGTATTTATACATCAAGCAAGACCTTTGCACTCTTATTGAATGAAGGCTTGACCGGAAACTATTTGGAAAGGCATGTCCAGGTATTTTCACTGGAAGATGAACACTTTTTGTTGCAAGTGGTGAGTTGTATTAAGGATAATTACAGCCTTGCCGGGTTTAATGTAAATGAATTGGCTTCGGACGTTTTGATGAGCCGTTCACAACTTTATAAGAAGACCAGAAAAATTACCGGAAGGACTCCGGGTCATTTAATCAGAGAGATTCGACTTTATCGAGCGTTGCAATTACTGGACACGAGCCAAGAGCAGATCGCCCAGATTGCTTTTGAAACAGGATTTAATAGCCCTTCTTACTTTGCGAAAGTATTTGAAAAAAGATTCCATCTGTTGCCATCGGATTATATTGGGCTTTCCCATCATTGAATTCGAAACATTTGTTGCATCATTTCATACATTTTTTTTGCCGCTTCCTTTGAATACGGCTTATATTAAGTTTGTCGGCGATGTTGCCGATAACTTTATCAAATAATTAATTAAAAATTTATGCCACTCGTAAATGTAAAATTATTTAAGAATGAATATTCGCCGGAAGAATCTGAAGCATTGATAAAGAAAATAACCGATGTCATCGTGTCTTTTTCCGGTGAACAACTCCGGGATGCTACCTGGGTTGTCATTGAAGAAGTCAAGGACGGTCAATGGGGCGTCGGAGGAAATGCATTATCCCTGGAGGACGTCCGGGAAATGCAAAAATCCTGATGCATCGATCACTTTAATGAATTGAGATACTCGCGATCTAACCCTTCTTCTGCTATAAATGCCTGATTGTTTGGTTTGGGATAATTATTCAAGCTCTAGTCTTGGATGATACGGATTGCTGGAGCGATCCAGGAGGAGGATGGTTACACCCGGGATAGCATAATGGCCGGGTTTGCCATTTTTATCCTCAAGGACAGAATTCACCGTGTAGGTCAGACGCCCTGCATCCATATCTCGGGAAATATCATCGAGCCACATTCCTCCGTATTTGAAGTGTTCATCGTCCCAGGAATACGCCAGGTCCATGCCCGTAAGCATTGGTATGGCATAGGTGTCGCGGGGCACCTGGACTTCTATCGTGTCCTTATGGACACCTTTGAGTTCGATATTATTAAAGCAGCTTTGAAAGAAGCCGCAATGTACAGGAGTGCGCTCTTCCCAATCAAAGGGTTCGGTAATAACACTGACGCCACTTCCATGCAACAGCGAACACGGCGCTCCAAACACCGTCTCCCGGGAATGATTGTCACGGAGCAATCCGGAGGCTTGCCAGGTAGGCGGATCGAACAGATTGGTCGATTTGTTTTGAGTAATCTCGTACGATTCCTGAAACAAGTGCATGTCCATACCTTCACCCTCTATGGATAAATAATAACCACGCGGAATGATGGCAACTGGTTCCGGTGCAGGCCATGCATCGCCGGTATAGTTAAATACTGCCTTGGTAACACTGCGATTTTTTGTGATGGTCCATGATTTATTGACATAGGATTCCAGATCGGTGGTATTAGCATCGATGACGGCGCTGTTCCAGGCAATGATGGTGTAGTAAATACAGCTTTCGAATTCGTCATCAAGACCTTTATCTCCCAGCATACCCACTGAAGTCCAGTGGAGGGTGTTCCCCGTTTTGACTGGCCAGATAGAAGCGCCAAGGGTGTTGACATGGTGGTCACGGTGGGTATAAAGCAGGTAGCTACCGTTGTAGATAATTGCCACCCGGTTGGCCCAATCCGGCAATTCCAGGGAATTGGTCATTTCAACCAGTCCCTGGTCGGGTTCCCAGTAATTGGTGAGTGATACACCTGGGTGAAATTTGGCCCAATCGAGAAAAAAATCCTTTATGTTTTGCCAGATGCCGTCACCCCCATATTCCCCGCAATCTGATCCTTGCCAGATCTGGATCACCTCCGGCTCTTCGACGGTTGACAGCAGGGTGCTCCTCTTATTTGCTGTCTCAACTTCAGGATTATCCTGATTTTTACAAAAGAGAGCGTTCAGCCCAAGCAAGGCCATTACTGAACTTATAACCATAATATGCTGAAGTGAAGAACTGTGCCGTTTCATGGATTTTGGGTTTGGTTCTTCTTAAGTTAGTCATTTTCAGGCAATTGTCATTTTAATAGATCACAGAGAGCGAAAACCGTTCTGTATGATCACTCCGCCTGCCCTTCTCTAAGCCTGTCGAGGGCTCCACGCCATTTCGCCAATTATCGCTCTTTGGAACTTGCTCTACATCAACGTACTCTTCATGAGGAGCGGCAGTAATGGCTCCTAATTAGTCTATTAAGAAAGCTTTGCGATCCTCCGAGCCACCAATATACCAGTACCTCAATTGATAATATCCCCTTTGTTTTTGGCCAGTTTGTCCTTCCACCCTTGCAGTTGCTCTTGCGTTAACCGTGTCCAGTCGGTGGTCTCTCCGACGATTTTGAGTGGCTCAAGGGTACGGTAGGAGCGGGTTGGGTTTCCAGGGAATTTCTTATCTGTTACGTTCGGATCGTTCTCGAAAGGACCGGTGGGTTCAACCAGGTAAACGCGTGGTGGTGCTTCGCCTGCCGCCAGCTCGGCAGCCAGGCCGGCGCCATGGATCAGTGCGGTGAAATAAATGTGGT
>JAGQWZ010000323.1 GCA_020436835.1 Saprospiraceae bacterium | reverse complement strand
CTTTTTTGCCATTTGAAGGGAGGTAACCTGGGTTGCATCTTATTACCATAGAATTGATCACAAAGGTCTTTTAGATGATCTGTCCAACTTAGATTTTCATAAGGATTATTTGCAGCGTGCAGGTGTGACATCTGGTTAATGCGGAGTGAAGAAATTCTTTTGATTGCCTGCATAACTTGAGAAATGCTGAAATTTGTTCCCGTTTTTACGATTAGGTGCGTATGTTCTGGATTAATTTTATAGCCGATCAATAGACAGTCTTTATTTGGAAGTACTTCTTCTATGCAGGATCCCAGAATTTGGCAAAGTATCTCATTTGCAAAAAAGGGATACCGCTGCCAGGTGTTTGTAGTGGTCAGATAGCGGCATTGGGTATTCGGATTCGACTCATAAATTATGGGCGAATTTAAATTCGCCGTGGTGCTAAAAAAAATCGGTGTATTTATTAAACAAACACGTCCGTCCAGAAATAAGCCTTTCGACCGGTAAAATGTGCTATCTGGTGACGGCAACTGAACCCATCAGCAACGATCAAGGCGTCTTCCGGTATTGTTTCAATTTCATCAAACAATCGATCACGGCCGATTTTTTCCGATATTTTATAATGTTCTTTCTCGTAACCGAAGGCGCCCGCCATACCACAACATCCCGAATCGATTTCAGTGACTCGAACCCCATTATTTGTCATCAATTGTTTGATTGATGCGGTTCCATACAGGGTTTTCTCATGGCAGTGTCCATGCAGGTAAATCTGGCTGCTCTTCACTTGCAGACGAGCGGCAAGATCTTTCTGCTTAACAGCTAAATAGTCAGCTACGAGATAAATTCTCTTTGCTATTTTTTCCGCATGTTCCGGATCATCCATTAAATCCGGAAGATCATATTGCAGCGCGGAGGCGCAACTGGGTTCGCACACCAGAATTGGTGACTCGGTGTCTGCCAGGGACATCGATTTTTCGATTAATTTCTGCCCTTCTGTTTTAGCCAGCCGGAGAAATCCATTGGAAATGCGGGGTCTTTGACAACATCCCAGATCTGCCAATTCTACCGCAATGTCCAGTTGAGTAAGTAGGTTGATCGTACTAATCCCCACTTGCGGTTCATGAAAATTCAGGTACGTATCTACAAAAAGAAGTACTTTTTCCCGAGGCTGTTTTGGTGGCAGGTAATGCTTTTTATACCAGTTAGTGAACTTAGTCCTGGCATAACCAGGTAGAATTCTTCGCTGGTCCAGTCCGGCAAGACTTTCCATGATCTTTCGGAAGAAACCTGATTCCTGCACCGGATTGACCACCCGCGAAAGGGTACCGGAAAAAAACCTGGCGTATTTTGTTGAATCTCGGATAAAACGCTCCCGGAGGGTGATGCCTTCCCGGTCATATTTCTGTTGCAAGACCTCACTTTTCAATTTTGCCATATCCACATTGCTGGGGCACTCGGACTTGCATGCTTTGCAGGAAATACATAAGTCAAGCACCTGATAGACTTCCTTCGAATGCAGCCCATCCGGCCCCAACTGTCCGGACATTGCCAGCCGTAGCAGATTGGCCCTACCCCGGGTAGAATGTTCCTCTTCCAGGGTGGCCATGTAGCTGGGACACATGGTACCTTTTATTGTCTTGCGGCATTCGCCCACTCCCGAACACATATGTACTTCATCCGCAAAACTTCCCGCCTCGCGGTAATGAAATTGGGTTTTTAGCTCTTGGTCCCGGTATTCCCGGCCATATCGGAGATTATTATCCATTTCCGGAGCGTCAACTATTTTTCCCGGGTTCATCAACCGGGATGGATCAAATAGCTGCTTAATTTCTTTGAATGCCTGGTATAATTCCGGGCCGAAAAATCGTTCATTGAAAGGACTTCTTACCAGTCCATCTCCATGTTCACCGCTCCAGGAGCCACCATATTTTTTGACTAGCAGAAAAGTTTCTTCTGCAATTTTCTTCAGGATTTCAATATCCTCCGGATCCCTTAAATTAAGGACCGGACGAACATGGATGACTCCGACACTGGCATGGGCATATTTCACCGCATCCACGCCGTAATTCTTACAAATTCGATCCACTTCAACAATATATTCCGGAAGATATTCCAGGGGGATAGCTGCATCTTCAATAAATGCCACCGGTTTTCGTTGGCTTTTCATACCGATCATGAGGCCCAGGCCTTTCTTCCGTACATTCAATATATCATTGTATTCCTTTCCCTGAGGATAGATGGGGTGCGCATAGCCGGTTTTTGAACTTTGCAGATCCGCTGCCAATTTGCTCGCTTTTTGCCTGGCATCGTCCTCATTTTCGCCATGAAATTCTGTGATAAGGACCGCGGCCGGATCACCCTGGATCACCCGGCAACTATCGCGGGTAGTGATATTCTGACGGCTCAGATCGATGACGGTTTTATCGATGATCTCAACGGCAGCAGGGCGGTAACGGACTATTTGGGGGACTGCTTTTATTGCGTCCTGCATACTTTCGAAGTGATCCAGGCAGGCATACTTGAACTTCGGCAGTGGTGTAAGGTTGATTTTGGCCTGAAGAATGATCGCCAGGGTTCCTTCACTGCCAACGATCAGTTTACTTAAGTTCCAGTCCTGCCCGAGAAACTCATCGAGATTGTATCCTCCCACCCGTCGCATGACCTTGGGAAAGT
>JAGQWZ010000322.1 GCA_020436835.1 Saprospiraceae bacterium | reverse complement strand
TGAGACATGAAAACATCATTGATCGCGCAGGGACCCCTGCGCCTATTTCTCAGCATCGCTGTATTTCTCAGCCTGATCACTTCTTCACAAGCCCAGTGCAAAAACGAAATGGGATATGCCCAGTTTGTTGTGGAAACGATGGAGCTGAAATCCGAGCAGCCGGATGCAACTCATAATCCAAAAAAGTGCAATATAACGGTACATATCAAGGGATCCATTACAAATATATCAAAGCAAACAATTTGGTATCTGAACTTTGGTACCGACGGTCGGCCCAGTCAGGGTATTGATTCCGGACTTTCAAATCTTGAGCCGGGTAAAACGTATAATTTTGATCTTACTTTCACTTATGATTGGATTAATTGCGGATCCGTGACCGAACTAAGGGTCCTGGAGAATGCCGCCGATATCAAAAGGGGAAGGATGGTTTGTGAGTTTCACAGCCAAACCTTGCCGGTTGAACTGGTGACTTTTGACTATGACCAAAGCAGCCGGGCGCTGGTCTGGAAGACGGCTTCGGAGATAAACAATCAGGGATTTGTTATCGAACATTCGGAAGATGGTACGACCTGGACGGAAATCGGATTTCGAGAGGCAGCCGGTAGTGAAGGATCAGGATCCGATTATTCTTTTACGCTGACCGCCAACCAAATTGATGGTTATTACCGGCTGGTGCAATTGGATTGGGATGGAACCACCGAGTATTCTTCTGTCGTTTTCATCGATCAGGGAAGCCGTGATTTTGGGGATGATACGACTCTATACCCCAATCCCGCCCAGGATTTTATCTATACAAACAATCCCGAGGTGACCAGGATGGATATATATGATTTGAATAGTCGATTCATCAGAACCATACAGATGGAAAATAGACGGACAGAAATTCAGGACCTTCGGCCAGGATTATATATTGCACACCTTCACACGGGAAATACTGTAAATCAGGTGAAATTTATAAAAGGATAAAAAGGGTTTGATGAGATCACCTCTATTCATTTATCGAAAAGAGTGAACAGATGCTGACGGTTTTCTCAATAATTACCGGGAAATTATAGCCGCACATCACAGGATTTGCAAACCACCTGTCTTACGATCTCCGGATCTCCCTTACACGTGAAGTCACTTCCTCCGTTTAAGGTGAGGTCCAGTTCCGAAAGGACATTAAACTTGCCGTCAGAGGAACCGGAAAGTGAAATTATTGCCTTCCCGATCTCAAGATTGGATGCACTGACGTCACTTCCTCCCGATCCGGAAAGTCTCATGTCATCCAGCTTGCCACTAAGGGTTGCATCCGAACCTCCGGAAAGATTAATTTTACCTTCTGACCCGGATATACCACGCAGATGTATGTCACTTCCTCCTCTGGCATCAACATAGATCTTTTCGGATGCGCCGAAGGTAATTGTAACATCTGATCCTCCGCTAAAATCTCCGGAGAAAGTGCCACAACTGAGCTCATCGAGGGAAAGGTCACTGCCTCCGGAACAATTTATGTCGAAATCCCCGGTACTTATTTTCCCGTCGCTATCCACATCCGCTCCTCCGGATGCTTTGATTGATCGCAGATCTCTGAAAGTCACCAGAACTCTACGACGATTACTTTTCATAATCTTTGCATCCGTATAGATCTTCAAGGTACTCCCTTGTACTTCCGTCCTGACATATTCCATCAGATTTTCATCCGTCTCCACAGTTATTCCGTAGTCATTTCCCTGAGAGAGTACGAGGTCCCAACCATCTCTGGTATCTATGGAATTGAAAGTTCCAACCTTCCGGTCCTCGCGGACAATGTTTCCATTGCCTTTGATCGTCTGGGACAAGGCCAGGGAGAAAAGACAAAATTGGCTGATAACTAATAGTAGCACTTTATTCATGACGGATCTGATTTTTTAATATTACGTAATAATAAATATCCATTTTAAGGACAATACACTCGCTTAATAGTTGCATTATTCCCTGATTTATATGATGAGCAAAACAATAATTTCCAATCAATCCTCACGAATGGTCTGTACCGGACTGGCCATGGCCGCCCTGTAAGTGCGAAGGGTAGAGGTGAAAATTGAAATTCCCACTGTTAAAAAAGCACTTAGCAAGAACATCCAGATCGAGATAGTAATGTGATAAGTGAAATTTTCCAGCCATTTAGATATGAATATGAAAACAAATGGAAAGCTAATGATAAATGCAATCAAGATTAATGGAAGGAATTCACGATTGAATAGATTCAGAAGCTGAAAGATAGAGGCTCCCAATACTTTACGTATACCTACTTCTTTCTTTTTTTGTAAGGTAAGGAAGGTCATAAGGCCAAAAATACCCATACAGCCTACGATGACTACTAGTAGAGAAGATATTACGAATGCTTTGAGAATGAGATTTTCGAAGAGGTATTCCCTCGCTATGGCATCATCCAGAAACTTTATCTGGAAAACCGCCTGAGGAAAATTCTCTTTCCAGATATTTCGAATATCGGAAAACGGTGGAGGCATATTTCCTTTGATCTTGATAAATGCCTGATCATGGAAATATTTCCAATTTGTAAAAACACAGGGAGTAACTGAACTTTTTAAGGCATTATTGTGAAAATTTTCTGTCACTCCTACAATAGTACCTTCACCTTCATTTATTTTTAATTTTTTGCCCAGGGCCTCCTCGGGTGTCCAACCCATTTACAGCAGTAATTCCTGGTTGATAATAAATTCATGAAATACATCTTTATTTTCCTTGAACGGCCGCCCACTCAATAACTTGAGGTCATAAAAATTGAAATATTCAGTACCACTGATTTTTAATTCTGTATCTCTGGCTTCCAGTTCATTTTGATGGGGTAGTCTGAATGTAGTCCCTAAAGAAAGTCCATCAATAGCCATCGGAGGACCGGATCCGTAAGCCACTTTGTCTACCTCAGCTAGTTTGAGAAGCTCATTCCGGTAAGGATCTTTTCTGCTGAAGTCGGGCGCGG
>JAGQWZ010000321.1 GCA_020436835.1 Saprospiraceae bacterium | reverse complement strand
GGCCCGGCAACCTATAGTTGTGGTGATGCCAGTACTGCATATTGGGATTATTTTGTAGATATTAAAAATGATGGAAGCTCAGGAATGAGATTCACTTTAACCGGAGGTGGTGTAACATGAAAACTAAAAAAATGAAACTACAATTAATACGACAGCAGGGCATCGTGGTCGCAGCCCAGCTGGTTGATAATTCAGGAAAGCAGGAAGAAATTCCGGCGATCGGATTTGAACTTCTACCGGATCAGACATTTTATGAATGTGAGGTCACTCCCGACATACAGGAATTGGATGGGCCTATGCTCCAACGTTTTTTAACTAATATAAAATTCAAAGGTCCGGAAATAGTCCTGCCCAATTTTACGGTGGTTAACCATCGAAAATAGACGATCGAATACACCGGTCAGGAACGTATGATCCTGATTGTATTGTTCTTGCGGGCAAGGGCACATCTGATGGCAATTTCGTCATTGATACGACGAAGAAAGTCCGATACCGGTTTACCTTCCGGACGGATCAGCTCTTCCGGTGGAATACGATGGATTTGGGTCATCATTCCCAGTAAATCTTCATCAGATAGATTTTGGGGATTACAGATACGAATGGAGTGGAGTCTTAGGTCGGTATTTTGTCTCATGCATGCATAATAGAAAAGTTTAATATGAAATGCAACAGGCGACTTTAGATTTTTCTCTGAGGCCGCTGCTCTGGTCGGCATCCCTTCCATTTTTGGCGCGATTTCTGCTACATATTACGCCATGGACCTATATGAATTTATCGCGCTCGACATGGAGAAGAAGGCTGATACCGTATGGTACCATGCCACTTATCTCACCTGGCGTTGCTGGGAGAAGGGCAAAGTGAATTTGTATGCGCTGGAGGACTTTTATGTAGAAGTGTACTACGATAATGAATTTAACTGCGTGGATGATATACGCAGTTTCAAAAGTATCGATTGTCTGGATGGCTATCTGGACCGTATCGACCTCTTCAGCTTACTTCATCCGGAGTAGATCAGCAGCAATCCGGCCACAAAATTCTATCAAACCGGTTCGGTGCCACCTGAAAATTATTCACGGGAAAAAAGCTGCACCCGGTTGCCGTCCGGGTCCTGTATCGTCACCATTTTCCGGTTGGTGATTTTATCCAATAAAACATTTCCATTAAAAACCACATCCAGACCTTCCAGCCTTCGAATGGCTTCCTCAAAATCCGGGATAAAAAAACCAATCTTAAATATTCCCTGTATCCTTGACTTATCATTATATCCGGCTAAGGCTTTCTCCGGTATGATGGCATTATTGAGTTCGATTAATTCCAGATAATTTTCTCCCTGTCGTAAATTTGATATCTTAAATCCCTTTTCTTCGGATTCAACCTGATTAATTATTTCAAAATCAAAGGTATTGACGTACCAATTGCTGGATACTTCCATATCACTCACGATCAATGCAAAAAAAGACAGATTTAATTCGTTATAAGTTCTGCTTTGGGCGTAAGTGAGCAAAGGCAGAAAAAACCAAATCGCAACTGATAATTTGTTCATAATTGATCATCTTTTTAACATGTTTTTTCAATACGCTATTCCATTTCTATTTAAATGGACGGGAGTCATTTTCCGGCTATTTCAAAATGACCCTCCACGGTACCCCACTGATCTCCTCCGGGTCCGGTATACACCATAACAAACCCCCTACCCTGATCAAACCACCACTTGGGTGAAAAATTCCAGTAGACCGTTTTGGGATCACCGGGAAACGATGTATTGTGCAAATGAGGAGGGTCTCCAAGCTCCCAGGGATGGGCAAAAAGGACCGTCGACCAGGGTCCCCAGGGTTCCGGAGCTTCGTAAATACCCATGTGCGCCTTTCGTCCCTGCAGTTCTTTATATCGTCCTACTTGTTGTACGACCATAATATACCGTTGTAAGCCTGGATTATAGATCACACTGGTACGCATGATTCCATTGTGCTCATCCTGAAATACCGGTTGGTGGTCCTGATAATCTTCAGTCCAGCGCGGCTTCCCATTGTTCTTTAATCCTGCATAAAACTCGTAAGTGGATTTCCGGGTCAGGCTTTTTTTGGGTACCCGGAAAAGTACTAGTTTGCCCGGTACATTTACATCCCACCCGGCCTGCGGATCGGAAGTATCCTGATTGACGGACCGGGTATGTTCCGGAGCATAGGTATAGACATACTGATCTCTGGCCTGCCGGTAATCCTGCCCAAATTGGAGAAAAGTAGGCACAAAAAAACCATGGTTTTCCATTTTGGGGAAATCCCATACCACCTCTGTGGAATCCCATGTCCGGCCATTATCGTCGGAAGAGTAAAGCGCCTGTTTACCGTAACAGACACTTGCTGTTCCACTTCTCCATAGATACAACGTGCCGTCAACAGAGATAATACCGTAGCATTTTCCGGGAAATTGAGAAGGACTTTCCGGATCCTTTCCTCCCCAGACATTAAATCCGGAATAATCATTCCGCCCCCCTTCAATTCTCCCAATCCCCATGCTGGACCGGCCCAACTGATTATCGCCCCCGAATCCTCCGCCATCGCCCCAGGATGTATATTGGTGACCATCGTCTGCCCAGGTAATGGTCCAATTGTCGCTACGATCCGCTGCCTGACCATTACCCGGACAGACATTTTTTAACGTCGAAACATCGAAATGAATTCCGGTAATCATACCACTTGGCGGATAGACAGGCACCGGATCTCCCGGATTTTGTGCATCTGCATTCTGATCTATTTGCAAAAGGCAAATCACTGTAAATATCAAACAAAGGAAGTCTCTACCCATAAAATAAAAATAAAGGAAAATATGATTCCGGTGGCGGCATAAAACCAAAATGCAACTCAATGCCGCTTTTATGATCAGCGAAACCTTGAAAAAGAAAAGTGTTCGCTAAAAAAAATTACGCTGACTGTTAAGATTTCCGTAGCTCAATTGAACTGGTAAAGAGCAAGTGTAAAAAATTTTTAATCCAATAAAACACCTTTCAACATGAAAAGAGCAGTCGTATTTATGATAATATTTTGTCAGAGCGTTGTATTATTCAGTCAATTTGAGATCAAAGCCAACCTGGAAGTCGAATCGGACAAGGAACACGCGATCAAAGCGGTCAGCAATAATGCCTACGGAATCTTTGCTTCCGGAGAAACGGGAGTATGGAGCATTGCCGCTGGCAAAGAAGGATATGGTGTGTACGGCCATGCAGGATTTGGACTGGCCGGCGTCTACGGATATGCCAACCGGGATAGCCGGGATGGAGTAGTCGGCTGGGCAGACGGATCTGCCGGCGAAGGATTAGTGGGAGTCGGTACTGGAGATGGTGGTAAAGGCATCTTTGGCCGTGCCCTGGATAAAGCTGAATGGGCCGCCTATCTGTGGGGAGGAAAGGGAGTAATCGTACGACCTCGACTCAGTATAGAAAACCATGATCCCCAATACCCGATTCATGCCGGGAACTTGGGCCAGGGGAATGGAAATGGAGCTCACCTGACCGACGGTGGATCCTGGGTGAGTGGTTCCAGCCGATCATTTAAAGAGAACTTCGAAACGGTTGATCCCCATGAGGTTCTGGCCAAGGTGGCCAATCTGGACATTACCTCCTGGCATTACAAGAAGAGCAAGGAAGGAATGCACCTGGGGCCGATGGCCGAGGACTTTTATGCTGCTTTCGGATTGGGTGATAGTGACAAATATATCGAGTCTGTGGATGCTGATGGCATTGCACTCTCCTGCATACAGGCATTAATTGATCGAATTAGAGATTTGGAGATCAGATATCAAGAGTTATCTCACTTCAACAAAGAAATGCAGAAAGAAATCCAAAATTTGGAGACTAAACATTGAATAATTTCCTGCAGATTAAATCTTAAAAAGATCTTCTTCCTCAAACACTGCAATTTGAGTTATTCTTCGCGATTCGATGCCTGACTTTCGCTATCCGATTATCAACAATATTATATTGATTAAAATCCTGACTCGCGTAAAATGAGTCAGAATTTTTTAGTATTTTATAAGGAGAACATCAAAACCGAAGAATCAAAATGAAAATTCCATTATTAATACTGGCAATCTGTTACTACGCGACGACTCAAGCGCAAAATGCAGAGTTGGAAGTGCAGGGTGACTTCAATCTTTCCGGAGGACTTAATTTTTCCGGCTTCTCGACAAATACGGGCAATGATTATGAATTATTATTGCCAGGAATTGAGATTTCCTCTGGTGACGTTCCCACCGGACTGATCGTGAGCTTTCTGGTCTCTTCCAGCAATACGGGCTCTGCCACTTTGAAAGTAGATAATGGTGCATCCACCTCCACTGCACGTAACTTACTACGAAGAGGTAATCTGCAGCTGGGTTCCGATGATCTGATTGCCGGTGAAATTGCCATGGCAATATTTAATGGCCTGGACTGGCAACTGATGCATCCTGCCTCTACAATTCCTACCTATTTAAGTAATTGCAATGGAACTTATGTAAATCTATTGACCGATGCTGCCTATTGTGGATCATGCAACATTGCCTGCCCGGCGGGTTACAGATGCGAAAATGGTAACTGTGTATTAAGTTGCCAAAATGGTCTGACCAATTGCAGTGGCACATGTATAAATCTCAGTACTGACGTGTACCATTGTGGAGCCTGTGGCAACAGTTGTCCGGCCGGTTATCGATGCGACGGCAGTAGCTGTGTCCTGAGTTGTGGAGGAGGGCTAACCAATTGTAGTGGCGTTTGTACAAATCTTGACAATGATGAATTTAATTGCGGAGCCTGCGGCTTCAATTGTCCCGCCGGTTATCGATGCGACGGCAGTAGCTGTGTCCTAAGTTGTGGAGCCGGATTAACGAATTGCAGTGGAAAATGCACTGACCTGCAGTCTGACAACCAAGGCTGTGGTTCCTGTGGAAACATTTGTCCCCCCGGCTTCAAGTGTGAAGGCGGCTCATGTGTTGCATGCGACGATTAAAATAACATCTTTAAACCATCACACGAGATATCGTAGTATTCCGGACCTATTTTAATGCAATTTAGATTTATCACTTCCAGGCTCCGATGATCAATCCCATTACCGTCAGTGCAACGATCATATAACCTCCGTTGATGAGCATATACCGGGTACTCTTTCTTTCAAATTGTCCATGGATAAAAATTCCCATCGCAGTCCAGCCGAAACCGGTAAGAAAGCCATAAAGCAATCCCATGGTGGCATCAATTGCCGGGTCGTTTAGGAAAAAGCCCAGGTTATAGGCCATTATCAGCGAAAACACAAAAGTCAGCCCGAAGATTTTAGCCATATTTCCTTGCTTCAGGTCTTCATCAGTGAGCTTATTTTCTTGCTGCCAGGCTTTGCCGAAAAGGATTGGTGAATACCATAAGCCTCCGAGCAGAAAGGTGGATAGCGCAGCCACAATAATAGCCAGGTGATTTAAATTTCCCTCCATAATATCCAGTTTTAAAGAATTAAATAATTTTCACTCAGTTCTTATATCCGCCCATTACCTGCATTCATCTGAGTCTGAGCGGAAAAAGCACTAATTTTAAACCTAATTTAGATCCTGCAATCCGGAAATCATGCCGGATGCGGAGAAGTTTATGTGAAGCGGAAGATTTGAACATCAAAGCGGAAAATATCAGGTTTGAAGAGCCGGTCAATGTCGATCAGAAAATCGAGTTGGATGACAAGATCGTGCGGTTAATTGGCGTTCCTTTCTTTGGGCTGGTCATACCCAGTGCAGCGGGGCTGATCGATTTTGATCATGCGAGCCGGCTGGAAGTCTACGGAAGTTATCTATACTTTATAATGATCGCCTGGATCGTCTGGGAAGGTAATCGTTACCTGGTACTGCGCTACTACCCGGTGATTCTGCGCAGCACTTCGTACATCGAGAAATACGCCTTGTTTATTGGATTGAATATATTCTATACCACGCCGGTTTCTCTGCTTCTTCTTTTCATGTGGCGTTGGATTGATGAAGCTCCGGTCTCTACCAATATTATTTTCCTTACTACCGCCATAATTGTGGTTTGCGTCATCTTCGTCACGAATGTATATGAAAAGGTACTGTATGCCAAACATAGTGAAATGGAGCAGATCAGAGCGGAACAACTTAAACGGGGTAAAATTCAGGCCGAACTCGAAGCCCTGAAAAATCAGATCGATCCGCATTTCATGTTTAATGCCCTAAACAGCATTTCCTATCTGATTAAAAAGGATCCGGAGAAAGCGGAGGATTTTCTGCAGAATCTGGCTGAAGTCTACCGGTACATCCTTGGTAGCAAAGACAAAGACCTGATCCTGCTGGAGGACGAGCTAAGTTTTATGCACGCCTATGGGCGACTGATGTCTCTCAGATATGAAGATGCTTTCCACATCGATTTGCAGATTGACGATAAAAGTAAAACCCGTTTTTTAATCCCACCCGTCACTTTAATGGTTGCGGTTGAAAATGCGGTAAAACATAACGAAGTTTCGGCCAGTGAAAAATTGGTACTCAGGATAAGGATCGAAGAAAATAAAATCATTTTAGTTAACCGGCAGGTACCGAGAAAGGTAAAATACACTTCAACCAGAATTGGACTGCGGAACCTGAACGACCGCTTCCTGAGAACGGTAGGCAAACCGATCTTTTTTCAGGATAATAAAGAATTCTTTATTCTTGAAATGCCTCTATTAAAATTGAATTGAATGCAGGTTATTATCATTGAGGACGAGCCCACCGCAGTCAAAAAGCTTGAAGATATACTACACGAGATTTCTCCCGGTATCGATATACTGGTCACCTTACCCAGTGCCAGGGAAGCGATTGCCTGGATAAGTCAAAACCAGGCTCCGGATGTTGGATTTTTTGACATTCAACTGGCAGATGATTTATCTTTCCAAATCTTTGAACAATGCGAAGTCAACTTTCCGGTCATTTTTACCACTGCCTATGATAATTACTTACTAAAGGCTTTTGAATACCATTCCATCCATTATCTACTTAAGCCGCTGCAAAAGGAAAAGGTGAAGCAGGCGCTTCGCAAAGTGAAAGATCTCAAAACGATCTTGCTGGATCAATCCGTAAGAGAATTTCTGAGCGGACGGAAATCGGGAGAAAATTATACAAATAGATTTCTGGTCAGAAAAGGAACGGACTTTATTCCGCTGGAATCAAAAGACATCGCCTACTTTTTTACTGATCATGGACTATCGTTTGCCCATACCTTTTCCGGCGACACCTTTATGATCGATCAATCATTATCTGACCTCGAAGCCGGTTTGGACAGGCGGTCCTTTTTCCGCGCTAACCGTCAATATCTGATTCAGTTTAATGCTATCCTGAAATTTAAATCGATTGAACAAAGTAAGATAAAACTGGAACTGACTTCCGACCAGAAAAAAGAAATTATCATTGGCAAACAAACTGCGGTATCCTTTAGACAATGGATTTCCGGAAACTAAAATCCAGGCATACCTTCTTCAGATCCGGACCTTACCTATTTTTACTGACTACTCATCTCTCAGACACTCATTAGGATGAACTCTGGCCGCGACAAATGCCTGCGAACTGGTAGTGAGCCACGAAATTAGCAATACCAGCAGTCCGGCTCCTAAAAAGAACCACCAGTGTAAACCGATCCTGAACTCAAACCGGTCAAGCCAGTTGGAAAGAAGAAAGTAAGCAATGGGAATCCCGAGGAATATGGAAACAAGCACCAGCCGGGTGAAGTCCTTGGTCAGGAGCAGCACCACATTCAGTACTGAAGCACCGAGAACCTTACGTACCCCGATCTCTTTTTTTCGAATTTCACCGGTAAAAGCGGCGAGACCCAGTAATCCAAGACAGGAAATAAATATCGCCAGCCCGGCAAAATATTTTGACAAACTGGAAACCCGTTGTTCTGCTGCATATTGACGGGAATATTCCTCATCGACAAAGCGGTATTCAAAAGGAAATCCGGGATTAAATCGCTCGTAGAGGGATTGCAGGCTATTCAGCGCCTCCTGTTGTCTGCCGGCGGCAATACGTGCCATCATAGTCCAGGTGTTTTCCGGATCCAAGCGGAAGAATAATGGAGAGATCGGATCATGCAAGGATTTAAAATGAAAATCTTTTACGACCCCGATAATTTCCAGTTGGTATTCATCCCAAAGGGTAATTACTTTGCCAATGGGATCATCCTCAAATCCCATGATCTTGATCGCAGACTCATTGAAAACTATTTTAGACGTGTCTGAACCATATTCTCGGGAAAAAAACCGACCTGCAGTCAGTTCCACGCCAATCGTCTCCAACAAGTCATAATTGACCCGTACATTTTCAAACAAAATTCGATCTTCCGGATTTTTACCTTCCCATTTTAAGCCACTGGTATTATTCTGTTGACCTACCAGGTCATGGGCGATGGTCGAAATGTTTTCCACCCCCGGCAGACGTTTGGCTTCCGTGAGAAAAGCGTCGGTTGTTTCTTCCAGCTTGCCGTCTATCTGGAAATGCACCAATTGATCTTTGTCATAACCCAGATTTTTGCTCATTACAAATTTAATCTGTTGATAGACCGTCAATACGCTGATAATCAATATTATTGAAAGCGTGAATTGAAAAACCACCAAACCTCTTCGAGCCCAAAGTTCCCCCAGCGTAGATTTTATTTCACCTTTTAACACTTTAACCGGTTTAAATCCGGATAAGTATAAAGCGGGATAACTTCCTGCCAATAATCCGGTGATCAGGGTGATCAGCGCAAAGGAGCCCAACAGTACGGGAGATAGCGACAAACCGATTTGTTTGTCTGTCAACAAATTGAATTTTGGCAGCGCAATGACCACCAGGAGGAGCCCCAGAACCAGGGCGATAAAGGCCATCAACACCGATTCGGTCAGATATTGAGAAATAAGAGATCGCCTCTCTACTCCGAAGGTCTTTTTTACTCCAACTTCCTTTGCCCGCCTCGAACCCCTTGCAGTTGATAAATTCATAAAATTAATGCAGGCGATCACTAAAATAAAAATGGCGATAATCGAAAATAAACGAACATACTCGATCCGACCCCCGGTCAATTTTCCATTTTCATATCGACCATATAAGTATGATTCTGAAAATGGTTTTAAGAAAAGCGTGACATTGGAATTTTCACTCCGGTCTTTGACAAAATTGGCGATCTTTTTATTTACTGCTTCTGCATCAGATCCGGGTTTCAGCATAACGATGGTAGGCGGTGAATTACTGCCCCAGGAGCGCAACCATTCATTTTCCTGCAGGTACTCGGCATAGCTGGTCACAATATCAAAATCGATCGAAGAATACTTGGAGACATCTTCAAAAATCCCAGTGACCTTATAGAATTTACTATGTTCGTATTCAATGGTCTTGCCAAGAGCATTTTCGGCTGTCCCAAATAATTTTTCGGCAGTAGATCGGGAAATAGCCATCGCCGAAGGTTCTCTCAAAACGTTTTCGGGATCGCCGGAAAAAAGATCAAAACTGAACATACGGAAGAAATCCTCACCGGCATGATAGCCGGTCACTTTAATGTTGTTGTCATCAACCGTCAGTGTCTGCTTCATTGGCCACATCATGGTAGCCCCGTATTCTACCTCGGGAATCTCTTCAGCCAATGTCTGGGCCAGCAAGCCAGGTGTCGACCAGGTGGTCATAATTCCCTCCTTGTATTCCTGATGCTCCAATACCCGGTACAAACGGTCACTATTTGCATGAAACTGATCCATTTTCAGTTCATCATTGACCCATAAGAATATGATAAGGGCACAGGCAAGGCCGATAGCAAGCCCTAACACATTGATCGCAAAGGATCCTTTATGACGCCGGAAACTACGGAACGCCATCTTGATTGAATGTTGAAGCAT
>JAGQWZ010000320.1 GCA_020436835.1 Saprospiraceae bacterium | reverse complement strand
TAATGAATAAAAAATGAATCCGAACCGTCACCGAAAATCGTAAGTCTAAGAGAAATTCAAATTAAAAAGCATCTTATGAAAAAATCAAAAATGAGGATCGCCGTAAAATCCGATATTCCTTTTCAACATCGACGAAAATTCTTAAAATTAGGCGGAATGGCCCTGGCAGGAGCAGGTGTGATGATTGCTTGCGATAAAGATGATGATGATATGGTAACTCCAGAACCTGGCGTGTTTGATCTCGGGGAAGGAGATTTAGGCGTGTTGAACTATGCTTATGCGCTGGAACAACTGGAAGCTGATTTCTACACAAAAGTGGTTAATTCCTTCTATAATAATATATCGGACAGAGAAAGAGAGATCTTCACAGATCTGTATAATCATGAAGTAAATCACAGGGAATTTTTTAAAGCTGCAATAATGGCTGCAGTAAATGGGGATACCACCAAAGTCCTTCCCGACCTGGAATTTGATTACGGAAACCTTGACTTCGGTAGCAGGGATGCAGTCCTCGGATTAGCTAAGACGTTGGAAGATACTGGAGTAGCCGCCTACAACGGGGCAGGAGCCTTGATCTCTGATCCGAACTATCTTTTAATCGCTGGAAAAATTGTTTCTGTAGAGGCCCGGCATGCATCGGCCATCCGATCACTGATAAATCCGGAATCTTCAGATTTTGCCGGTGATGATATCATAGACGGCAATGGACTGGATTTGGCGATGGATCCATCCGATGTATTAAGTACCATCGGTTCTGCCGGTTTGATAAAAACTGAATTTACGGCCAGCAGTCTGCCATAGTGTCCACACCGCAATTTAAATTACCCTCATTCAAAAAAAGAAATAGATTATGCGAATTATAAATTTTTTAAGCCAATATACCACCGATAAAATATCACCGGAAAAAACCAGTCGCCGGGAAGCCTTCAGGCAGTTTGGAAACTGGAGTAGAAAGGCTGCGGCATTTGCTTTACCACTGGGTATTTCCGCTATTCCTCGTAAAATATCTGCCCAAACGACAGGGGATACTGCCGTGTCAGCACTGCAGTTGGCCTTGACATTGGAATATCTGGAAAATGAATTTTATGTGAAAGCACTCGATTCCGGAGTACTCCCACCGGGGCAACCAGAGCGTGTTTTTATGCAAATATCAAAGCATGAATCCGCACACGTGGATTTTCTCTACGCTGGATTGGAAAATGCCGATCTGGCACCGGTTCAAAAGCCAAATTTCGATTTCACGGCAGGAGGTGCATTTGATCCTTTTAATGACACTGGTGTTGGATCCGACACCGCTTATGTTCAGATGCTTGCACTAGCTCAGGCATTTGAGGATACAGGGGTCCGTGCTTATAAGGGGCAGGCAGCCAACTTAATGGGCTCTGCCTTTCTAACCGCTGCACTGCAAATTCACTCCGTCGAAGCCAGGCATGCGTCTGAGATCCGCAGAATGCGTGGTCTCAAGGGATGGATAACCGGTAACATGCGTGGTGACGGCATGCCCGAAGCTACTCAGGCAGTCTACAACGGTGAAGAAAATACAATGCAAGGAGGGGTCGATGTAACAAGCTTGAATAGTGGTACCCCTTTCTCGTTTGAAAGTGCAACAGAGGCCTACGACGAACCATTGAGCGGTGATGATGCAACGGCCATTGCCGGTCTATTCATCATGGCTTAGTAAAAAAATAGATAACTGCAGGAAAAGCACTCTCCGGTCAATGTTTCCGGGTAGTGCTTTTCGCATTTATTTATGCACCGGAATTGAGCTCCTTGATAAGTTGTTATCTTTATCGGTCTATAAATCCTAATTTAATGGCTTTATCATCAAGAAGGCAATTCGTACAAATGCTCTCCGTCTCAGGATTAGGGACACTGTGGCTCAAAAACAAACCATCTCCTTTGGCAGAAAACCAATTTCCCATTTCGTGCAGTAGTTACAATTGGACTACTTTTTTCAAACGTCAGGGTCTGAAGTGGGGAGAAAATCCGGAATTTGATATCGCAGAATTTGCAAAAAGTGGTATTAAAGCGCTCGAACAGTCTTTTGAAAGTCCGGAGCATGTGGAAAGCCTGATGCCTTACCTGGAGCAATATGAGATATCCATGCCCTCTGCCTACGTGAATAGCATATTGCATGAGCCAGACAAAGCAGATGGATCCATTGAAGAAATCCTCAAAATTGCCAAAGCGCTGAAGGATGCCAATACCAAAATTCTGGTTACTAACCCAACTCCTATCGCCTGGGGAAAACAGATAGCGAAAACTGACGCGCAGATTCGTCTGCAAACCGAAAATCTAAATTTACTGGGATCTGAATTAAGGAATATGGGTATCCAATTGGCCTACCACACCCATGATAGTGAAATGGCAGCCGGTGCAACAGAATTCCATCATGTTTTGCAGAACACCGATCCTCAATTTGTTTGGTTTTGTCTCGATGCGCACTGGATCTATAGAGGGTGCAATGATTCCCATCTCGCGGTATTTGATGCCATCAAAATGTATGGTGACCGAATTGCAGAACTTCACATCCGCCAGTCCGAAAAAGGTACCTGGACCGAGACCTTCGGAAAGGGAGATATTGATTATTCTCTCATGGCGTCGATTTTCAAAGAAAAAAAGATTCGGCCTCATCTGGTGATCGAACAATGTATTGAACAAGCAACTCCACACACAATGGATTCAGTGGCTGCACATATGGAGGATCTTAAAAATGTGGAAAAAACCTTTCACGATATCCTTTAGCGACCCATCCCGGGCAAAAAATATCACCAGTTAATTATTTCATAAGGGTATTTGATCTGGCAATTTCCCCGCCGGTATTTCTGTTAATTAAACATCAAAGATTAGTTGCCACTATTTGATTGTATAGGTACTTGCCATAATTTCCAGAAACATGAAGAGCAGGTATTTTTTTTATCTCTTTATCATTGTAATGACCATCTCCTGTGAGGAGATTCCCCTAGAAGAAATTACTGATCCCATCCAGGAAAAATATCCGGGCGTTGATGAAAATCTGTGGTCTTATTTCTCTTCATTTGAAGAAGAAGCCGCTATACGGGGCCTTCAAATTGATCTGGCAACTTCCGGCATTACAGCAGAATTTGCAGATCTACCCCAATTGAGGGTAGCCGGTCAATGTACTTACAATTACTTGAACCC
>JAGQWZ010000319.1 GCA_020436835.1 Saprospiraceae bacterium | reverse complement strand
GGACCGGGTAATTACTTTATCATTGACCATTTTGGTGTTAATTATTGTCAGTAGTATTATTTGGCCGCAACAATTTTTTTCACTGGAAAATCTCTCCCTGGTTTTATTAAATCTTTCCATTGACGCCATTGTGGCTGTAGGAATGATGATTCTTTTGATTTCTGGCGCATTCGATTTGTCCGTAGGCTCGGTAGTGGCTTTTGCCGGAGGTTTTGCGGCCTATCTGATGTTCTATTGGGGAGTCTATGTGCCGGTAGCCATACTGGCTGCATTGGCTGTCTCACTCGTTATTGGATTTATTAATGGCTGGCTTGTGGCCAGTGTAGGCATCAACCCGCTGATCCAGACTTTAGCAATGATGGGCATCGTACGGGGTCTTGCCCTCATGGTCAGTGGTTCCGGAATCCAGAATCTTCCGGATGGATTTAATGCCCTGGGACAGGCACGTTTTCTCGGCTTTCAATTACCGGTATGGTATATGATCGCGGTTGTGATTATTTTTTCATTTCTGGTCGCAAGGACGATTTTCTTTCGGAGATATTATTATATAGGTGGTAATGAGAAAGCAGCCCTGTTATCGGGAATACGGGTTGGAAGAATGAAGATTTACAGTTTTATGCTAATGTCTTTTCTGGCGGGTTTAGCCGGAATAATTTTGGCCGCCCGCCTGGGAGCAGGTATGCCAACGACCGGGCAGGGGTTGGAATTGAAAGTAATTACGGCCGTCATTTTAGGCGGAGCCAGTCTGTTGGGTGGTCAGGGGAAAATTGTAGGAGCCTTGCTTGGGACCCTTTTTATGGGAATAGTAGCAAATATTATGATTCTGGCCCGGGTGTCTGGGTACTGGCAACAAATTATTTTTGGTATTATTTTGATCTTCGCGGTTGCTATTGATTTAATCCTCCAGAAAAGAGCCGACCGGGCGGCAATTTCTTTGGTGAAGGTCAGAGAACGTAATTCTTCTTCTCCCGGAAATTGACTACTTTTTCAATTTGAATAAATCATCCGCAATTTAACATTGTATTATGACCAAGATTATTCCTCCCAGGACTGCTTTCCTGGCCTACGTCGGTCTTATTCTCTTCCTGACTGGGTGTGATCCCAGTAAGGGAGCATACACCCAGGCTAAAGAAACTACGCAGCAGAATATGCCACCGGTGAACTCAGAAGAAGAGTATATAATGGTCACCACCTTTGTAAATTTTCCCATGTATGTCAATCACGATCAGGCGGCGTTCATCAAGTGGGGTAAAAAGATGGGCGTAAAAACTACCGTATTAGGGCCCACGGAGTGGGACGTAGTAGCCCAGATCGCAGTTATTGAGCAAGTGATACCTTCTAAGCCGGCAGGGCTGCTAATTAATGGAACCGACCCGGCGATCGCCTCCGCGATTGATAAAGCCGTTGACGCCGGGATTCCTACGGTAGTATATGATTCGGAGATTCCCAATAGTAAAAGGCATGCTTTTCTGGGCACCGATTGGTACGAAATCGGGAGATTACAGGGGGAGGCGCTGGTTGAACTCATAGAGGGCAAGGGTAAAATCGCCTATATGGGTCTGGTAGGTCAGACGAATATGGAAAATGGATTTCGGGGCCTGCTGGATGTGGTTGAGAAATATCCCGGCATTGAAGTCCTGGGAAAATACGATAGTAAGGGCAGTACCGAAAATGCCGCAAAAATAACGGCAGATTTAATTGCTGCACATCCCGATCTGGCCGGTGTTTGTGGGTTTGATGCCATTAGTGGACCGGGGATTGGTCTGGCTATTAAAGAAGCCGGAAAAGTAGGTCAGATCAAAGTAACCACGGTTGACTGGGAGCCGGAACATTTACGGTTGGTCAGGGAAGGTGTAATTGATGTTTTGATCGGTCAGAAAAGAGAATTATTTACCTGGTATGGAGCCCAGTTTCTTTATGATATGGTACACAAGACGAATCCACTTTCCGAAGATGATGAACGGGCGGGGATTACCAATATCCCTTATTCCGTAAATACCGGCTTATTGAAAATTACCCGGGATAATATTGATCTGTTTCAACAGGCAAATTAATTTTTCCGATATGATTCGTTATTGAGATATGAAGATAATCTTATGAGGGGTATTTAATTTTTGTGCTTTATTTTATTTTACAAAATCCGCGAGTCTTGTCCTCCACGCCCGTTGTAATGCATCTGATTTGTGTGATATTTCAGATTGTCACGGAAATGAAAAAGTCGATTCAGAAGACCAAAAAACCTTCAGTTCGATTTCCGGTAAAACCGTGGTTTTCAAACATCAAAATTTGATATTGTCTTTTTTCTAATTCATGGGGGGCAGTTCTTCTTACAAATCGAGACACTGAATCAGGGGCTGTTGTGGATTTTTCATACATTGGTATACTTAGAACAACTCAAGTAGACAGGATATGAAAATTAATGATACCAGTGCTTTGCCAGACTACATTGCAGATAAAGAACGATATGACCAGATGCAATTCCGGCGGTGCGGGCATAGTGGACTTTTGTTGCCGATGATCTCGCTGGGTCTTTGGCATAACTTCGGACATGATGATGATCTTTCCAACGGTAGAAAAATATTAAGAACGGCCTTTGATCTGGGCATTACCCATTTCGATCTGGCAAATAATTATGGACCTCCCTACGGTAGTGCGGAAGAGAATTTCGGTAGAATTTTTAAGCGGGATTTTGTGCCCTACCGGGATGAGCTGATCATTTCCACCAAAGCCGGATGGGATATGTGGCCAGGACCATATGGCAATCTCGGCTCGCGGAAATATCTCATCGCCAGCCTTGATCAAAGTCTGAACCGTATGGGATTGGATTATGTGGATATTTTTTATTCACACCGGCGAGATCCGGATACCCCTTTGGAGGAGACCATTGGTACGCTGGCAGATATCTTGCAACAGGGAAAGGCTTTGTATGCCGGAATTTCTCAATATAGTCCGGAAGATACAGCCAGAGCAGCGGAAATTATGAAGGAGCACGGAAGAAGTCTATTGATCCATCAGCCCCGGTATAGCATGTTCGATCGTTGGGTGGAAGGTGGTCTCCTGGATAAACTGGAACAGGTAGGGGCGGGTGCGATTGCATTTTCACCATTGGAACAGGGTATCTTGACCAATAAGTATCTCTCCGGCTTTCCGGAGGATTCACGGGCAGTAAAAGATGGCCGTTATCTCAAGCAAGATCAAATCACTTCCGAAGTGCTGGAAAAGGTGAAAAAACTTAATAATATTGCTATGACCCGGGGACAAAGTCTTGCCCAAATGGCGATCTCCTGGCTTTTGAAGGATAAGCGGATTACCAGTGTTTTGGTGGG
Source organism: Saprospiraceae bacterium (assembly GCA_020436835.1). Lineage (GTDB taxonomy): Bacteria > Bacteroidota > Bacteroidia > Chitinophagales > Saprospiraceae > JABDMH01. The sequence continues at coordinate 2,192 of JAGQWZ010000319.1, read as the reverse complement.
TGTAAGCCGACCGGAACAAATTAAGGATAATGTCGGTAGCCTGGATCGTTTGAATTTTTCCTCCAGTGAGTTAAATGCCATTCGGCACATTTTGGAATCATGAAAAAGCGACTTTTATCAATTGATGCGCTCCGTGGCTTTGATATGCTATTGATTGCCGGGGGCGGTGCTTTTGTAAGTCTTTTGCATGGGAAAACCGGTTGGCGTTGGGTGGATGCCATTGCAGAACAGTTTGAGCATCCAACCTGGAATGGATTCACATTTTACGATTTTATATTTCCTTTATTTCTTTTTATAGCCGGCGTATCCCTGACATTTTCTATCCGTTCCGCAAAACAAAAGGGTTTTACCGATAAACAAATTTACCGTAAGGTTTTTGTCCGGATGCTGGTTTTAATACTGCTGGGCATTTTATATAAGAATGCACCTATTCCGATTTTTGATCCCACCAACATTCGCTTTGGCAGCGTCCTGGGTCGAATTGGCCTGGCTACCTTTGTAACCACCTTGCTGTTTCTGAATTATGATTGGAGAAAAAGGATATACTGGATTGCCGGAATCCTGGTGACTTATTACGCCATGCTTTTTCTCATTCCGGTACCGGGCTATGGAGCAGGTGATCTGTCTTTCGAGGGTAACCTCGTGGGATGGTTTGACCGGACTTTCATGCCCGGACGATTATTACAAGGTACCTATGATGAATTGGCAATTCTGACTCAATTTCCTGCAATGTGTTTGACTATTTTCGGTTCTTTGGCAGGTGAGTGGTTACAACGGGAAAGCATATCAGACCAACGCAGGGTAAGCACTTTAATCGTAGCGGGTTTAATCCTGATGCTGATGGGCTTACTTTGGAGTCTACACTTACCCATAAACAAACACCTGTGGACAAGTTCCTTTATTCTTCTCACTGCCGGACTGGCCAATATATTTCTGGCTTCTTTTTATTGGATGATCGAAGTGATGGGTTGGCGTAAATGGGCATTCTTTTTCAAAGTGATCGGTATGAATTCCCTGTTAATTTACCTTGGTTATCGATTCATTGATTTCAATTACACCTCTGAACTCTTATTTAGCGGAATTTATAATATAAGTGCCGAAAAATGGCACCCGGTATTTCGGGCAGTAGGTGCACTTATCCTCGTCTGGACGGGACTTTATGTTATGTACAGAAATAAGATTTTTGTTAAAGTCTAGTAAAAAGATAGACTTCTAATCCAAGGACATTTCTCTCCTGCAGGAAGAAGGCTTTAGTTTCGTCCGATTGAAATAACTTTTCTGACTAATGCGACGTCAATGCCTTAATTTTTTCGTCATGCAGGATTTTTTCTGCCGCGGCAAATATTCTCCGCTTGATGCTCATATTCTGCATTGCCACTTCTCGAAATTTGATAGCCAACAGCCGGTGTTCCTTTCGAAATGATTCTTCTCTTTTTTCCTGAGGGTTCTCAATGAGCTCAGCTAGTTTGCCCTCATGAATTTCTACGAGGTCGATAAGATTTTTTACCTGGGTATCACCAAGATGAGCGATCTTTTTCGAAAGTTGGAATGCTGTCTCCATGCCTTCACCGGTCATCAGATGTACAAAGTTTTTGTCAATAAGTCTTCGAAGGAAGTCCGCTTCATCTTTCCAGAAAGCCATGTCACTAAGCCATTCGCGGCTTTGCCGGTGCAAATCCTCCAATTCAGGTGCCATGGCATACCGGTCGCTAATCGGGTTTTCTATTGTTGATTTCATATCAGTGGTTTAATCCAATTAAAAATTAAAGTCCGGGATGGCAGGATGTTGAAATAGTTTTCCATCACCTTCCCGCGGGTGTTCCAATTTAAGTATGGAGACAAAAGCATTCAATAATCGGGATCATCACCAGGGATGATTCTCACGGATTTCAGAGCATATTGAGCGCTACAAGGTGTGCAGATTTGAGAAGTATGTTGATCCCTTTGCGGTGTTCAACCAACTTTGTTCGTACAGCGGTCCCACCGTTTCATTGTAGTTCACAATTTTCCTGTTTTCTAACCATTCGTTTTTCAGGATTAATATTGGTGTATTGAGTCGACAGCTTAATTTGTTCACTGAGGTCATTGGGGAATACTTCTCATCACCGAATATATTTGCAGGCATAATAACCAGTAAGTCAGTGTCTGAAACCACCGCTAGATTTTCCACTTCCTGGATCAGATCAGGTTTC
>JAGQWZ010000318.1 GCA_020436835.1 Saprospiraceae bacterium | reverse complement strand
TTTCAAAAACGATCCAAGGTAAAGCTCCATTTGCACCAGAAAGTGGCCCATTGTCAGATATTGTCCAATCACCTTCAGGTTGGAATGGTTCATGATGGAAGTTCTTATAAATGAATCTGCCCCACGTACTATTGGCAGGCTCGATCATAATTAACTTTCCTCCCGATCTAAGGACTCGATGACTTTCAGATAAAAACTTTTTTGCTTCTGGAATATGATGAAAGGTATCTATCATAAATAATGCATCGATCTCTTCGTTTCCAAAAGGCATATCTAAAGCGGAGAAACTCAGATCGTTTGATTGAAGATCTAAGTAGTCTGATGTAATCACTGAAGGAGCTAATTCCTTCAGAAACCCACCACCAGAGCCAAGTTCGACGATTTTTTTATTGCATAGATCAGGCACTTCCAGAAAGAGCGTTTGATACCATTCCCGGTACAGTTTATTCAAGAAATATTTACTCCGAATAATTCTACTATGTTCTACTGTCCTCCCTGGATCATCCAATGAATATTCAAATGTATATTTGAATGGCATCATTTACTATCCTTTAAATGACCTAATTTCATACTGAACAACAGATTATCTGTAGCCAAAGGAATTGTATCTCTTTTTAGCATTTCATAGTGTCCCTCAAGATATTCAATTAGGGGCGATGAATTCCTAGTTGGTTGATTAACAATGTGGATCTGATGTCCCACCAACTCTTCAAGAGGTACTTTATCTACTCGCATACGTAGAGGGTTCCTTTCTGCACCCTCGTAACTCAACGTATGATAATAATTCCGACGAATATCTTCGGTATACCGATCTCTATGTCTTACATAGCTCAAGCCAAATATCAAGCCGTATTCTTCTCCCGGTCCCCAAGACCATTCGGGCTTAATAAACAGATAATCCTGATTTTCAATGTGCCTCTTTAAAATCTCTCTATCTTTCATTCTAAGAATGCTCAATTGACTTCGGGAGTTGATTATTTTGACCTGAGAATTTAAAGTCATCATACCGAAGATGGCTGCAACACATAAAATTGCAATGCGATAACCTCCTGGCTGAAGCATTTGATAGATTACATATAATACCGGTCCCAGAAGAATTAATGTTCCGATCATATAATAGTTCTTAAAGTGCTTAGCGACCATCAATGTAGTGATCGAGGCAACTGAAATAAAAGCAATTAGAAATCGAAGTTCGGAAGCATTCTTACTTCCCTTACCTTTATGTAATGCTAAGATCAGGGCAGATAGTAAAAGAGTTATTGATAAAAGCTTGTTTGTAAGAAATAAGCCTTTGATATTTGTCAGAAAATTACTTGGATTAATAATTTGAGCCTGACCACTGCCATATATTCCATCATGATAAAACAATTTATTTATAAAAAGCTGGAAATCACCAAATCTGCCAATAATTGGGACAATACCAATGATAAAACCTAGAATGGTAAAAGTTATGCATAAGGTTCGATTACTTAAAACAAACAAAGGAAGAAGAATTATGGGAAGAAATATGATTTTGGTTGCAATCGTCAATCCTACGATTAACCCGGTAATCATACTCAGCCTCTTGGATCCGATCTGATCAGTATAAATGGCGTTCAACAAAACCACCGAGAGTAAAAAAGTCAGAATAAATCCAAACCTATCAGGCATCAACCTTACACTTAGATCAGGTATAATACCGCTTAGAAAGGGGGTAGATTGGAGAAGAAGAGCCTTATCATAACCAAATTTCGAAGCCATTCCTCCAGCCCAGATCATGATGATGACGAAGACGATAGCTAATATATTAGAACAGTAATATAGGTAATGTTCTGGTCGTAAAAGAACATCATCAATGATGTTACTTTTTCCTGTAAAAAGATGAATCAGGCGTATTGAGAGCCCGATAAACAACTGAAAGGGAGTTCCTGGATGATCCAGATGACCAATTCGATCAAAATTCAAGATAGAACAATTAAGACCATTCAAGAGATATACATAGTCTGGATCTATTCTGGATAAATAGAATGGTCCATTCGAATTAAGGAGCAAAAGGTATAATATGAAATAACCCAGTGGAAAAAGTAAAATGTAATATGGGAATTTAATCAAACGAAAGTTGGAGCCTAAATTCATAATTACGAGACAAATTTAATTTTCCTGGCGGCAAAGAAACTCATCTTAATCAACAACCAACCGTGTTTAAATCGGCTAATTTGAGTTGTCCCGTATTCCCTATCTTTATATCGTACGATGACTTCAACAATCTTGAGATTGAGCCGGGCAGCACCAAACAATAAATCAAAATCACCGAATGGATCAAACTCTCCGAAGTAACTTCTGTTTTGGGCTATTTTAAGGTAGTCCTTCTTAAACAGCACTTTGGTACCGCAAAGGGTATCCTTGAGTGGCTGACCCAATAAATAGGAAAAAAATAATCCGAAGAACATGTTTGCAAAATAATTCAGAAGTTGCATGGCTTGTTTCTCCATTGGATAAACCAATCGACAACCATTGATAAACTCCCCTTTATTTTTGGCAAGGGCTTCATAGAACTTGGGCATATCTTCTGGTGGTGTTGTCAAATCTGCATCTAAAATCATTAGAATATCACTACTGGCCTTTGCGAAGGCTTCTCTTACAGCGTTTCCCTTTCCCCGACCAGTTTGTTTCAGGACCACGATATCTTTATCCGGATAATTCTCTTTGATCCGAAGCATCTCTTCAAAAGTTCCATCTTGAGAATGACCCTCGATAAAGATAAATTCCTGATGCCTACCAAATTCAGGTGTTCGCAAGATGGCCTTCTCCAGGTTGCCCTTCTCATTTCGTGCTGGAATGATTACACTGACTGAGTAATCGTCCGTGTCGGAAAAAACTGGTCGAGCTGATATCATATTAATTAAGCCCAGTCTATCAATTATTGGCAGGTTAGCTATAAATTTATTTACTATGGTATTTAGAACCGGAATATACTTTGGGAACAGGATTTTCTTTTCAGCCTTAATTAGTTCGAAGTCTTCCAGGAGTAAGAGATTTTCAATATCTTTTACAGTGAGCCATGAAGCTTTGGGTCGTTTTGGCTTTAAACCAAGTACTTCCGCCAATCTGAGAACAGGTTCCCAGATATAACTATGTGAAGAGATAATTATTTTGGTGTCAGGACCAACATTTTTCCTAATATTGCGAAGAGAGGCCTGTATGTCCCACAGCGTACTTAGAAGATCAGAGACTATTATATAATCAATCTGATCATGGACAGAAAAATCTGATGTATTTGCACAAATAAAATGAAATTGCGGATATTTTTTTTTGTCTATTTCTACCATTTTGGGAGCAAAATCGACGCCATAACCTTTACCTGGTCTAACAGCATTCAGAAGATCACCAGTCCCACAACCTATTTCCAAAACAGTGGATCCAACAGGGATTATCCTGGTGTATAGTCTTTCCAAAGTACGATAATAGAATTTATTCTTTCTTTTTAAGCGATCGCTCTGTTCAGCAATGTTCTGGTAGTAGTTTTTTCGATCAAGTTCAGACATCGATTTTCAAATTTCATCTCCTAGGGTTAAAAATAAGTTTAGATACTGGTTCTCATAAATTGATCTTTAGAATTCTTCATTATTTAACAATGTGGGATTACATGCTGCTAGCTTGACATCCAGGTAAAAGGCTATCTTAACGTCATATTACCAACCTATGATCAAAAAAATACTGATCGCCAACCGGGGCGAAATCGCTAGAAGGATCATTCGCACGGCAAAAGAAATGGGGATAAGGTCGGTCGCTATCTACTCTGATGCAGACCGCCAGGCGTTGCACCGTTTCGACGCGGATGAGAGCTATGAGGTTGGTCCGGCTCCATCTGCGCAATCCTATCTGAATCAGAAGAAAGTAATTGAAATTGCGATCGAAAGTGGTTGTGATGCAATACATCCCGGATATGGTTTTTTGAGTGAAAATGCTGCTTTTGCGAAAAAGGTAGAGGAGGCAAATCTCATCTTCATTGGACCCTCTCCGGAAAGCATCCGGCTGATGGGAGATAAATTGGCAGCTAAAGAACTGGCACGCCAGCATGGAGTACCTCTTCTACCGGGAACACCTGAACCGGTGCAGGACGTGTCAGAAGGCAAAGCAACCGCAACATCGATCGGTTATCCGGTCCTTTTGAAAGCAGCCGGTGGAGGGGGTGGGAAAGGCATGAGAGCCGTCTATTCCGAGAAGGAATTTGACGCCTATTTTGAGATGGCTTCCAGTGAGGCACAGCAGAGTTTTGGAGATCCCCGGGTATTTATCGAAAAGTACCTAGAAGCTCCAAAACATATTGAGATTCAGATCATGGGTGATCAACAGGGAAATATCGTGCATATATTTGAACGGGATTGCTCTGTGCAGAGACGACATCAGAAAGTGGTTGAGGAATCTCCCGGCCCGACAATGACTCCTCCACTGCGAGCCAGGATGACCGAAGCTGCCGTCCGATTGGCTAAAGCATGCCATTATATAGGTGCAGGAACGGTAGAATTTTTAGTAGATAGCAATCAAGAGTTCTACTTTCTGGAGATGAATACCCGGCTACAGGTAGAACACCCCGTGACTGAGTGCATCAGTGGGCTGGATCTGGTACGCTGGCAAATTGATGTGGCTAATGGCCTTCCCCTGCCACTTGCACAAAATGAGATAAAAATGCGGGGCCATAGCATTCAACTCCGGGTGTATGCCGAAGAATGGCAAAATAATTTTGCCCCGAGCATGGGACGTATTAACTACTATAAGGAGCCCCAGCATCCACAGGTTCGAATCGATGGGGCGGCCTTTTCAGGTTATGAAGTTCCTCTCTATTACGATTCGATGCTGGCCAAGCTGATCGTATGGGGAAAAGACCGTAGAGAAGCCATCGCCAATATGCTGGAAGCGATCAAGGCATATCAAATTCTGGGTATTGACACGACACTGGTGTTGGGCCTTTTTGTCTTCTCCCAGGAGCAATTCATAAAAGGTGATTATAACACCCATTTCCTGAAGGATCATTTTCATATGGACCAATGGAGGGAAGAACTGCAGCCCAAAGCACGGGTTGCATCTTATCTCGCGGCTTACCTGCATCGGGATTTTCTAGAGAAACCGCAGGAAAATCTAAATTCGGATAGCTGGAGGAAGGCCCGACTCTAAGTCGTTTAACAAAAGGATTATAATTTGGGTAGGGTGTGAAAGGAAAGGATCTTCACCGGGCTACCCCACATAAAAATGCTCCCCTGGTCACTATCCTCTACGGACAATTCAACCTGTGCCCCTTTGACTTTTAATTGTTCAGGCATATTTACCGGAAGATATTGCTTGCCATTATCTCCGATGATGCCCCAGAAACCCCCGCTCATGTCTTCGAAGACAACCTTTCCTT
>JAGQWZ010000317.1 GCA_020436835.1 Saprospiraceae bacterium | reverse complement strand
GTCGAAGACCAGTCCTGCCAAAATCTCTCAATAATATCGGACCTTTCGGGAAGTCATTTATCTGTAAAAATGTAGCCAGGTAATTAAAGATGTTACGGGGACTTTTTGATACATAAAATACCGGATTTTTTTGTTCCCCATCCGCTCCGTTTCTCAGTCCCCTGATCCAGGTTGACATTCCTGGCAAAGGCTTCCTCCGGTAGGGATTGTAAAAGAAGGTATTACGAAGCATCCTCAATCGGGAAAGCACATCTGTATGTAAGACGGTATCATCGATATCACTAATGATCCCAAATTGTGCAGCCCGATCAGGCAGAAATACCTCTGCAGGATTTGCTATTTGATATTGACGTCTGCGGTAAGTGAAATTGGCCTTGAGAAGAACTTTCAACCAGTGCTCCCTTTCGCCAGAGTCGATTCCTTCTGCTTCGTCAAACATGAAAAATCCTTCGCGGTCGGTGATTGTCTGATGTATCTGGTCAGCAATTTCCAGTGTAACCGGTACATGCGCCACTTCGTCAGATTCCCATATTTTATAGTTATTGCGTAGAGTTTGAAAAAACGATTCTTCTCTGTGGGAATTGATTTGTTCATCTTCGAGAATCCTGCCGGTTAGATAAAGTCTCTGTGGCGAGCTATAGCCACGGTAGGGCTGAATTATTACTTTATCCTGTTTCCTGAAAATATTTATCATTTATTGACGATTCTCAATATCAGACTTAAAATACACAAAGCCTTTCATACCCAAAAGTTAAACCTCGATTAAATAATTTCTGCCGCATGCAAATATTTCAAAGATGATTTACCTACGGTTCCGTCTCATAAATAACTACAAAAATTCGTTTTGTCCTTTTTCACCATGACTGCGTTGCGGAGCCTCTAAGGAGCACCGCTATGATTGCGTCCTGCGCCTTGTACTGGTGCAAAAATCCGGTGCTATTCTGCACCCTTACTTATACGGCGAAACATCAGCATTTTAAAATACAGAATACAAATAATTCTAACTGCTTTGTGCAGATTGCTCCCTTTCGCTCCTTTTGGCCTGCAGACTGTACCATCGATAATTCAGGATTGCAATCATCAGCAATAGTACGACGAGTACCAGTGCGAGATAGGTCATTAATTCAAGATGTCGACCACTATTCGTAATAAAAATTACGGATAATAATCCTATGCTCAATATTTGTCTGGTTTGCCTTCGAAATTTCTCTGAATAAGTTGGGTAGTGTAATAAAAATGACATGGTTGTAATGCCGGCAAGAAAAATACCAAGGCAGATACCAAAAATCCGAATTAATTGCTCAAAGTGGTGTGTGTCATTGATAGCCGCCTCGAAAAACTGATCAAAAGAAATACCAATTATTGCCAGCGCCATCAAGGTAGGGATGTACAGAATTTCTAATATACTGCTATAAAGTATTCCTTTTTTACAGTCCCGGTCGGAAACGAGTGTAAAGAAGATCCACCAGAGTGCAAATACAATACTGACGGAAAGGGCAAAATTGATCCAGAGAGGAAAGGAAAGATCTTGAAGTGCGCTCATTCCATTTACCACACCTACGATAACCTCTCCAAAAATGATAATGGTAAATAATCCCAATCGCTCAGACATACTGGAAGAGAGGGAAAGAGATCTGGCCGCAGATCTCCGCAGCCAATGCAATAAAAAGGGGGGAAGGTAGTTTAACAGCAAGGCGCTGAAAAACAGGATACGCATCCAGAACTCCTGGACAAAAAAAGTACTGACCATTAGTATGAAAGACAGAAGATAGATCACCGTCCAGGGTTTATTTAACCGCCGGTGTGCTTTATCATAGATGCCTACACTCCACCACTGGTAAGTGATATATAATTGCATGATTAATAAAACAATGGTGATATTGAAAACTCTTTTACCCGGATCACTGTCGAGGGTAATTACCAAAGCGGCTACGATCATCATTTGCCACAAAGTCATCAGACGCGTTCGAAGGCCTTCTGCTCCATGCAAATCATGATAGAGGCTTCCATTTAACCACCCCCAGAAGATAAGAGGAAAGAAATACAGATATTCCACCAGCGTTGAAAGATCAAAGTGACCGGTAAGATGGTGGGTAATGCGGGAAATGGCAATAACGTAAACCAAATCGTAAAAGAGCTCTAACCAACTTACTTTTCTGTCCGTATTTTCAGTGGTAAATTTCTTCGGTGCACCCCACCATATGGGAGCTTCATCTCTGCGTTTCATAATAATTCATTCTGGGCAAGCCAATGTGACAACCTGAAGATATGGACCAGGTATAGTTCCTCCAACCTTTTTAATTAATTTTCTGCCGAGCTCCTCGCATGAAAAGATGTTAGAATCACTTAACTCCAGATCGGATCTTAACTCTGGGTAAACGATCACGTTTAGTGCAAGACCGGAATTTTCAGGTCCGGATGTGCCATTTTATGATCAGTGGATCTCTTGCAACATCCTTGCTTTCCAGGCTGATATCCGATCCGATACCGCAATTTATTTGGTCGTATGGGTGCTTATCACCATTTAGGACAAAGTGGGTATCCTATCAAAAATGAACATTCCTATACGTAACGATATCGGTTTTAAAAGCGGGAATCCAGCCCGTCCTTAACGTATCCTGGGAGTAGCATGATTTTTTGCCGCGACCAAACTTATTAGAGAGAGCAGACTCAGGGTGAGCAACATAATAAGCAAGGGAAAGACGGTTCCATTGTACATGGACCCCGCGATACCTGAGACCACTGCTGCAATTCCCATTCTCAAACTCCCATTCAGTGCGGTGGCCAAACCGACATTAACTGAGATTTTATCTAAAGAAAGGGCAGTTGTATTTGGATTGACAATGCCGAGTGAAAATAAAACCTGGAAAATCAGGATACAGAATAATTCCAGTGATAAAGAGAAAAAAGTGGCCATCACGAGGAGTACAATGCCAATGATGACACTAAAAAGAGCAACCGCTACAGTAAGGGGGATAAGGTCGAATCTTCGTAGGGCATACCGGTTTACCTGACTGCCTAAAATAAATCCGAAAGCATTCAAACCGAACAACCAACCGAAAGCAGCCTCTGATACCTGGTAAATCGACATAAGTACGAATGGAATCGTCGAGATGTAGGCAAAAAGCATCGACATAGCAATGCTACCTGATACCGAATAAAGTAAAAAGTCCGTCTGTTTAAGCGTATTCCAGTATTTTCTGAAAATATAAGCTGGTTTAAATTCGAAAGAAGGATCCGGACCTTTTCCAGCATGTAGAAAAAAATACAGTCCCAGGATAATCAATGCACTCACTATTGCCAGAAAAACAAAGATCGCCTGCCACCCCAGGTGGTGAATCACAAAACTACCCAAACTGGGTGCAATGATTGGAGCGGCACCCATGACCAGGATCACAGAGGAAAGCATTTTAGCCACGTCTCGAGTATCAAAAAGATCACGGATAATAGCACTGCCAGCCACCATTCCCACGCTGCTTCCCAACGCCTGAATAAATCGGAAACCAATCAACGCAGTCAGACTAGGTGCAGAAGCACATGCCAATGAAGCCATCAAATAAAGACTCAAACCCGATAGCAGGGGTATTTTTCGACCAAAGCGGTCCAATAAAGGACCATAGATTAATTGACCCAGTGAAATGCCGACAAAGAAGCTGGTCAATGTATAAGCTACATGTTTTTCATCCGTACCGAAGTACTTGGCAATGCCCGGAAATGCAGGTAGGTACATATCGATGGTAAAGGGCCCTAATGCGGCAATGCTTCCAATCAGGACAATCAATAGATTTGTTTGTCTCCTTGTCATGAAGGGGGCAAAACTACTTAAAATATTAAAAGCAACAATTGCGCATTTTTCAAAATAAATAATCATGGGATAAGGGACCGGTTCGTCCCGGAGGAGATCACTAAAGTCTTCCGAAAACGGGATTTCTCAACGTGATACCATATTTTCAACGCAAGGCAGGATCTTGCTTTTTTATTATCACACCCATTTTTGACAGATCAGAAAATAATTCTTGGTGATTAGTAATTTGTCCCATCAGATAAAGACCGGGCTCCTCCAATGGCTTTTTTAGTAATTGATTTAAGAGCGCAACAACGGCCAGCGCAGTGAGTTGAAAACCATCGTCATGTACAAGACTCCAGATTATTTCTTTTTTTAAATTGGATTTTAAACCTTTAGCCTGTAGGCACAACTCCACGCGTGGTTTCCGGTCGCCATATTTTCTGATATGATTATAAAACAACCGGCTACCCAGGTTTTGGGCTAAATTTCCGTTTATCTTTCCAAGAATCATGACCAGGGGGAATAGGAATTGATCGATGTAGTGGTCAAAACCGGCGGCATACACAGCGGCATACTTCAGTCCTAAATCTTTCTCCAAACCATGAATTTCCGGCATGTTCAATGGGTAACAACTTTTCTTGCCGAAGTGATGTTTGAATGTCCATTGGTGGGCATCCCGGTAGCTCCCTATTCGCCACTGGCTCTCCTCCAAAAGCATGGCCTTCGCATGAATGACCTCGTATAGCATTTCTTTAATCGAATCCGGCTTTTCAAAAATTGGATCCATAGCCATAAAAATCCGGGCTTCCTCCAAAACATCAAAATCGTCGGCTGCAAGTCTGATGAATGGTGCCAGTATACCGGGATGAAAACCACCCTGGGTGATAAACCGGCAACCCTGATTACAGATTTCGTCACTCATTGTACTCAAGATCTCTAAAACATCGCCCCTGAATAAGATATCGATGAGATCAATTTTCGCTTCCATAGCTACCTCGGCAACTAAACCGATCTTATCCGGAATGGTGCGGTAACGATGGCCAAATCAACGTCCTGGAAATTGTGTTCTAAGGATTTTCGATCTGCGGCATCCACTTGCCGGTAATGTAAGATGGCCTCGGGGTATTTGCGTTGTATTGCTTCTTTTAAGCCCAAGCCTTTTTCCTTATTTCTCCCTCCAATGAAGACCTCCGCCGCATAGTAACGCACCAGCGATTCTACCAGTGCCCGGCCAACTCCACCGTAGCCTCCGATTATTAGGATTTTCCCGTACATTTTATACAAATAGTATGTTTTAATTCTCCTGCCTGAGGGGCTACTACTATTACTAAAATTAAGTCTTTCTTTGATTTTTCAGCTGATTGAATTACTTTATTTTCAAGGGATTATTAGGTAGTAATAATTTTATCCATGGTCGTCGATTTGCTCTCGGTTACTTGCCGGAGATCCAAAATGAAGCCTAATATGGTAACAGTGAGAAATCCATAGGCAATGCCTGGTAATGTATCATTGGGAGAAATTCCATAACCAAGATAAAACCGGCAAGCGGCCACTAAAAATAGAGAAGCCGAGATGATTCCGGTGATACGTATCCACATCGCATATCGATTTGGCAAACAGATGAAAAAGAAGCCCACGGTATAAAATAACATGCACCCGGCAAAAGTGGCGTCGCTGGTAGCTTTTTCAGCGGCAGCAGTCAGTGTGGAAATACATTCTGCAATGCTAAATAGTAAAAACCCGGCAGCGGCTAAATCTTTCCCTTGCTGGAGATATTTTACAGCCATAAGGGCAAGCCCGGTTGTAAAGCCAACGCCACTGATTACCCAGAATATTAATTGTGTCCGTGGATTATCAAAAGCCAACCCGGACATTCCGAAAACTACTCCGATTCCCAAACCTATAGCTGCAATTACATTTCTTTTGGTGTTCATAACTTGATTTTTTTTATAAATGAATTGATGATTATTTGACTTAATTTTTAAAATAGTGGATTTGCCAGCTGCATACTATTTATGAGATGAGGTGAAGATTTCCACCGTGTTTTCGGCCGGTGTTAATTGACGCAAATAGCGGTAGATGGCAGCCAAATCCTCCTCCGTCATTTGGGCGTAGCTATTCCACGGCATTACGGTTTGAAAATCTCCCGGATCCACTTCATGAGCACCTTTTTCCTCATCAGTGAATTTTTGGAAACGTTGGATAAAATCCTCTTTACTCCAGTTGCCAATGCCGGTAGAATGTGGAGTGATATTGGCAGACCTTACCACTGATCCGTCAATCAAAGTAAATTCCATCCCACCTCCGAATTCCGGTTCGATAAAGCCTCCTGAATCATCCTGTTTGGTATGGCAACTGCGACAGGATCCGGCAGTGACCAGATACGCACCAAGCGCAACCGAGTCTGATCGATCCGGAATGGATCTAAATTCCGGCTTCCGGGGTATCAGATTGACGATGAAATTCATGGGAAAATTAGAATGAGATGGCTCTGGCTCAAATGACACCGATGATAGGGTACGCAGATAGGCAATCACAGACTTGATATCTTCCTCATCCAATTGACCGAAATTGGGATGTGGCATAATCGGGAACAAGGCTTTTCCTTCCCGGTTTACTCCTGCGGTAATGGCCCGAAAGACTTCGCCATCCGTCCAGCTGCCCAGATGATAAGGGGTAAGGTTGGTGGAGACATATTTACCGGGGAACCCCAACCTCTCTCCATGGACTTCTCCTCCTATGCCTCGTGTGCCGGCCTTACTGGGAGCGGCAAACCGGGAAAAGTCTCGCTGGGAATGGCATTGCATGCAGATCATCACTCCATTCGCCAGGTAGTCACCCCGGTCGATCTGTTCCTGGGTACCTTCGATCATGATTTCCGGTGGAGGACCTACCTCGGGTAGAGCTAGTTTGATATAGGAGAGTCCAAACAGGATCAAAGCCACCGATCCGGCAATGATATAGAAGAGAATTTTAAACCATTTGCTTTTCATCGCTACTTATTTTTTCGTCCGTTTGGACAAAAGTAGCTGCTGTGGTCTTTGGATAATTGTACAGAAGTAACATCACGTCGCCAGGATCCCCCTGATTGGAGTTTTTTGCCTTTGATAGGCACCGGGTGTCATCTTGGCAAATTCTTCGAAGACCCGGATAAAGTGAGATTGATCATAAAAGCCACAGGAATACCCGATCTGGGTCAGATTATACTTTTCCTGGTGCATTAATTCGATCGCTTTTAAAAACTGCCGGTATCTCAACACTTTTCCTGGAGGCAAGCCAATCCACTCTTTGAAAATGCGATTCGTGTGCATTTTACTGTAACCGGTATAATTATATATATCCGGTCGTTGCCCTGAGTAAAGATCGCTCTCTATCAATGTCATTAATTTACTGAGTTGCGTGGAATACCCAACATCGACGCGCTTCAGTTTTTCAAGAAAGTAGTCTTCCAGCCAGATAGCTCGCTCCCGGAAACTATTTCTCTTTCTCAAATTATCTTCGATAAAAGATAATTCATTTTTTATTTGCCAGTCAACCACAATATCCTGAAACTCACTCACCGGGACTCCCCAAAATGCCCGTATGGCAGATGGCTTCAAATTCAAACCAAAAGAATGCAAACCCTGCATATCGAAATAAAGTGGCTCAGTGTGCAGTCCGGTAATAAAGCAAAATGTAGAGGTAGGATTAAAGATTTCACTGTTCACTTTGATGCCCTGAGCTTTTTTTATTTTTTCTCCAAGATTGAATATCAGGGATACCGTATGATCCGGAAGCATTGTCACCTGAAGAGGTATGGTGACTTTCCTCTCGAAAATAGAGATCACTAAATGGCT
Source organism: Saprospiraceae bacterium (assembly GCA_020436835.1). Classification (GTDB taxonomy): domain Bacteria; phylum Bacteroidota; class Bacteroidia; order Chitinophagales; family Saprospiraceae; genus JABDMH01. Next base: position 14,454 of record JAGQWZ010000317.1, on the reverse strand, counting down.
GAGTTTGCTCGATTTATATTCCTGAAGTTGCATTATTTCACATCTGAGATCACTATCCGGGAAGATAACATTCTCAGGGCACGAATACAAAATTTAGATTTATCCTTCTGTCTCCAGGTTGAGTATCCGTTGAGCTCCTTATGGTTTAATGGCAGTATAATAGATTCAGGAAAAAAACTTCAGTGATGGTCAGGACATTTTATCACGCTAATACACTTACATAATGGAAGGATTTCAATTTTTTAATAAAAACCTTTATTGTCATGAAAAGAGAATTTGATAACTACAGTACAGCCATGTCCTGGATTGCAATGCATGCGATCACCAAAAATCATCTGATGATTTTAAGAGAAGAATTAACCCTTAATTTTCGATCTACCGGTTCTTACTTCATTCACACCATTGTCTCTGAACAATAGTGCTTACGGTAGAACGGGAAGAGAATAACTGTGAGATTATCTGAAACACAGCATACATTGGCTGAGTTTCATATGCTCTTCAATGGCTGGGCCTGAGAGGCGTGATCCACTACTTTTGTGATCACTAAATTGGCCGCTGGGTTCGTCTCGTTGCCGAGGGTCGGTAGAATTATTACTGTTGTCTTGTTTTTATTCTGCTTCCTATTGCCGCTCCTAAAGCGATTCCCACCGACAGCCATAAAGCAATATTATCCGTGGCCACTCCGATCGCTGTTCCGATTCCTATTCCTGCTGCTATACCCAGGCCTGTTTTACTTCTTTTCCGCATCATTAATAGTTTTCCGCATATCCAGTACTTGAGATGAACCGGATATTAGTTCTATGTGGTTCTCAACAGGACCCTCTCCAGATTAGTTCGCCATAATCAGTCTTAGGAAATTGGAGTAAGCCCGGCAGGTGATATACCTCTACGAAATCAGGGAAATATTAGATAAAGAATAACGTTTGTTTGTCGAATAATCTAAGGTTCACAACACTATCTTTTTTGCCATTCGTAAGACAGAATTATTACATCCCCGAAGGGATTTGAAGAAGATTTTGCCCAAAGTCAGGAGGATGAGTAATGACTGATGGGGTGAACCAAATCCCCATTGGTACACCGCCTTAATGTATATCATTCCGATTCCAAAATTTTCTTCAATGTGGGATCATGCAATCCCTGTAAATTTCAGGCTTTGCCGGCTCATCCTTACAAATTCATTCCACCTGAAACTTCAATCCTCTGTGCGTTGATCCATCCGGCTTCATCTGAGCATAGAAAAGCGACGACGCCTCCGATGTCTTCCGGCAAACCCGCACGCCCGAGGGCGGTCATGTTACCTATCATTTGATTCAGGTCTTTATTATCTCTTACCATGCCGCCTCCAAAGTCGGTCTCTATCGCCCCCGGAGCGACAATATTTGATGTGATACCTCGTGATCCCAGTTCTTTAGCCTGGTAACGGGTCAGCACTTCCATCGCACCCTTCATGGATCCATAGACAGAATAACCGGGAAGGGAAAAACGAGCCAGCCCGGACGAAATATTGATAATGCGGCCTCCATCTTCCAGGACCGGTAGCAACTTTTGCGTTAGGAAGAATACGCCTTTGAAATGGATGCTTATCGTATCATCCAACTGTTCTTCCGTGGTATCAGCAATTGGTGCATATAAAGCGGTGCCTGCATTATTGATCAGTGAATATAGATGGGCTTTGCCCGTGTGCTCCGTCAAAAGGTCCTTCAGTTTTTGCACGAAAGGATCAAATTGTCCTGTCACCCTGGTGTCTAACTGAAGAGAAAAGCTCTTCGGCCCGATCGATTGGATTTCTTTCACCACTTCCTCTGCTTTGTCTTTATTATTGTGGTAAGTGATCACCACATTGAAGCCTTTCTTTGCCAGGCTTAAAGCCATATCTCTACCCAGGCCACGGCTTCCTCCGGTGACCAGAGCGGTTTTGTTCGATTTTTGATTCATTGTTTACAAATTTATTTTCCCGGTAATTTTAATATCGGTGCAAAGTAAGGGGCATATGCCGGCACTTAGGTTGCGTGAATCAAAGGAAAGTTTGCAAAAATCAAATAGTGGAATACTTGAGCATTTGACCGAATATCCAGTTTACTATCATTTCTTCAGCGCATTTTACTCCGGCAGGGATTAACCTTCTTTGGAAAATGTCAGATTTAATTCGTTAAAAGAGGCTGCATTATAATGCTCAGTTGCGATCTACTTTTTCTACCCTGGTAAGATTGCCAGTCAGGTAGTGGGGTTTTTCAAATCACTTAGGAACGATAGGAGAGGGGAGTAATGGAGGTCCTCTTTTTAAAGAAATTTGAGAAATGAGCTACCTCTTCGAAACCGAGGCAATAGGCAATTTCGGAAATGTTCCAATCGGTTTCCTTCAGAAGGATTTTCGCTTCCTGAATGATCCGGCTGCTAATGATGTCAGTCGTGGTGCTCCCGGTATTATCCTTCAATACCTTATTGAGATAATTCACGTGGATGGCTAACCCATCGGCAAATTCCCCGGCTGAACGTAATTTGAGCTTTTGCCGGGAAGACTCAATGGGAAACTGCCGCTCCAGCAACTCGATAAAAAGGGACAAAATCCGATTCGCCGCATTATTACCCTGTTCGAGGTCAGAAACCGGTTGCAGTTTCTGGCCGTAGTGAATGAGCTCCAAAACATAATTCCGGATCAGGTCATATTTAAATTCATAATCTGAAGCTATTTCCTGCTCCATTTTACTGAAGATCTGTTTTACGTCATCCGTTTTTTCAGGACTGACAGTGAGCACCGGATATCCGCCTGCACGAAAAATCGGCAGTTCATCCAGAATGACCCCACTTTTGTTCCGAACCATAAATTCACCGGTGAAGACACAAAATGAGCCCGATTGGTGATCATCCAGAGGAACCCAGTGGTAGGGTACTCTGGGAGTGGCAAATAGAAGTGCATTTTGTTCAATTAGGAAAACTTTGTCCGCAAACTCGACCCGGTTTCTTCCCTGGATAAAACTTATTTTATAGTAAGCCCGGCGATTGTAGGGCATCACCTTCTTCTCTTTAACTTCCCTCAAGGTGGTGGCAATGTCGAAGACGTTGAAGTGTCCGATTTCCCGGTTGATGCCAGGTTTTAGAATAGTGTTTACGTCCGTCTCGGTCAGGCCTGCAAATTCTTTATAAAAGTCTTCGAGGGAAGTGGTCTTTACTGGCATAGGAGAAACTTGTAAAAATCAAAGATATCAAAGTAAATCGGTTTACGTAATCCAATGGCAATTGAACCTGCCCGTCTTTCTATTTGTGATGCGGAATGAGGTTCTCTAAGATAAATCTTATTTCTTGCAGAGGATTGCCGCTTTTCTCATCCCGTAGAATCCCAGGACATCGTAAGTGATCCTGCTGAGGATGGTTAGAATCGGCAGGGTCGATTTTTTACCGACTTCATTTAATAGCAGAAGCGCATTTTCCTGTGCGTTTAAAAATCCCATTTTCTGTAATTCGGCAAGACCTGGTTTCGAAACCAGCTTGCTAAGTTGGAAGGTTTTAGATGATCTCAGTTCCAGCTGTAGAGCATCATCTTTACGGACCAATTCCAGGGTAATATCATATCCCTCAAATCTGATTTGGAAACTTTGCAGATGGTGATTGATGACATCTTCAATACATTCAAGCAATTTATCATCATCATTTGTTTTTGCTTTGGCCTGTTGTTCCAGTTCTGATAATTGCCGTTGCAATTCAGTTATTTTGTATTTCAGAAATCTGAGGGTAAATTTTTTTTTCGAATTTCCAATCAATTTCCGCATCATTTCTATCTCTTTCTTTAAAGATTTGATGTGGTCATAGTTTGGCTCATTGAGGTTGTTAAGGATTCTGAGTTGAGCTCCCGTATAGATTAATACTTTCCGGAAGGCGTTGGCCCGCTGGAAGTCCCTTTCCCGGGCACAACGATTCTGTTCTTTCCGCAGGTAATTATATTCTTTTTCCAGTTCCTTTATTAGTAATTGGAGCTCCGTTTTCATCTATCTATAAAGTCGAATAATTAAATCTAACTTCCTGATAAAAAGTTTTTTAGGATTAGTCGAAATATGTAAATTGCTTAAGGCATGGTTTGGTGCTACTGATTAGATGTAGGATCGAATCGACTATTCAGACTCTTTCGGAATCTCAGTCACTACTCCTGACTTTGTAACGGTAAACAGTGGTGAATTTCATGTTTTCAACCTGTTCATACCAGCTGAGGATTAAACCCTGCTGATCATAGGTGTATTCTGTGGTGGATTCCACACGGCCGCTCGTAAAGCGCTGCTTCTTTGTGATATTTCTTTCTGTGGCTGACCTATAAGTAAAGACTTCGGTCAATTCATCCCCCATATTGGTTTTAATGGTGGCTTTGCTGAGTTGTCCGTGATCATGGTAAGAATAGGCGATTTCTTCCACTAGCTGGTCAGGAGGGCCTTGTTCGACTTCAAAAAATGTTAGGGTAGTTTTTTGTTTGACCAGTGAATTTTGGCTATAAAACTTAATTTCCGAGGTATTCCTTCCCAACATGTAGGAAAAAACAGAAATGTCGGTCAGTTGGTTATCTTCATCATAGGTATATCTTTTCTCTTCCACGGTTCTCGGATCCGCTGTCTCATGGAATCGATTTGTGGTCGTGGACTGAATTAATTTATTTTCGTATCGATGGGTGGTTTCTTTCAGCTTTTTATTGGTTTCCGCATCAAAGAGTTCTTCGGACACACATAAGCCATTTTCATAGGATAACCGGTTTATTTTCGTCAGTTGAGGAGTTGCTGGCAGTACATCATTGGGAAAGCTGATAATGGGTTTCGATGTTGCCTGTTTGATACAAAGCCCCTGCTCATTAAAATAAAAAAAGGTGAAAGGGAATGGCCTCGCTCCTGGCATCAGTACCCTTACCTCTGCCATTTCTATTCTGGCCTTATAAATAAGTGTGGGATCAAATCCCCTTTCTCCATAAATGTAATCATGGGGTGTTGGCATGTCGTTAATGATTAGATGTGTTTTGAGAATGCCCCAAAACTAACTATTATTCAATGAATAATGGCTGGATTATACCGGTTAAAACTGCAGAGTCCAGTGAGATATTGGGAAACGATATATCAGGTCGATTCTCCAAATGTCAGCAAGTTTTTATCCGGATCCAGGAGGGAAAATTCCTTCTGTCCCCAGTGCTTGCTTTCCAGTGAACCCGCCGGATGGATTTCTACCTGGTTCTCCAGCAGATTCCGGTAGAGCGCTTCTATATTGTCAGTCCTGATGTAGACCTGTCCATAATTCTCTTTCGGATCAAGATCAGAAAATTCAAAAAAGTGGATTTGGATGTCGTCCTTTTGTACCATCAGGTATCCTTCATAGTCGACACTGCCAAAGACACTAAATCCTAATTTTTCAACATAGTAGTTCCTGGTGACGGTTTTATCGCGCATGGGAAGTTTCGGATGAATTTCGGTGAGCATCTTATATGATTTGATTGCGAAAAAATTAGTTGATGTGCCTTATAGCTTCAAATGGGGGTAGGAAGTTAAGTAACTATCTGCTAATGTGTAACGGTTTTCCCGCAGGGCTGAAATAATTGATTATACGGCTTGGAGCGATTGAATTTATTTTCAAATAAAAAAACCCCTGATTCATTAGAACCAGGAGTTGAATCTAGAGTCTGGAGGTGGATTAAATTTATTTACATTTCTCCCTCAGCGTTCTCTGAATCTCATCTAATTTACCGTAGATCATCTTGCAACATTCTTTCAGGTGGCTGTCTTCATCTTTTCCATTTGCATCTGGATCGGTGCCTGTTTGACCTGGTCTGAAAATAATCGCGGTCATTTCTCGATATCGGGTGATTAGATTACCACTGGGACTCTTTGCTGACACTTCGGCTACGACACGGTAGTGGCCCAACTGACTGGTATCGGTAAAATAGGTGGAATAGCACTCTTCATCCCGACTAAGAGTCAAAGAGGTTTTCTGACCATTTGGTTGAAATAAATCCACTCTAACCGGTTCGTTCAATTGGACCGGCAGGCCATATTGTGATGGACAAAGTATGATTTTCATTGCACTGCCGGGGGTATACTCATTTTGTTCTATCCGTCCTTCCAACCGGAAGTTACTACGGGCCTTACACATAACGGAATAGTATAGTGGGCTACCTCCATAATAATAAGCTGAATTAGATCGAACTATATCCACCTGCCGGCCGGAAAAATTCTCCACCCACATCTTCCACTTACCAATATGCATTTCCGGAAGGTTGGGTTTTACGGGAAATTGAAGCCGGTAGTACAGATGCGTGCTATCAAAGACGGCATCGCCATTACTCATGGCTGAGATGTCTGAGGCATTCAGGACCGTACCGTCCGGAGCTTCTAACCAAACCCGGAGATACTTGGGGAAAACAGATGTCCTCCTGAATACGAGGATGAAATCAGCAGCTACTTCCAGCTCTGTCAGGAAAATGTTTGTAGCCTGCTTTTGACCCGGTAGTAGTAGTTTGGGTGGATCTTTTACAAAGGCCTCATCACTCACATCACTAAGGATCTGGACATACAGTTTTTTAAGCAGAAATTCCCGTTCGTCCAGAAAATCTCCGGTGATCTGTGCCACTCCATTTGTCAGGGTAGCAATCTGCGCCAATTTATCTTCCAATTGATTGAGTCCCAAACCTACTGCAAAGACCCTTTGTCGGGGAGATTTGGTTTGTACTACTGCAGTGGCATCGGGGATATCAGGATTGCGATTTTGAATGCCATCTGTGAGGACGACCAATGCACGATTTTCGGCAGTGCCATTGTCCAAAACATCACTTCCCAGAATAATCCCACCTCCGATCGAGGTAAAACCATCCGGATTAAGATTGGAGAGAGAAAGGGCACTGCTGGCGGCTGACTTTCCAGCAGGATCAGCGGGACGCATGTTTAACAGGATATCCTGGGGATTGCGCGCCTCGTGATTGTAACGTACAATTCCGATCTTATCATTTGTTTTAAGGAGAGAAACATAAAGATTGGCTGCCTCAATGGCGATTTCCACCTTCGATTGACCGGGTACTCCGGAATCCCCATCCATACTATCGGATCGGTCAAGGACCAGGACGGAATCAACCGGAGGAGGAGGAATGGCAGTCCCAGACAGGTTTACCATTTCCGGAAGGTCGGAGGTGACATCTGATGTCGTGATCTCCAGGTTTCCGTTTGCCAGGGGCATTCCATCATCGACGGCAGTGAAAGCGACATAAATCCTCTGCGAAGTATAAGGTTCGAATACGGGGGCAGGAAGCCGGAAGCTCAGGGGAGTTCCATCGGAATAAGCAAAGGCAGGGTCACCACTAATGGCCCCCAGGTCTATTTCAATTGATTTTGGACAACCCGATTTTACATTACGGATTTCGAAATATCGATGTATAGTTAAACCGAAGGCAACTTCACCGAAATCGATAAAGTTTGGGATGATCTCAATGGTTGGTTCATCATCGATAAATTCAGCCAGGGTTTCAGCAATGCCGTCCACACAGACACGGCAAAAAGCTTTTGACGAATTGCGCATTTTACAGGCATAAGAGGGCCGGAACCTTCCGCAATGGTAGTATTTAGCCCCCTCGTACAGACCGATAATATCATCACTTGCCAGGACATTGGCTCGATTGTCACATTGACTACAATCGGGATTTTGCATGGTAGGAACCGGTGTTGTATCCTCTATGAAATACTTCCACTTGAGATTTTCTTCTATTACCTCACTGGTTACATTAACTTCGGAAGGCTCACCCGCCGGGGCATAATCGCGGTCAGTATCTGTGCCACAACCGGCCCAGTAGTGGTACTCATCTGCCAGGTTGAAAGATGCATGACCCAGTTCGTGAATAACTACTTCTTTCCAGTCGCTGCTGATAGCCGTCCAGAAAACATTGCCGGAAGCGCATCCCCCTCGCTCTGTACTGTTAACTAAAACTGCTGCAGTATGCCATTCTGGTAGTTCAGTATCTAATGTGTTGCGAACGATGATCTCATTTCCGGAAAGACAGCGCCAGATACCGCCATTACAAAAGGATGCATCGAAATAAGTGTCTACTGCGGAGCCTGGGCCGGTCTCTCCATCAGGGCAGGTCGCCGGCAGGTCCGTGCCGGATTCATCCGAGTTCACATTTAGCCTGAAAATATTAATCGCTTTTCCTAGTTCAGAAAACCAACTTTCGGCTTCGATGGTGGTGATGAATTCGTCACATAAATCATTAAAATCAGATTGCTCACTACTTGAAAATCCTTCGGCTACTAAAACTATGTTGTGCCTGCTGGCATTCGGACCATTGTCCAGTATTTTAGTGAGACCTCCTATTGTTCCATCTGTTACTCCCATGATATTTATTTTTTAGGGTTACCGGACTTTATGTCCAAAGAATAGATTTTTCGGCTGGTGCGTTTTCGTTCACTATTTTCATCAATCTCAGAGTAGAAATCTAATTTGGCCATCGACTTTTGATCCGGAACCAAAATGTCCAGAACAAAAGACTCCACTTTTTTCTCCTTCCTGGTCATAGAGCCATCACTTTCGAAAAATTCATGACTTGCTTCGAAGGGATTGGGCCGGCAGCAGCGGTAAATCAGATTTCCATTTTTGTCTATTAATTCGTACCAGAATCCCGAGACATTCTTTTGAGGGAGGCGAGCAGACCGAGGTAGGGTCATCCTGGGAATTACTGTCTCCTTTATAACCTTCCAGTCACCCTTTTCCCACTGCAGACGGAGGCGTCTGACCGCACTGGGAAATTTAATTTTGTACGTTGTATTTTCCTGCATTTTTTCCATTTCAATTAATTGTTATGAATTATTAAATATGAGTTTTTGAGTGGGTGATCGTTTCCTGGGAGGACTTTGCAGTTCGAATTCTGATTCGATCGTTTGTTCTGCATGCTTAATTAAAAGCCTTGGCTGGTGCACCTTCAGCCAGGTCCGGATCTCTGTCTGCCGCTCAAGTTAATAGCGGCAGACGTCCGCTCCGGTCGTTTCCTCCTTCGAAGGTTGGCATCGACATACCGGTTGCTACCTCTGCATTTTTTTTATCTCCTCGCCGAATCAGACTTATACAAACCAAATAGATCCAATCTTACTAGAAGTGCAGGAGGGTAGAGATTATGTTACCGGGAATAGGGATAAAAATTTATAAGTGGTTGTTGATGGGTGGATCTTCCCAATTGTTTCATGAGGAATGAACAAACCGGGAAAAAGAAGTTCAGATTGTTTTAATGCAATGGATCGATCTTCGAGACACTGGCCAGCCAAAATAACCCATTCAGGATTAATTCATTTTGTGAGACATTTTCGAAGGTGTACGAGAGGGTGGCACCAGTGCCATTTTCGTAGTCGATATCATTGTGGCCCATGTTAAAATAGATCATTCGATATTTATTATTAGTCCAGACAACGGGATAATATCCTTTATGCCAGATTTCATGAGGTTTAGGACCAGTACCAAGCGGGTAACTGATCGGATCAATAGATAGAAGTACTTCTATGTCTGCGTTTTGGCGGAGATCCTTTTCCCATCGATACCATTCATTGGGTGCCGAGGTTATATTATCGGGAAGATTTTTCGTGACTGGATGCTGGTGATTTTCCACTTTTAAAACAGCTGAAGTCGGTCTCCAGGTATTACTTAAATAAGCACCACAACCAAGAAAATCATTTTGGTACCAATTCCAGTCATTAGGAAAATCGGATCGATCCAACGCAAAAGCAGCAAAGTGGAAACCCATCCAGGCGCCCCCCTTTTTAATATACCGTTCAAATGCATTTCTTTGCTCTATATTTTCCGGACGGGTATCCAGAAATATGATTAACTCAAATCCGGAAAGATATTTATCATTCAATTTTGTCCAATCATCCGTTGTTTCATAGACGAAATTATTTTCGGAAGCGATTTTTTTAAACCAGGTATTTGCTTCTTCAACAAAGCTTATATGGGCCTGGTCATTTTTTGCGGTATAAAATGCAATAACATCAAAGGAATCAGCAGTAAGAGAGAAATCTATCGAAAAACATAAATAAACTACCAACAGATACCGGGCAAACTGTTTTTGTATGATGATCATCCCAATCTGGGTTTAAGGCAATGAAAGCATTAAAGCTACAATCAATCCCCTTATTTTGAAAGTGAATTAATATTGAGAAAGCAAGCCAGATTAACGGATGCCATATTCCAGTTTTCTACTCTGGAATTTAAAAGTGTACTTAATGGGTGCCCGACGGCATGGGTTGCGGTGTTCGGGTAGGGCCCTGCACGGAAAGGGTTCCATCCCTGGTGAAGGTGATGCGGTCCAGGTTGAGGACGCGTCTGCCACTGGGCTGATCGGGGTCAGCATGAGAATGATAGATGATAAAACACTCTTCCTGATCGGGCGACCAGATGATGGAATTATGTCCCGGTCCACTTACACCCAGGTTGGGATCACGAGCCAGGACTGGATTACCCGGGTACTTGATCCACATGCCGAGCGGATCCCGGCAGGTAGCATACCCTACACCATAGTTGGGATCGGCATAATGATTGGCCGAATACGTCATATAATAAAGACTGTCGTGCTTAAAGACCGTCATACCTTCGACTGACCGGGCTTTCAGACTCTTGGGTCCTTCCCAGTCCTGAGTGACAAACATGCAAAATTTCGGTTCCTGAACCGGACCACTTAGGTCAGGAGCCAGTTCTGCTCCCATAATCATTCCCCACAAATACCCCTCTTGTTTCCAGTGTTCACCGACAGATCCCACTTTTTCATAATACAGATAGGGTTTCTGGTCGCTATCGATAAAGATATGACCATCGATACAGGAGAAACCCAGGTCAAACCATGGGGCTTTAATGTCGCTAAAAGGTCCGCCAGGGTGATCGGATCTGGCGAGACAAAGCCGCAGTCCCTCTCCGTACATCGTCTTACCTCTGGCACTGTATACCATATAATAATGCCCATTATAATTGATCACTTCCGGAGCCCAGAATGACCCCTGTCCCCAGCTTTTTTCCGTTCGTCGATAGGCATAGTCTTTTTCCTCCCAATGTACCAGATCACGGGACGTCCAATATTTAAATCCATCACCGGCCGAAGTACCGTATAGGTAATAGAGGCTATCCGCGAATAACACAAAGGGATCAGCAATAAAAAGAGAATCGGATACCGGGTTTTGGTAGGTGTTTTTCTGCGCCCGGCCAGGCAGACTAATGCAAAGTATAAAAATCAGGAGGGAGCAGCGTTTCATCAAGTGAAATTAATTTAGGGAGTTACGGATTATTGTGCAAGATTGCCGGGAGGATTGCATTAAGTCCATAATTTGAAGTTGAATCTAGCGTATTTGCTTGAGAAATTTTCCATAACCCATCGATTCTTGAAGATGCAAGGCACTGTCTCCCAGGATATCCAGAAGCAATGTGTCATCGAGTTCTGTGAATTCATCTCCAAACCACTCGAGGTTGAAGCTATACCATGTCTTTGCCGCCACCTGAATCCGGGTGTATTCTATTTGACATCCCGAGCGAAAGAATTCTTCAATGCCGTGAATTTCAAGGTCACCGTCCTGACGGATTACTTTTACTCCCATCCTTTCCTTTTGCACTTCCAGCCATTCTTGAGCATAAAACTGACCGCTGATTATTTCCCGGGCAAGTTTGTGTCTGGCGTCAAGTTGAAAACTCCATTTTACCCACTCCTCAAAATAACCATTTACGGTGCGCGATAATGCATATTCGCGTGGTGGATGAATCCGGTATTTGATCTCAATATTTCCCTCCCTGAGTTTGGGGGCAATATCTTCACGGGAATAATCGACGAGGTATTGATCACTTCTTGACTCCACGGTATCAAAACTCAGATGATGTCTCAGAAACCAATGAGCAATATGCTCAGTTTCCTGCCGTGAAAACCATCGTAATTCTTTACTTCTGTACATGAGGAAATATTGTCTTTTTCGATTTTTTCATGCGATTAATCACCGATCAGTCTTTTCTGCCTGATCGACAATTTCACTATTTTCTAAAATAAGCATTTTGGATATCATACCATCCGCATTCCGGATGAATCTAAATTCGATATCTCTTTCATGAATAAAGAAATTCGATTCACTTTCAGGATAAATCAGCACTTCAAAATCTCCGGATTTTAGTGATAATTGATCCTTATTTCTACTGATCAACACTTCTCCGGTTAGGCTTGATTTGTAGGATCCGACAAACTGCTCCAATTGAGTTTCACTGAGTGAGACTGCTTTTTTGGACTTTCCAAAGTCCATTGGAGCATGAGCAAAACTAAAAACCCGTGTCATTTGCCATTTATTTTTTGTCAAGTGCCATAGATGAACGAATTTCGCCTGTCCATCTAATACTTCCTTGTTCCCAGTTTGAAGGCGATAGAAGAGATGGTCGCCGGTTATTAAAGCACCATAGTCTTGAATGGGATACACCCTAATAGTGCCTTTCACTGCTTCTCTCCTCATCCGTGTACCATTATGTGCACAAATTCCCTGGCTCAGACTCTGCATAAAGTTGGAAAGGTTGGTCGTGACTCCACCTTTGTCATGATAAAACTCAAGATCATCGGAAAAGAATGTTTTTAATTTCTCCAGGTTACAACTATTATAAGAAAGCCAGAAAAGGCTATCATAATACAAGACTGTATCTTCCAAATTCAATGCTTCATTCCGATCAGTTTGTGCAGTCCCTTCACCGATTAGAAAAATGCAGAAAATAATCCCTAAAATATATCTTGCTTTCATTTGGCGTCCACTCATTTTCGGGTAATAGTCCGATAATTTGGAGTGTAAATTGAGATTAATCGATAATAGAGAGATTATTCCGGACCAACAATGAAAAATTGGATGCAGGAAGCCTTTAATTGATTTGTGGTACCCGAATCAATATCATGTGGAGATTTAGTTAGGGATGGTCTCTGCCTACAAATCTGTTTTTGCCCAATAAAAATCCTATGGCTTTCCTGATATTCCTGTTGATGCTTTCTTCTGTTTTTAAAAAGGAGATATAGCGTATTATTTCCTTCTGTAAGGAAGGCGTCAGCGATGCAAATACTTTCTTGGCGTCGGCATTTTCATTCAGTGCCTTAATGAAATCAGGATGTGGTTTTATCGTCCGGTCTTGCGGATCATATTGAATGAATACCTCGATCACTTCACCGATGCGTTTTGGTGAATTTTTCAGCATTTTGATATTAATATATAATCTCCATGCTCCCCTGAATTTCACCAGTGTTTGTATGTACTTTTTATTATTAACTGAGCCACGGACCGGGATCGGACTTTTATCTTTACCGGCCTGATCGAAAATACGCTGAAGGATTTCCGGTGGGACAAAAACAAATGGATTCATGTCAATAATTTCCAGCCTGGCCTTGAAGTGTTCCATATGAACAGGGTTTTTTAACAAATCTATCAATCAAATCAAACCCTGAACTGCATTAATATGGTTTCAAATAATTGAAAGAATGTCAGAATATTTCTATTGAACTTGCCTTTAAGAATTCTGTGCCTCCTCCCAATTTCTAGTATGTTGCTCAATGATTTGTATTGCCTGTTCGTAGTCCAGGCTGTCAATAATGACCTTGACGGAACCTGCTCCTCCGGCAGCAACCTGCCAGGGTGCTATACTACCCATAAGCTCATCCTTGAGGAAGGTATGAATATTTGCATCGTTCAATAGATTCTCCACTAATCTGGCTTCTACGGGAGATCCTGCAAATATTTCGATCATCTTTGAATGATTGTCCTGGTTCATAAGCTCTCAATATTTCTATTAAACAATACTACACCAATTTCTCTGATTCTAGTATGGGAGAATCTAAATAGTGTTACAGAGAATTGGAATCATGCCTTTTGAGTGACTCAGGACACCCATGCATTGCTATACAGTTGTCACCTAATTGTTCTTTTCAATGGCTCTTCATATGAATTCTCAACGTTCTTATTCTGCCTGCGACCTGATTCTTAAATGATTTTCTGATATTGAGAATAAATTATTTGTTCTTAACAATGTTGCAAATCAAGGTGTATTCGAATTTAATGGCTCTGATTATTGTCCTGTGCCCCTTCCAGGTCATGACTCAGGAAATTCCTAAAGAGGCAGAAAATATAATCTCTCCCGAGATTCTGGAAGATGGAAGGGTGATTTTTCGTCTCTATGCTCCCCATGCGGACAGTGTTCAAATCACCTCTGATCTACTTCCAACCGTAAAGGTGAACAGCCGGTTTGGAATGGTTGATGGTCCTGGTACCGCAGATTTGGTAAAGAATGAGATAGGAATTTGGAGTTTTACATCCGAACCGCTTGCACCTGAATTATATAGCTATTATTTTTTAGTAGATGGGATTAGAACTGCAGATCCAAATAGTCCCTATGCTTTGAGAACTTCCTCAAATTTGACAAATTATTTCCTGACCAATGGAGAAGAAGGAAATCCATATAGTGTCAGGGATG
>JAGQWZ010000316.1 GCA_020436835.1 Saprospiraceae bacterium | reverse complement strand
GGTCAGAAGAAATTGTCAGAATCAGAATTTTCAGAATTAGGATAATTAGCAGAATTTTTCTCGAAGAAGAATATTTTCGGTTTCATGAAGCATGTAGCGAAGCGAGTTCGGAGCCTTTGGGAGGAAGTGTTCAGTGGTCAGAAGAAATTGTCAGAATCAGAATTTTCAGAATTAGGATAATTAGCAGAATTTTTCTCGAAGAAGAATATTTTCGGTTTCCTGAAGCACGCAGCTAAGCGAGTCCGGAGCCTTTGGTAGGAATTATTCGATGGTCAGGATTCAGTATTCAGGGGTCAGAAGAAATTGTCAGAATCAGAATTTTCAGAATTAGGATAATTAGCAGAATTTCTCTCGACGAAGAATAAATGGTCTAGCATTCAACCAGAACGCAATCTTCATCTTTGCTTTCAAACTCCAGGGTGGCATGTTCAATATTTAAGTTGTGCAGATCTTTCCTGATTTTGGATTTTAATTCAAATAAAGTAGCCTGGTCCAATTCCTTTTCTAAGACAAGGTGTACGGTCAAGACATGATATTCCCCATCCATAGTCCAGATATGTAAATCATGGAAATCCGTAATCTTAGGCAATCCGCAGAAATATTCTTCAATTTCCTGGAGATCAATATCACTGGGAATGCCCTGCATTATAATCGATACCATTAATCGAATATTTTTAAAAGCATTATAGAGTATATATAAGGCAATACCTATGGAAAGAAGGGGATCAATAAAGGGGGCATTGGTGAAATACATGATCAGTGCTCCTATCAAGACGGCGACCCAGCCCAAAACATCTTCGAGTAAATGTAGGTAGACGACCCGCTGATTAATTGATTTATCTTTCCGCATCCTGAAAACTGCCAGACCATTAAAGAAAATCCCCAGTACCGCGAGTAAGAACATGCCTTCCACTTTCACGCTTTGAGGATGCATCAACCTGGGAATTGCTTCCCGGAGCATAATGATGCTGCCCACGATCAACACCATCGAATTGACGATGGCGCCTATCAAACTGAATCGCTTAAAACCGTAAGAATAATTTGAAGTTCTTTTCTTTTTACTGAAACGTTCGAAATACCAGGCCAGACCAAGGGATATGCTGTCTCCCAGGTCGTGAAAAGCATCGGTGATAATAGCGATACTGTTAGTGTATAGACCCCCGATAAACTCAATAATAGTGAACGCCAGGTTAAGAAAGAAGGCCGTGCTGATGTTACTGGGGTGTGTACTGTGGTGTGGGTGTGAGTGTGTACTTTGGTGTGTACTTTGGTGTGGGTGTGGGTGTGTACTGTGGTGTGGGTGTGGGTGTGCGTGGGGGTGTGAGTCCTGACGTTGATCGTCGGAATCGTAAGAGAGATTGTCCGGAGAATTTTTTTTGGCCATGCCTTTACCTTCTGATGATTAAACCGGGAGAGTACAATAAAGTTATGAAACAATGTTACAGGAGGTTGAATGAGCGAAGGTCGAGATCTACCTCTCTTTTTTTCTGTGAATTGTTTTAATTGCTGGATTCCTATTGCCAATCAGGTCTGACCGGGATAAAAATCGGAGATAAATAAATTTCTTAATTTTCTTAGATGGAAACTATTAACAGAAGGATTTTTCTTCATAATCTCACCAGGATGGGATTGGGTGCAGGATTGCTACCGGTTTTGCCTGCATGTAAATCGACGAGTGGAATCGCCGTTGCTCTGGATCAGGTTAGTCCGGAATCTCAGGGTGTCGATTCACAGGCGATTATTGATTTTATTCATGCTGCCGATGCATGTGATTACGAATGGCACAGCTTTATGATTTTACGGCACGGAAAAGTCGTCGCCAAAGGATGGTGGGATCCCTTCAAGCCGGAATATGTGCATACTTTATATTCCCTGTCCAAAAGTTTCACTTCCACTGCGGCAGGTTTTGCCAGAGAAGAAGGGAAGATTCACCTCGACGATAAAGTAGTATCCTTTTTTCCTGACCTGGCGAAGATGCATTCTGATCCAAATTTGCATGCGATGACCATTCGTCACCTGTTGACCATGAATACCGGACACGAAGTCGACAGTTTTACCCGTATCCTCACGAATTTTAATAAGCCCTGGATTCCTGGCTTTTTTGAACATCCGGTCGAACATCCACCGGGTAGCAAGTTTGTGTACGACACGGGTGCAACCTTTATGTTGAGCGCGATCGTTCAAATGAAAGTAGGAATGCCGATTATAGACTATCTGAAACCGCGACTTTTTGATCCACTAGGGATTAAAGATTTTGATTGGGTTAAATCGCCGGAAGGCATCTGCGCCGGGGGGTTCGGTTTGAGAGTAACTACGGAAGCTATTGCCCGTTTTGGTCAGACGTACCTGGATGGTGGAAAATGGAACGGTAAACAGGTTGTTCCAGGATCCTGGGTTGATGAAGCGACCGCTAAACATACCGATAGCAACCCGGGGGATAGTGAATGGTCAAATGGCTATGGCTATCAGTTCTGGCGCTGTAAATTACCCAATACCTACCGGGGTGATGGTGCCTACGGACAATACTGCATTGTAATGCCGGACCAGGATGCGGTCGTTGCGGTAACCAGTGAGAGCTGGGATATGGGAAAATCAATGCAAATCATTTTTGATCATTTGGTTCCTGGAATGTCCAACGAAAAGGTATCGGAAAATAAATCGAAGTTGCAGGAACTGCGAAAACTACAGGATAACCTTTCTTTGAAAATACCCCAGGGGAATAAAAATGGAATTAGTGAATTAACGGGTAAAAAATACCGGTTTGATAATAATGATTTTGGCGTGGAAAAAGTGGAACTGGTAGCCCGCAATAATAGCATTGACTTTATTTTTAGTACCAGTATGGGAGAACAAAAGATAACCGCCGGTATCGAACAATGGCTCACCAACCCTGCCTCCGTAAAGTATCCCTTTCCGGTTTTTTTCCGCACAGACCATCCCTCTAAAATCGGAGCCACTGCAACGCTTATTGAAGACAATAATCTGCAACTAAATATTAAAATGCTGGAAGGCATTCATGGTGATCAATTGAATTTTGCCTTTTCCGGAAATGAGGT
>JAGQWZ010000031.1 GCA_020436835.1 Saprospiraceae bacterium | reverse complement strand
TAATTATCTCGGTGACCTCGGAGTGAGTATCAGTCTCTTAAGTGATGAAGAAAAGGACTTTTTAGATAGTCAGGGCTATTTGGTCCTGGGCAAGATACTGAGTGACGACCAGCTAAGTCAAATCAATAGTCGCATCGAAGCATTGTTGATGGAAGAGGGTGAAAGAGCTGGTTCCGAATTGTTGGATTCTCCCTATATACGCCATCCCAAAGAGGCAGGTGCTGACCGGCTGGCTGACCTCGTCAATAAAGATCCGATTTTTGATCTTTTCTATACCCATCCCAGGGTTCTGGCAGCAGTTAGCCAGGTATTGGGTAATAATATGAAACTTTCTTCCCTTAATTATCGGGCGGCAAAGCCAGGTGCCGGTGAGCAAAAGTTGCATGTAGACTGGCATGAAACCGTGGCACCGGGAGATTACAAAGTATGTAATTCGATTTGGCTGTTGGATGACTTTACCGTTGAAAATGGTGCCACCCGGGTCGTGCCTGGTACCCACCTGGAAGGACGGCTACCGCAGGATCTGTTGAAAGACCCCATGGCTGACCATCCGGATCAGCTAATTCTGGAAGCTCCTGCTGGGACCGTCGCCATTTTTAACTCCCATACCTGGCATGGCGGTACCCGCAATTTAACTGCGCGTCCGCGACGGGCAATACATAGTTATTTCTGTCGCCGTGATCAGCCCCAACAGGTCGATCAAAGCAGGTATATCAGACCTGAAACGCGGCAGAGATTGTCTGCTGCTGCGCTGACTTTACTCGATGTTTAGTACCGGTTTTTGATCATTCACTGAAACCTTTTCTATTTCGACAGAGTATTAACGGTAGTTTATCGAAATAATCTGCAGAGTAACAGGTAGAATCATTTCTTTGCAGTCTAATAAATTAAACTATGAAAACCTTTGCTCTGAGCCTCCTGCTCTGTAGCTTGGCTTATGTTGCCAACGCACAGGCTAAACTTTCCGGTAATTTACTTGATCCGGATGAACAACCAGTCATTTATGCCAATGTTGCCCTTCATCAGGCAATTGATACCAGTTTGATAAAAGTTGAAGTCTCCGATGAAGAAGGACATTTTGAATTCAAGGCATTGCCTGTTGGTAACTACTTCCTGAAGGTATCGTATGTTGGCTTTAATGATCTTGTGCAGGCAGTCAGTCAGACGACTGAAGACCAGGATTTGGGATCACTCATATTTACGTCCACCGCGGTAGATCTTCAAACCGCTACCGTAACGGCGTCCCGGGTGATGGTGGAAGTCAAACCGGATCGTACTGTTTTTAATGTGGATGGCACGATAAACAGTGCGGGAGACAATGCACTGGGATTACTACGTAAAGCACCCGGCGTTTTAGTGGATAATAATGATAATATCTCTGTTTTGAGCCGCTCGGGTGTGCTCGTGTACGTAGATGGTAAGCGACTACCACTTCAAGGTGAGGATCTGAGCAACTACCTACAGAATATTCCGGCTGAACAGATAGATCGCTTTGATATCATCACCAATCCGAGTGCAAAGTATGAAGCGGAAGGCAATGCCGGAATCATTGATATACGGCTGAAGAAAAATAAAAATGAAGGGGCAAATGGTACGATCAGTTCCAATCTGACCCAGGGCCAATATACTCGGGGCAATGCCAGTGCCAGTGGAAATTATCGCAATGGATTCGTCAACATATTTGCCAATGGTGGATATTCCGGTGGGAAGAATTTTAATACCATAGATTTCCTGAGTTTTCAGAATGGCTTGCAACTTAACGAAACCAATCGTTTCGAACGCGAGTGGGATTCTTACGATTATAGACTGGGCGCTGATTTTTTTGTGAGTAAAAATAGTACCCTGGGATTTATTGTTACCGGAAGAGATAATGATGGTCTCGGTACAAGTCAGAATCGGATTTCAATTGCCAGGGAAACAACCGGTGACTTGACGGACAGCATCCTGATCGCCAATAGTAATTCCAATTTTCTCCGGACAGAAAACACCTTTAATCTGAATTACCGCTACGAAAAAGAGCAGACCAGCTTAAATATCGATGCTGACTATGGTCTGTATCGAAATAAGAATTTACGTTTTCAGCCAAATCGCTATTATGATCCTTCCGGAGAGAATATACTTACGGAAGTGATTAATTCATTTGATACCCCCAGAGATATTGATATCTATACTTTCAAGGTGGATTTTGAGTCAAATCTGGGAAAGGGTAAGCTTGGAGTCGGTTCAAAGCTCAGTAAAGTTGGAACCGATAATACCTTTCTCTTTTATGATGTCTTAAATGGCGATGATATTTTGAATGATCAACGGTCAAATCAGTTTGACTATGACGAAATGGTCACGGCAGGTTATGTAAATTATTCAAGACCACTGGGAGAAAAATGGAACTTCACCGCAGGGCTTCGGGCTGAATATACCGATGCTACCGGTGATTTACAGGCATTTGATCCTGAACTTCAGGAACCTCCCGTAGAGTTTAATTATTTAAGTTGGTTTCCTTCTGCCGGATTAACCTATCAGGTATCCCAGCAAAATACGCTTTCACTCAATTATGGTCGAAGAATAAACCGTCCGGATTATAACGTCTTAAATCCTTTCAATAATCAATTGAGTGAGTTATCCTATGAAAAGGGGAATCCTTTTCTGCAGCCGGAAATAGTGAACAATCTGGAGCTGGGTTACACCTTGAAATATCGATATAATTTCAAGATCGCCTACAGTAAAACCATAGATCAGATTACCCGGTTGATTGGTCCCAGTGAGACGGACGACCGTGCAAGTTTCATTACCTGGGAAAACCTGGCTACGCAGAAAATTCTTAGTGCCAACATTAGTGCACCGGTTCAGATAATGAAAAAATGGAATGCCTATTTTAATTTAAGTGCTTCGTATCTGAATAATCAGGCAGATTATGGTGGCAATGCCATTGTTGATGTCCAGGCTGGAACCTACAGTATATTCCAGCAACACACCATAGATTTACCCAAGAATTTCAAGGCCGAAGTTTCAGGATGGTTTTCCGGGCCTGGTGTCTGGGGCGGAGTTTTTCGCTATGATCCCAGTTGGAGTTTAAATCTTGGAATTCAACGCAAGTTTTTCAATGATAAATTAAATGTTAAGCTCAGTGCTCAGGATATTTTTTACGAAAGCGGCTGGGAAGGATATTCAAGATTTAACGGCTTGTATTCCGTTGGTAATGGAAATTGGGATAGCCGGCAGGTGAGCCTTAGTTTAAGCTATAATTTTGGAAATCAGAATATAAAGGCACGACGCCATCAAACCGGTCTCGAGGACGAAAGCAAACGTGTAGGAAATTAAGAGTAAGACCGGAGCGTAATACAGTCCTTTATCAAAAGTTAATGCAATGGAGAACAGCAGAGAAATCATACTGTTCTCCATTTTGCATTATAAATTGCTCGTCTCTTCTATGAAGGCCTTCACATCATTCCGGAATTTCTCCAGTGAGGGTTGATGGGTGTACATCATGTGACCAGCTTCATAATATTCCATGATGATGTTGTCTTTAATTTCCGGGGTCAATCCCAGGTGGTCAATGGTATATTCAACACCGTAGAAGACCGTGGCTATGTCGTAATATCCATTAAGGATCAAGACTTTCATATTGGGATTTTGCGATAGGGTACGGGCCATATCCGGACCGGTGGTAATCGCCACCTGGGTTCCCCAAGCCGTGTTCCCCCGGTGACTCCAATCCCATCTGAAACCTTCGCGGCCATAAGCACTTGTCTGATAATGCAGTTTTTTATCCACATTTAAATCGCCGTAGAAATAATCAAAAAAGCCTGCTGTATATGCATGAGAAATTGCTTCGCTTTGAGGATCATAGTGTGCCGTCTGACTGAGCAGATCCTGGTTGATACCGGTAAAACGCGAGTCGAGGCGTCCTACCGTTCTGCCCTCCTTTCGCAGTAACTCAGCAAAAAATTCCGATGCCTCAACTCTGAGATCAGCGTTCATCCAGTAATCGCTGGTCAACCCGCTGAAGGAGGCTAATTTGTCTGCGATCGATTTTTTTTCATCCATACTCAACTGGGCCCCCTTAAACAGGGCAGGCATGTACTCGTTTTCAGTAAAATCACGCACCTGGTCAATAAATGCTGAAATACTGCCGGATTTATTTGCGATTTTATCATGATACCAGGCAGTGGCAGCATAGGTAGGGAAATGCACTATATAGGGCAGATCATCGCCAACCGGAAAAACCAACTGACGGAGGTCAAAAACCGCAGAAACCATAACTACCCCATTTAAAGCGATGCCTTGATCGTGTAAATGAGCCATCACCCCTGCATTTCTGAATGTCCCGTAACTTTCCCCTAATAAATATTTAGGTGAATTCATTCTGCCATGTTCGATCAGAAATTGGCGGATGAAGGAACTGATACTTTCAATATCGCCATCTACGCCCCAGAAATCTTTGTTTTTACCAGTGCCGGTAGCGACGCTGAGACCGGTACCAACGGGATCGATCATTACCAGGTCGGCAACATCCAGAAGAGATTGATCATTGTTGACCAAATTGTAAGGGGCTGCTGGCGTGTTATCCGGGTCATTGACTTTTATTCTTTTTGGCCCGAGGACCCCCATATGCAACCAATAGGAGGAAGACCCGGGCCCTCCGTTATAGGCAAAAATAATCGGTCGCATAGCGGGATTATTTTCACCCTCTTTAAAATAAGCGGTAAATCCAAAAAGCGCTATCGGTTTATTATTAATATCTCTCAGTTGGGTGGTTCCGGTCAGGGATTTTAGTTGGATGGTTTTTCCATCAATAGTCACAGACTGTTTTCCCTCAAAGGTCCTGGCCTCCAGTACTTCAGGTTTTTCGTCCCTTTTCTTATCCTCCTGGGCCAGAGTATAAAAAACCGGTAAGATCAGTAATAAGATTAAATAGAATTTTTTCACGTATTAAATTTTATGAATGATAAACATTACTCCGGGAACCAGATGTGCTCCCGGAGTTTTTTGATAAATTATTCAGTAGGTAAATCGGTGATCAATTACCAAAAACTAAATTACCGGGGTATCTAATTCTGCTAATGAAGATTCGATTTCTTGTTGGGTTACTTCATGTTTTTCCAAATTTCCGGCGAAATAATCTTCATAGGCCTTCATATCGAAATTACCATGGCCGCACAGATTAAACAAAATCGTTTCCGATTTACCCTCTCTCTTGCAGCGTTCTACTTCTTCTACAACCGTTGCGATGGCATGGGTTGCTTCAGGAGCGGGAATAATTCCTTCCGCCCGGGCAAATTTAACGCCCGCATCAAATACTTCCAGCTGGTCATGTGCCGTCGCTTCTATGAGTTTGTCTTTTAACAGCTGGCTGACGATCACCCCTGCACCATGATATCTCAGACCTCCCGCATGAATAGGTGCGGGAACAAAGTTGTGGCCAAGCGTATACATCGGTAATAAAGGGGTCATTCCCACCGTGTCTCCAAAATCGTAGCGAAAAACTCCCCTCGTAAGTTTAGGACAGGAGGAAGGTTCACTGGCAATACAACGGACCTTTTTTCCTTCTTCCAGGTTGAAACGTAAGAATGGAAATGATAAACCGGCAAAATTGCTTCCGCCTCCGAATGGTGCAATAACAACATCCGGAAAATCACCGGCTTTTTCCATTTGTACTACAGCTTCCTGTCCAACCACAGTCTGATGTAAAAGCACATGATTTAATACACTGCCAAGAGAGTATTTGGTTTCCTCTTCGGTAGCGGCTCTTTCTACCGCCTCCGAAATAGCAATGCCCAGAGAACCAGGTGAATCCGGGTCCATTTCCAGAATTTTTCTTCCTGCTTGGGTATGGTTTGTCGGCGAAGCATATACCTTGGCACCCCAGGTATTCATCATCATCTTCCGGTAGGGTTTTTGGTTGTAGCTGATCTTTACCATATAGACTTCACATTCGATCCCAAATAGATTACAGGCAAAGCTCAGCGCACTTCCCCATTGCCCGGCGCCGGTCTCTGTCGTGATCCTCTTTACGCCCTCCATCTTATTGTAATAAGCCTGAGGTACTGCGGTATTCGGTTTGTGTGAACCGGAAGGACTCACTCCTTCATACTTATAGTAGATCTTGGCCGGGGAATCCAGCATTTTTTCAAAATTGTGTGCCCGGTACAGAGGTGTGGGTCTCCAAAGAGAATATACGTCCCTGATCTCATCGGGAATTTCCACCCATTTTTCCGGGGTTACTTCCTGTTTTATAAGTTCCATGGGAAATAGCGGTGCCAGTGCCTCCGGGCCGATAGGCTCTTTCGTTCCCGGGTGTAAAGGAGGCAATGGTTTATTAGGCATGTCAGCAATGATATTGTACCATTTGGTGGGAATTTCATTTTCTGACAGGGTTATTTTTCGATGCAACATAGTGTAAAAGAATTTTAGTAAAGCAATGGCCCTGAAGATAAAGAATATGGACGATAATCAATGATCAGGGAACAAATGACTGGTTGCATTTTCAGTAGATGGCTTTCCACAACCAATTAGCCAGTATCCCGAAGGAAAATCAGGTCCGGTTGAGATAGGCGTTCGGAACGTTTTGAACCGGATAGTCTATCTGGTAGGCTCTTTTTAAAAGCAAGCTGACGATCGAATGTATGGTCTTTTCATCCCGGTGCATTTGAGGAAGCATTCCCATCATCGCGTAGCTGATTGGGTTAACGGCAGGAATCAGGGTTTCCCATTCATAGCCCTTCCCCCAGATTACACCAGCAATTGTTTTCTGCAGATTGGCTCCCTGATCCAGCAAATATTGGAGCATGTCTACAGAATGATTTCCATTTTGATTTACCGTGTGAAAGATGGGGGTTTGTCCACCGAAACCAAATTCATCATATCCCGCTACGACATCCGCTTCCAGGCCAAATTCAAGCAGTACTTTGGCAGAATCAAGGTGATTGAATTCTGCACAAATATGAAGTAGCGAAGCCTCTACCATCGATGTGTATGCACACTTAAAAGAATACTTCTTTTGCAACAGTTGGGGATTCTCGGAAAGTTTCTTTTTAAGCCAGGTATCATTGTTAGACAATACGGCAATAAATACTTCGTCCTCAATAGTTAGCCCGTATTCTATAAACAATTGAACACATTGCTTAAATGCAGGGCCTCGGGTGTACTCCCCGATCAGTTCATAAATAAGCGGTCGATCTCTAAAGATTGTATTGGGATCCACCCCATTTTCAAAACAGTCACGTATTCCCTTCAGAGAATGCAGTTCCAGATCGATAATAATTTTATCCAGGTAGTTCTGTTGCATGATAATCCAGTGAAGTTAAGATACATAATCCCCGGTGATCAGTAATGCTGGTCGCTACGGTTTTACCTTCATACTTTCGCTTGTTACTGTACGAAAATGAACATCTTTTGTCCGATAGTGTACAAAGTATTGGAGGAATGTTTTTTATAAGTATTTGTTAATCAGCCGCGTACATGGATGGCATAGGCGTTGTTTCTGCTTATTCAAGAATATTGGTATGTTCTACAACTATCTGAAGTTATCTGCCACCAACTGCTTCGCGAACGGAGTTACGTAAACACCCCGATAGATGGACTCGTGATCGGCATAATCGGTCAGATAAATTCAGGTCAAATTTTCGAATAATGCTCTACAATCAAATTCAATTCACCATTCGGCGGCTGCTCCGGAGTCCATTTATTTCGGCGATCAATCTTAGTGGCTTAGCCCTCGGCATTGCCTGTGCCTACCTTGGAATCACGTATGCCAGGCAGGAACTTTCTTACGACCGGGCATTTGCAGATTCGGATCGAATTTACCGGGTAGGAGTCGATTTCATGAATATGGGTGGCTTTGCCGTAGGTCCTGAATATCTGCCTGAGTTCCTTCAGACTCACAGTGAGGTCATTGAAGCCTCAACCAGAATCAGTGTCCGGGGTAATATTAACCTTGTTGAAAAGGCGAAGAGCGTGAGTGCTCTTCTGGTAGGATGTGATACTGCCTTTTTCCAGGTTTTTAACTTTCCAGTGGTTAAAGGACCTCACTCCAAAATCCTGGAGAAACCGGATCAGGTAGTGGTAAGCGAGGACTTTGCAATGCGCTGGTTCGGATCGACGGAGGTACTGGGGCGCGACATAGAGATACCAATTGGTGAGGAAAAGAAGACCTATTCCATTTCTGCTCTGGTAAATAATAAAGCATTCCAAACCCATCTGGTAGGTGATATTTGGGTACCTATTCAACCCTTTCTGACTGGAGAGAACTCCTGGTATTCAGCAGCATTCTATACATATTTCAAGTTAAAGAGTGCGAAAGACTTTGAGATTTTTGCCGGTGAGTTAGAAAGTATACGCAAGAATGAAATATATGCCAATTATATAAAATCCAGTGGAGTGGGATACGAAAAATGGACTCAAAGGTCGGATGCCTACCAGTTCATAGTCCACCCTTTGGCTGATGTTCATTTAAAGTCAACCCTCAATTTCGAAATGTCACCGGGTGGTAATTTGCAAAAGACAAAAGGTTTTCTGCTCATCGGTTTATTGGTGCTACTCGTCGCCATAGCCAATTACATTAATTTATCTACAGCCAGGTCATATACCCGCGTAAAAGAAATTGGAGTAAAGAAATCATTGGGGGTTAGGAAACCGGAATTAATCCGGCAGTTTATCGGCGAATCAATTTTGGAATCACTTTTTGTGGTGGTCCTTGCTGGTGTATTCATGAATGTGATCCTAAAATTATTTGATCTCTGGACCGGCAGCTCTTTATTGCTTGCAACTACTTTTGATTTTAGCCATCTGATTTTGTTTTTGGCATTTACTACTGCAGTGGCTATTCTTGCTTCATTATATCCGGCGTTTTATCTGAGTGCAATCAAGCCCACTGCTTTGTTAAACAATGTTTCTCAGCAAAAGGGAAAGATTAATTTTAGGAATAGCCTGGTCATTGTGCAGTTTGCTGTAACCACCGGACTGATATTTGGCTCACTGGTAATTTTCGGTCAACTTAAATATGTTGATAATAAGGATCTTGGATTTAATAAGGATGGTCTGATGGTCGTTCGCAATTTACAGGAATTGGAAAATTCCGCTGAAACTTTCCGGCAGGAATTAGCCGGAAATCCTCTCGTGGTCAATAGTAGTTTTGCAAATAGCCTGCCCGGTAGCACGAATCTGTATCAGTCGTCTTTTAAGACACCCGAGATGGAGAATTCTGTACCGTTGAGGGTCCTCCCTGTCGATGCCGATTTCATAGAAACTATGGGCATGACGCTGCTAGAGGGAAGTAATTTCACCCACAGGACAGAACCGGACAGTACGGTAGCAATAATCAATGAGACTGCAATGAAAACCCTCGGTCTAAAAGATCCGATCGGGGCAGAGATAGCCAATGGAAAAAGAGTAATTGGCGTAGTCAGTGATTTTCACATCGAAAGCCTGAAAGAAGGTATCCAGCCAGTGGTGATGGAACACGCTACCACGGGCAATACGTTGACTTTGCGGTTGGCGGCTAATTCCGGAGCAGACGCCGTCAATGTTTTGGTAGATCAGGCTGACCATCTCTGGCAAGAGCTTCGTCCCGGATCAGCACTGCAATATTCCTTCATTGATGAAACCTTTGCCCGCTTTGCCGAGCAGGAACGAATTGAAAGTAAAGGCATACTGGCATTGACAGTAATGGCATTATTGATCGCTTGCCTCGGATTATTTGGTCTAACCACTTTTAGTGTTAAAAGGCGGGAGAAAGAAATAGGTATCCGGAAAATTTTAGGATCAACGATTACGGGAATTATCCGGTTATTATCCAGGGACTATTTAATCTTGATTTTTCTGGCATTAATTATTTCCCTACCGGTATCATGGTATTTAATGCGAAACTGGCTGGATAATTTTGCTTACCGTATTGATTTACATTGGTGGATATTTGGACTAGCCGGACTGGCATCCATATTCATAGCTATAACGACCATAGGCGTACAGGGAATCAAGGCAGCCATGGCCAATCCATCAAAGGTTTTACGAAACGAATAACGGACTTGAAAACAATTTGACCATGAATCTCACTGATCTTAAATTAATTTGGAGAAATCTAAGAAAGCATTCCAGTTTTGCGCTGATAAATACCTTTGGCCTCTCAGTCAGCATTGCGGTTGGACTGCTCATCACCCTTTATCTCCAATTCGAATTTGGTTTCGATCGATCGCAACCAAAATCAGATTCCACCTACCGGCTACTAACTACCTTCAAATATCCAAATTCTCCGGAAACTACCACTTCGTTGTCATCGGTGATGATGGGCCCTTATTTAAAAAGACAATGTGTTGAGATTGATGATTTTCTCAGGGTGCTGAATGTGGATAATAATGTCTTATGCAGGGTCAATGAAAAAGAATTCAGCATTGGGAAAATTTTGCAGGTAGATTCCACCTTCTTCGATTTTTTTGATCACCATTTGATTGCCGGCAACCCTGGTCTCTTATTCAATCGTCCGGGAAATATCATCCTGACCAAACCGGTTTCAGATGCCCTTTTTAATTCGGTTGATCCCATTGATAAAACGATAAATCATACCTACACCCTTTCTTCCGGCATGGATACCACTATTTATTATCAGGTGGCCGGAGTGATGGATGTGCTGCCGGTAAATAGTCATCTCCAATATGATGCATTGACGGTAATAGATGACAGAGAGTTTGCCGATTGGGAGGATGGACAGAAATGGCATGGCGTCATGGCCAATACTTATTTTCATTTGAGTCATGGGGTGACCGATCCCGGTCAGGTGGAGAGCAGATTTGCTCCGGCACTGGAGAAGGAGATGCCGAACTCGGATATGATAGGCTTGTCATTACAAGCATTCCGGGATATTCATACCGGATCTTCCAACATCGCTTATGACTTCAATAATTACCTGAAATCTAATAAGAAATATCTGATGGTTTTGGCTCTGGTGGGTTTATTTATCTTAATCATTGGTGCGGTCAATTTTGCCAATTTGTCTACGGTTTTATCTTTAAAAAGAAGCCAGGAGGTGGGTGTCCGTAAAACATTGGGGGCCACGAAGGCAAATGTTGTCTGGCAATTTTTAAGGGAATCTCTCTTTATGACATTTATTGCGGGTGGATTGGCTTTGATCTGGGTAGAGGTGTTCAAGGGACCTTTTTTAGACATGCTTGGCCGGGATATAAAAATTGATCTGGATCTACCTTTATTTAGTACCTTTTTATTACTCCTGGTTTTCATTGGCTTACTCGCCGGAATTTATCCTGCGCTGCAGGCGTCACGGTCATCCACTTCGGAAGTTTTTCAAAATTCAAAAGTTTCCGCATCCTTCAAGAAACCTTTCGTACAATATCTGGTCATTCTCCAGTTTGTCTTATCAGGCGTACTCATCATTGGTTCGATCATCAGTTATCAACAGGTCTCCTTCCTGAAAAATAAAAATCTTGGATTCCAATATGACCAGGTGATGGAAATGGAAATAGGGGCAGAAAACTGGATGCATTCTGCGTCTTTTAAAAGAGAGTTGGAAAAAATTCCCGGAGTGAAAGCAGTTTCAGGAAGCGACTATTCTCTGGGAACCATCGATTCGCAGAACGGAGTGATGGTGAGAAACGAAGAAACAGGAAAATGGGAAAACTATCCAATGAGTATTCTCCGGGCTGATCCTGATTTTTTTGACTTGTTTGAAATGGAATTTGTCAGAGGCAGGGCACCTACACCCCAGGGAGCAAAGGATGAAGTGGAATATGTGGTAAACGAGTCCTTTATAAAGAAAATTGGTTGGAAGCAGGATCCCCTCGGGCAGGAGATTATCCGGGCAGGATTGCCATTTGAGAATAGTGGTAAAATAGTGGGTGTCATTAAAGATGTACATCATAACACCTTAAGACATGCTATCGAGCCAATTTGCTTTCAGGCCTCAGATATTTCTTCGGTGATTGCAGTTAAATTGGCCACGGCAAACATCGAGACTGTCTTAGCAAACATTCAGAATATCTGGAATACACAAATTAAAGACCGCCCCTTGGAATATCGCTTCATGGATGATCACTTTGATCAGGTGTATGCATCAGAGAGCCGGCTGGGTCAGGCATTATTCCTGGCTACGGTATTGTCTATTATTATTGCCAGTCTGGGTCTTCTGGCCCTGTCTGCATTTGTGATAAGTCAGCGAACGCGCGAAATTGGGATCAGGAAGGTATTGGGAGCTTCCATTACTTCGGTGATTGGACTCCTATCCAAAGATTTTCTGCGTCTGGTATTTATTGCGCTATTAATTGCCTCTCCGGTTGCCTGGTTTCTCATGGAAAAATGGTTGCAGGATTTTGCTTATCGCATAGAGATCAGTTGGATGGTCTTTATGTTAGCGGGAATTCTCGGCTTTTTGACTGCTTTTTTAACCGTGGGAATTCAAGGATTACGCGCTGCGCTATCTAACCCAGTAGAGAGTTTGAGAAATAATTGATATTTCTGAAAATATATAATTCATGCTACGTAATTATCTCAAAGTTGCTATTCGAAATATCTGGAAATACAAGCTGGTTAGTATCATAAATACACTTGGCCTGGCCATTGGAATAGCTTTTGCCGGTTTGGCATTTCTTTTTATCCGCCATGAATTATCATATGATAAAGCGCATGACCCGGAGGCGCTCATTTACTATCTTACCTCCACGGTAAATAATTCAATAAATACCCCAGGTACACCCGGACCTATGACCATTGATTTGCAGGAAACCTTACCGGGGGTGACTGGTGGTTTACGAATGGAAGAAAAGGAGTTTTTCATCCGTTCGGGCTCAGAAGTTTTTAAAGAAAAGACACTGGTGGTCGATACCAATTTTTTCGATTTTTTTAATATTCCGGTGGGAGAAGGGGATAAACATGCGGTTTTATCCCAGATAAATAATATGGTACTCACCCGCGACATGGCAAAGAAATACTTTGGTCGTGAGGATATTGTAGGTGAATTATTGGAGGTAATTCTTAGTGGTGAAGAAGAAAACTTCCGGGTGGCCGCGGTAGTGGAAAATCCCCCTTCTAATTCAAGCCTTGATTTTGCGTTTATCCTCCCCATTAATGCAGTGTATAAGAAGAATTCTCAACCACTGCAGGATTGGCATGCACTTCCATTTAGTGGTTTTCTCCGGTTAAGATCCACCGAAGATCTCGCAGAGGTCGAAAATCAACTTAAAGACTATACCGCGACCAAATACGATTCAACCCAGGGTTCGGTATTCGACTTTCATTTGTCTGGATTTCAGGACTATCATCTTGGAAACGATATGGATTTGAATGGTTTAAAAACACGGACAAACTCAAGGTATCTCATCATATTTGGATTGATAGCGTTGATTGTATTGGTTATGGCCTGTTTTAACTTTATGAATCTGACCAATGCGTTGGGTTCGCAGCGCCTTACTGAAATCGGCGTCAGGCAGGTGCTCGGTGCCGGGCGCAAACAATTAATGCGTCAATTTTTAGTCGAATCGGTGACACTTAGTGCTGTAGCGATGATTTTCGCATTTTTCCTAATCGATTTCGCGGCAAAACTATTGCCTGATTTCTTTGATCTGAGGATTCAGATAGACTGGCTATCTCCTGCAACTATTTTACCTATTCTTTCGCTTGTGGTTTTGACCGGCCTTCTTGCCGGGTTCTATCCTTCCCTTTTACTATCGCGCCTGAAGCCCCACTCAATCTTTAAGTCTGTTGCCAAGTTTGGAGGTAATAATTTGGTGACTCGTGGAAGTCTGGTATTTCAATTCACAGTATCTATTGGTTTACTGGCATGTGCAGTCATTATGTTCCAGCAGCAGCAATTTCTAACGCATGAAAATCTGGGTTTCACCCAGGATCAAATATTGGTAATTGACAATCAGGTAGATTTTACCAACTTGCCTGAATCAGAAAGAAGATTTCAACTTTATAATGACAGGATCACGAATCTTCCGGGCATTGAAAAAATTGCCGGAGTCTCCAACTCCTTCACGAGAGGAAACCGCGCTCAATTTATTCAGGACAATAAGGGAGGTTATGAGTTTATTTATGAATATCGCATTGATCCTGATTATCTGGACCTCCTGAATATTCAGTTGACTGCAGGCAGGAATTTCTTAAGGGATTCAGAAGAGGATCGCAACAATTCAATTATCGTCAACCGCGCATTTGTAGATCAATATGAAATTGAGAATCCGTTGCAATATGTACTGCCGGAAAGATTTGAGGCAATGGCCGGTGCAAAGATCATTGGAGTGACAGATAACTTTCACTTTGGAAGTTTAAAATCAAAAGTGTATCCGATGATGATGCATATGCGGACCAATGTTGCTTTCCAGCATCTTTTAGCCAAACTAAATACAAACGATATATCAAATACGGTTTTCCATCTAAAGAAGGCATGGCAGGAAGTCAATCCGGAAAGGCCCTTTGAATTTTATTTTTTAGATGAGGATATTCAGCGGCAATATGAGGCAGAAGATCGTTGGAGTGCAGTGACGCGCATAGCTACTCTAATGGCCATTATCATAACGGTCTTTGGGCTTTTTGGTCTGATTTCTCTGAGCTTAAGTAAGCGTACAAAAGAAATTAGTATCCGGAAAATCCTGGGCTCTTCGATACCGGATCTGATCTTTTTATTTTCACGTGATTTTCTATTTCTCTTATTACTGTCATTTCTAATTGCGGTACCGGTAGTGTGGCTAATAATGGATCAATGGCTTGAGAGTTTTGCATATGGAATTTCGGTTCGGGCCTGGGTGTTTTTTCTATCGGGATTTCTGATCATGCTCATTTCACTGCTGACGATTGCTTATCATGGCTTTCGGGCAGCTCGGACAAATCCTGTCAATTCTTTACGGAATGAATAGGTTATTGCCAGGAGAATTATGGTATTCATCTAATAAATCAATTGTGATGTTTCGCAATCATCTTAGTACCTCTATGTGTCATTTGTTATCTGACCTGATGGTCCCTTCGTTGATGTTTTATCTTGTACGTAAACGGGTTAAACCATGTTTGTATAATAGGCTTAATTTGGTCGTGGGATGTTTTTTCCTCCGCATACTGACTGCACCTGGTGTTTCAGTGTTGACGGCGGTACCCCCAGTTGAGGGTAGCTCTTGTTGATCCCATGATTTGAATCGCGGTAAATAGGATGAAATTGATTTTTTTTGATTATTTAGAAACTCAATGAGTAATGATCCGTAATTATTTTAAAGTAGCCTGGCGTACCCTGCTGAAGAATCGCTGGCACAGCATTATTAACATTGTTGGGTTGGCCACCAGTATAAGTGTTTGTGTCGTATTATTTTTATTGTATCAGTATGAATCGGGATTTGACAAATTTCGGCCCAATTATGATCGGATATACCGGGTTTATTCTCAGTTTTCAGGCGTTTTTGAAGGCGTCAACCGGGGGGTCCCAGGACCAGCGGCGGCTAAATTAAAAGGGGAATTTACCGGGATTGAATCAGCAACGGCTTTTTTTAATCTGACGAGTGATGTTAAGGTTAAAGATGAATCAGCTACTCCCAAAGTCTTCAAAAACCAGGGAGATGTGATTTTTACTGATGCGGATTATTTCAAAACCATTGGAGGTTATACCTGGATCAGCAATAATCAGGAAGCTTTTCTATCCGAACCCTTTCAAGTGATCCTTTCAGAAGCGAAAGCTAAAAAGTACTTTTCGGTAGAAGATCCTTTGGATGCGATAGATCGTGTTCTAATTTATCGTGATTCTATCGAAGTGACCGTTAGCGGAATAGTATCCTTGCCGGATGAAAACACAGATTTCATTTTTCAGGATTTTATTTCACTTTCTACCGCAACGGATTCCCGTCTGAAGAATCAGATTGATTTGGAAGGATGGGCAAATACAAATAGTAGTTCTCAATTATTTATAAAATTACTGCCAGGGGTTGAGGCTGTCCAGATTGAATCTCAATTCGGACCTTTGGATGAATTATACCGGGCAAGTAGCCCGGATGAGGACTGGAAGCACAAATACCGGCTTCAGCCACTTTCCGAGCTGCATTATAATGCTAATCTGGGGATATTTGATTCGACACGCTGGTCACCGGCCAGCAGAAAAACATTAAGCATTTTCCTGTTGGTCAGTGTACTGCTGATTATAATTGCCGCGATCAATTTTGTCAATTTGGAGACGGCAAAAGCGACATTGCGAGCTCAGGATATTGGGATACGCAAGACGTTGGGAAGCACCCGCATTTCACTAATTTTTCAGTATATGGGAGAAACCGCGCTGCTTACCTTATTCGCTATACTGCTGTCTTTGACCTTAGCTGACCTTGGTGCCAGGTATTTTGATGATTTTTTCCCAATGGGTTTTTCGGTAGAATTGATTTCCTGGCAAAATTTGATATTCCTCTCCGTCCTATGGGTGCTCATCACAATTCTCGCCAGTTTATACCCGGCAACAATCATCTCCAAATTTAAAACAACAGATGCCTTATATGGGAGAGTATCACATGTGCTGGGTAAGACCAATATCCGGCAGGGGCTAATTGTTTTCCAGTTTTGCGTAGCCCAGTTTTTCATTATCTCTACCCTGATTGTAGGAAAGCAAATCAAATATATGCTGGAAAAAGATCTGGGTTTTAACACGGATGCTATAGTTGTTTTAAATCTTCCCTG